>JBHEOR010000002.1:61260-80226 GCA_046260685.1 Desulfopila sp.
TCATTCTCTTTTCTCCGTTACAATGAGAAAGTTCTATAGCCCCGCAAGTCCCATGAAGGCCATGGCCATCAAACCAGCGGTGATAAACGTCAGGCCCAGTCCGCGTAAGCCGGCCGGCGGGTTGGCGTACTCAAGCCGTTCGCGAATGCCGGCCAGGGCAACCACGGCCAGAAAAAATCCGGCACCGGCGCCAAAACCGTAAGTTACGCTTTCACTGAAAGTATAATCACGCTCCACCATGAATAAAGAGGCGCCGATTATGGCACAGTTGACTGTCAGCAGGGGAAGGAAGATTCCCAGGGCGTTATACAGCGTCGGCATGAAACGATCAAGAACCATTTCAAGAATTTGCACGGTAGCGGCAATGATGGCGATATAGGTCAACAGCCCCAGGAATGTCAGATCAACCTCCGGATAGCCTGCCCAGGCGAAGGCGCCGGGCTTGAGGATATATGTAAGGACAAGGTTGTTGAGAGGGACTGTAATTACCTGCAGTACAAGAACAGCACTTCCGAGTCCGATGGCGGCCTTGACCTGCTTGGAAATCGCAAGAAAAGTGCACATGCCGAGGAAGAAGCTGAGCGGCAGGTTCTCCAGAAATATGGAGCGAAGAATTATGTCAATGTAGTGGTCCATCACTCATTCTCCTGCTGTTCCGGGTCCAGGGTGCGGAGTATCCAGATAATCATGGCAATTATAAAAAAAGCACTGGCCGGCAGCACCAGCATGCCGTTGCGAATGTACCAGCCGCCGTTGGTGGCAAGCTGGAATATCTCAACACCAAACAGCGAGCCGGAGCCGAAAAGTTCGCGAATAAAGGCGACAAACATAAGAATAAAGCTGTATCCCAGGCCGTTGCCGAAACCGTCCATAAAGCTGGCGATGGGCGGATTGGACATCGCAAATCCTTCGGCCCGGCCCATGATAATGCAGTTGGTGATGATCAACCCGACAAAAATAGAGAGTTGTTTGGAAAGCTCAAAGTAAAACGCCTTGAGGAATAGATCCACCAGAATAACCAGGGTGGCAATAACGGAAATCTGAATACCGATGCGTACACTGTTGGGTATCTGGAAGCGCACGATGCTGATGGTAAGACTGGAGAAGGCGGTTACCAGGGTGACACAGATGCACATGACAAACGCCGTTGCCATCTGTCCCGTTACCGCAAGAGCGGAGCAGATACCCAGAACCAGCAGCGCGATGGGGTTGCGCTGTAAAACCGACCGGGTCAGCAGTTCAAAATTGGTTTCAGCCATGTATGTTCCCTCCGTTGCTCTTCATTCGGCTCAGAAACGGCTTGAAACCGTGTTTGCCGAACCAGAAATTCATAATGTCATCGACTCCTTCGGTGGTAAGGGTGGCCCCGGAGAGGCCGTCGATATGGTGTACCTTGTCGCCCCGGCCCTGTTTCTTGCCGACGAAAAGGGATTCTTCATAGTCCTGATCGTAGATTTTTTTTCCTTCCCAGCCGGCCTGCCAGCGCGGATTTTCTATCTCTCCGCCAAGGCCCGGGGTCTCACCGTGTTCGTAAAAGGAAATGCCGCTCACGGTGGTCATATCGCCGTTAACGGCAATATAGCCATAGAGTGTCGACCAGAGGCCCTTGCCCCGTATGGGCAAAATAATCTGATTGATACTGCCGTTTTCCTTGACCAGATAGACCAGAGAATATTTTTCCACTCTACGGATGCCGGCAACATCGGCATCATCATCCAGCGGGTTGCTCAGCTCCTTGGTCATGGCGGCCTTACGCTGTTCGTATTCCTGAGGAGATATTTCCTCGGGGGAGACGAAAGCACCGCTTTGCAGGTCGACGATTCTTGTCTCGACGCCACTGAAGAGCTCGGCGATGCTTTGGCTGCCGTCATAGAGACCGGCGGCCATGAGGATGTTCTTTTTCTGGTCGCGCAGTTTGTTGGCCTCCTGCAGCGGCCGAAGGCCCACGGCGGCGCCGGCGACCATGAGCGAGCAGAAAAAGGCCAGGACCAGAACGGAATAAAAGGGTTTGTAGGCGGTTATATCAGCCATGGCGGAGCATCCTTCTTTTTACGTTTGCCTGTATGACAAAATAGTCAAACAGCGGGGCGAAGACATTGCCGAGCAGGATAGCCAGCATGATTCCTTCGGGATAGGCCGGGTTGGCAACTCGGATGAGAATGGCGAGAAGCCCGATCAGCAGACCATACATCCACTGTGCCTGTGGGGTGTGGGCAGCAGATACCGGATCGGTGGCCATGAAGACCAGGCCGAAGGCAAAACCTCCCAGAACCATCTGGTAATGCGGCGGGATACCGTTGAGCGGATTTGCCGGGCTGGCAAAAACAAAAAACAGGACACTGCAGACCAAACCGCCAATCAACATGGACAGCATGATACGCCAGGAGGCGATGCCTGTAACCAGGAGCAGGGCCGCTCCGAAGAGACAGGCCAAAGTGGAGGTCTCTCCCATGGAACCGGGGATAGTGCCGAGAAAGGCCTGTCCCCATGTGAAGTCGACATTCTGCAGGGCCTGCCCGGCCGAGGAGGCCTGGTTGACCTGGGCCAGCGGGGTGGCGGTGCTGACGCCATCGGCGGCCACCCAGACTTCGTTGCCGGACATCTGCGCCGGGTAGGCGAAATAGACGAAGGCACGGGAGGCAAGAGCCGGGTTCATGAAGTTCATGCCGACACCGCCGAAGACCTCTTTGGCCAGAACAACACCAAAGCTGATTCCCACGGCGGCCTGCCACAGTGGTATGGTCGGCGGCAAGGTCAGGGGAAAGAGAAGGCTTGTGACCAGGAAGGCCTCCGAGATTTCATGGCCCCGAATAAGGTTGAACAGTCCTTCCCAGATGGAGCCGACCACCACTACGACCAGATAGATGGGGAGAAAGTAGAGTGCGCCGTGGGCGAAATTGGAAAGCAGGCTGGTCGACGAGCAGCCGATAACAGCCATGATATCTCCGCGCCAGCCGGGAGGAGCGGCGATACCCAGGGCTTCAAGGGCAAGATTGGCCTGATAGCCCGTGTTCCACATGGCCATGAGGGTGCAGGGGATCAGGGCGATGATCACGGTGATCATGATACGTTTATAGTCGATGGCATCACGAACATGGGGAGCGCTTGTGGTTTTGCCGCTTGAACCGAAAAGAAACGAGTCGGTGGCTTCAAAGAGCGGGTAAAGCTTCTCGAATTTGCCGCCCTTGAGAAACAGGGGCTCTATTTTTTGTAAAAAATCATCTACGAATTTCATACATCAGCCGTGGGTTGAGGTGCGTGAGATTTTCAGCCTTCCAGTTCAATTTCCGTGAGGACCCGGCGCAGCATGGGGCCGAAGTTGTTTTTTCCGGGGCAGACAAAGGATAACAGGGCCAGGTCTTCTTCAATGAGCTCGAGGGCGCCAAGGCTGCGGGCCTTTTCGGTATCACATTTGGCCAGACATTTGAGCAGCGCCATGGGTATGATATCAAGCGGCATGACCCGGTCATAGCTGTCTATTGGATAGATGGCCCGTTGACCGCCCCACAGGGCTGTGTTCATGGCAAAGCTTTTTGCTCTGTTCATTGCCGAAGTGAAGATGGGTTTGATGGAGAAACGATCACTTCCCGGAGTCCCCCAGCTGAAGAGCCCCCGTCCGGACTTGTCGGGCAGCGCCGAGATCTGATTATGATAGCGGCCCAGAAAGCCATGGAATTCATCCGCTTCACGACCATCGAGAATGGAGCCTGAGAGGACTCGTAGCGGCGCGGGGGCCAGCCGGTTCGAGCAGATTTGCTCGATGTTTGCTCCCGGGCGGGTTTTAATGAGCTTTGGGTCCTTGACGGCCGGTCCTGCCAGGGCGATGATTTTTTCGGTCGGCAGTTCTCCGGTTGTAAAAAGATGGCCGATACCGATGACATCCTGAAAATTGATGTGCCATATGATCCGATCCTCGCGGGCCTGGTCAAGCATATGAATATGGGTGGAAGCCAGTCCTGCCGGGTGCGGTCCTTCAAAGCCGACTATCTCGACAGTGCCGGGAACATCAACGCCCAGCTCCTCTCCAGCGCGGCGGCAGAGATATATGGAAGTGCTGACCAGCCTGGTGAGGATCTCCAGTCCTCTGCTAAACGCCTCTTTATACAGATTTATAATCACGGCCGGATCCCCGGCAAGGGGACGGCTGTCCATGGCGGTGATAAATAACGCGGCGGGGGACGTGTCAATGGGTGGGATTTTGCCGTAAGGCCGGGTCCTGAAGCTGCACCACATTCCGGATTGCTGGAGAATTGCACGAACAGCATCGCTGTCCAGGGAGGAAATAGAAGTTTTGGCGGGATCGAGAAATGCGATATGTTCATCATCTTCCACCTCGACGACCAGCGTCTCAAATTTTCTCTTGGCGCCGCGATTGATGGCGCGAATTGTCCCGGTCGCCGGGGATGTATACTTGATTCCCGGGGTTTTCTTATCCGTAAAAACAAGCTGACCGGTCTGCACCCGGTCACCTTCGGCGACTTCCATGGTGGGTTTCATGCCGATGTAGTCGTCGCCCACCAGGGCAACGGTTTTGACCGGGCCACCATCTTCAATTATTCGTTGTGGTGCGCCGGTCACTGGGACATTCAGTCCTCTTTTCAGCTCAAATGTTTTCATTGTTGGTGAAAAAATCCTTTGTCGAGTAGGTTGTAAGATCTTTTCCTACGAGGAACCCTTCGCAGGCGGGAAGAGGTTTCAGCAGATCGATGGAGCGTTGCGGGCCCATTACCATGGCTGCGGTTGCCAGACCGTCGGCCCGGGCCACGCTGGGGGCAAGAATGGAGCAGCTGGCCAGTTCCGGCGGCGAGAATCCCGTTTTCGGATGGAGTATATGATGGTATCGACGATCGGTTGTGTAGGCCTGCATATAGTCGCCCGAGGTGGCGATGGCCCGGTCGCGCAGAGTGATATGGCGTAGCTCCGCTTTGTGCTGCGGCCGGGGATTTTGTATGGCGAAGGTCCATGGTTTGCCGGATGGTTTGGTGCCGCTGGCCATAAGATCGCCTCCAGCCTCGATATAACCGTTTTCAATACCCATTTCGTTGAGAATCCGCATCCCCTCGTCGACAACATAGCCTTTGCCTATACCGTCAAGTGTCATCCCCATGCCGGGTTTGGCGTAGCGAATGGTCGTCCCCTCGATGATGATATTTTGGTAGCCGACAAGGGAGAGGGCGGCATCGATTTTCTCCTGCGACGGCAGGGGACCGCCTTGCCTGATGTTTTTGTATAACCCGACAAGCGGCAAAACCGTTGGATCAAAGGCGCCGTCGGTCAGTCTGCTCAGCTCCTTGGCCATGATGACGACTTTGCGAAGAGTTGGATCACTGTCGTGCAGGATGCCCTGTTGGTTGAGTCTGGTGAGCGGACTGTCGTCAATGTAGCCGTTAACGGCTGTGCCCGTTGTCTCCATATGGGTTGCAGCGCTCTGCAGTGCTTCGTAGCAGCGCTCTTTGCTTGAACCAATGATGGTAAAATTGACGATGGTTCCCATCATCGAGCGCGAGTTCTTCAGGGTGTAGCCTCCGGCCTGGTAGCGATTGATGCCCAGGTAGCCGACTCCGGCGACTGCCGCCGTTGCCGAAGCGATCTTGAGAAACGTTCTCCTGGTGAGTCGTGTTTGTGTTTCAGGCGCTGCTGCCATAAGACATAGTTTTTGACGTAGTTTTTGACATAGTTTTTGACATAGTTCTTAACGTAGTTTTAAACAGTCTTTCCACGTATGTTTTAGAGGTTAAGATATATTTGACCGCCAAACAAGGTCACACAAACAAGGTCACACAAACAAGATCACACAAACAAGGTCACAACCAGTATATGTTGAATATCTCTTCGAATCAATAATCTTTTTATGATAAGAAGTGTAGGAATAATTATCAATAAAAAACGGAAGCAAGACGCACTCTTTTTTGCAAAAAAGCGCTGATAACAATCCGCTGTCGCTTGAAAGGCACAGTTCTCTGCACCAGTGTGAGAGTGGTTTTTGGGCTGTAAATGGAGGGCAGCGATGCATGAGATGCCAGGGGAATAGCTTGACAGATGCAAAAAGAGCGATATTATTTGCCGTGTTAAATAGATAAGAATATTATGATATTGATGGAGGAGACTGGAAGCTGATGACGTGTGAAAAAAAGTGTTTTGCAGGCAGACTCACTCTGCTGGTTGTATGTTTTTGTTTGAGCTTTTCGGCGGCGCTCGCCCGGGAGCAGCCCCCGGCCAAGGTGGTTGTAGATACCGTGGTGGCAAAGGAAGTCGCAGAAAACCAATCTGTTATCGGTGTGCTGTATTATGAGCGAACCTCCCAGATTTCCACCGAGGTGGCAGGACTTGTCACTGCAATCAATGTGGTCGAAGGGCAAACAGTTGCCAAGGGAGATGTTTTGCTGCAGCTTGATACCGAGATCCTGGAGCGCGAGATTGCCCTGACCAGAACACGGATTGAGCAGATCGATCTTCGTATTGACAATGCCGAAAGGAACTTTGAGCGGCTTGCGGAGATCTATGAACAGTCCGGTGTCAGCGAAAAGGTTTATGACGATGCCGACTATGCCTACCGGGATGCCGTCAAGGAGAAGCAGGCTACCAGGGACACCCTGCAGAAACTGCTTATCCAGAAAAAGCGTTCCGTTATACCGGCTCCTTTTGACGGTATTGTGCTGAGCAAGAATACCGATGTCGGCGGATGGGTGCGGCAGGGCGGCAGGGTGGTTACCATAGGTTCCAGTGCCGATCTGTACGTCAGGGCGCCGATTGCTGAAAAAATGTTGCAATTCGTCGATATCGGGGAGGAGGTCTCCGTCACCATCAATGCCTTTGATAAAAAAGTTACCGGGAGAGTGATCAACATAGATCCGGTGGCTGATATCAAGACCAAGAATGTCTTTGTCAAAATCAACATCCCCCATCAGCCGTTGGTTGCGGAGAATATGTCGGCCACTGTCTATCTCTCCTCCGGGCCAAAGCAGAAACTCTCTATCATAAAGCGTGCAGCCCTTGTCAAGAACCAGGGCAAGAATTTTATATATACGGTGAAGGAAGGCAGGGCAGCTATTATGCCGGTGACCGTGGTTGCCTATCTTGGTGATCGGGTTGCCGTCAGCGACCCCTCTATAGTTCCCGGAATGCAGGTGATTATCGAGGGCAATGAGCGCTTGCGCCCCGATCAAGCGGTTGCCGTGGCGGGAGAATAGTATGGATATCGTCAAGTATTCCCTGACAAAGCCGGTTTCCGTGGCAGTGGCGGTCATACTGGTGGTCACCTTCGGGCTCATCGGATTGAACACCCTGCCGGTCCAGTTGACGCCGGATGTGGAGACTCCGCAAATCACGGTACAGACCACCTGGGGCGGGGCAACCCCGTTTGAGATAGAAAAGGAGATCATCGAGCGTCAGGAGGAGGCCCTCAAGGGGCTGCGTGGCCTGACTAAGATGGAAAGCTCCGCCTATAACAGCTTTGGTGAGATCACCCTGTCATTTCTGCTGGAGACCGATATCGACGATGCTCTGCTCAGGGTGTCCAATAAGCTCAATGAGGTGTCAAACTATCCCAATAATGCCGATAAGCCCTTGATCGAATCAGCCGGAGCCAGCTCCTCGCCGGTGATCTGGATGATGCTCAAGACCACTGAGGAAAACACTCGGCACATCAATGAGTTTCGCACCTTTTTTGAAGATACTATCCGTCAGTATCTGGAACGGGTTCCGGGTGTTGGCTCGCTTTTTGTCTTCGGCGGTACGGAAAGTGAGCTCCACGTCGTACTGGATACCGAGAAGATGGCGCAGCACAAGATTACCATCAACCAGATCACCGGGGCGATACAGAATGCCAACACCACGACTTCGGCAGGTATTCTGGGTATGGGGCGGAAAAACTATCGTATCCGTACCATGGGACAGTTCCAGAAGCCGGAGGAGGCCCTTGATGTGGTGGTGTATGATGATGGGCTCAAGCGTGTTTACCTGCGCGATATCGCCAACGTCAAAAGGGGCTTTGACAAGGAGAACGTTTCCGTTCTGCAAAACGGTACCCAGGTCATTGTTGTCGGGGTGCGCAAGGAACCGGGTACCAATGTCCTTGAAATGACCGGACGGGTTGAAGCCCGGGTGCAAAAATTGAACAAGGGTGTTCTTGCAGACAACGAGCTGTTTATTGATATGGTCTATGACCAGAGGCCCTATATAAACACCGCCATCAACCTGGTGAAGCAGAACGTGCTGGTGGGTGGTTCTCTTGCCATCTGTGTCCTGCTGGTCTTTCTGCGCAGTGTCCGTTCCACCCTGACAACGGCGGTTGCCATACCGATATCCGTTATAGGAACGTTTATATTTCTGTGGATATCGGGGCGAAGCCTCAATGTGGTCAGCCTGGCCGGTATCTCTTTTGCCGTGGGCATGCTGGTGGATAACTCCATCGTTGTTCTGGAGAACATCGATCGCCATCGCAAGATGGGCAAGCACGCCTTTGATGCCGCCCTGGAGGGCGCCAAAGAGGTCTGGGGGGCTGTTTTTGCCTCAACCGCCACCACGGTGGCAGTGTTTTTGCCGGTGATTTTTATGCAGGAGGAGGCCGGACAACTCTTTCGTGATATCGCCATTGCCATTACCTTCTCCATTATGATCAGTCTGCTGGTATCAATTTCGGTAATTCCTACCCTGATTCACCTTCTCTATCGAGGAGATACCACAAGAAACACCAATGTCCTGCAGAGGAGTATCGTCGGGCCGATTTTCGTCAAGGTATTGATGGCGATTTCTTCGCTCTGCCAAAAAAATATAGTAACCCGAATTGTGACAATCTGTCTTTTCACGACGCTGGCCGTTGGGTTGGTGGCCTGGCTCAGGCCGGCCGCTGAATATCTGCCCCAGGGCAACAGGAATCTGATCCTTAACATTCTTATTCCGCCGCCCGGCTATTCCGTTGACAAGATGAAAGAAATCGGCCAGTACATATATGATGAGGCGCAGCCCTATTTCGAAGAAGATGGTAAGGACGGCATTCCCCAGCTCAAGCAGATGTTCTATGTCGGCGCTGATCGTATAAATATTTTTGGCGGCATAAGCACCCACGAGACCAGGGCCAAGGAGATGATACCGCTGTTTACCCGTATTATGCACTCGATTCCGGGGCTTTACGGAGTCAGTATTCAGGCCGGTATCTTTGAAAGCGGTATTGGTAAAGGGCGAACCGTTGAGGTCAACGTGTCGGGACAGGATATAGACACCATTGTCGGCGCAACGCGAATGTTGTATGGCGCCATAGGCCAGAGCATGGAATCGGCACAGATACGCCCCGTGCCCTCTCTGGAGACAAGCTATCCGGAGGTTCGAGTGCTTCCCAATAAGGAAAAGCTGGCGGCAAGCGGCATGAACGAGCGCGATCTCGGCGTTTATGTGGACATTCTCATGGACGGCAGGAAGATAGATGAGTACCGGCCCGAAGGAACAAAACAGGTTGATCTTATCCTGAAAGGGGAAAGCGCCAGCTTCGATACTCCGGAGAATATCCTCAAGGCCACCATCGTCAATGGATTCGGAGATCTCATCAAGGTGGGCGAAGTTGCCGATCTTGAGTACAGTGAGAGTATGCCGCAGATAAACCATCTGGAGCGCAAGCGCAATATTACTCTGCAGGTGACGCCACCCAAGGATCTTGCCCTGCAGCAGGCCATGGAGAGTATCGGCGGGATTGTCAATTCCATGCAGGAGGAGGGCAAGCTTACAGGCCTTGATATCTCGATCGGCGGCAATGCCGATAAGCTGCAAGAGACCGGCAGGGCGTTGCAGTGGAACCTCCTGCTTGCCCTCCTTATTACCTATCTCCTGCTGGCGGCTCTTTTCGAGAATTTCTTCTATCCCTTTATTATTCTATTTACGGTACCGCTGGCGGCCGGCGGAGGTTTTGTCGGGTTGGAGCTGGTCAACAGAATGATTGCACCGCAGGGCTTTGATGTTCTGGCAATGCTTGGCTTTATTATCCTTATCGGCACCGTTGTCAATAACGCCATTCTTATTGTTCACCAGTCCCTCAATAACGTGCGTTACTACGGACTGGTGGGACTCGAGGCCATTGCCGATTCGGTCAGAACACGCATTCGCCCAATTTTCATGAGTGCTACAACCAGTCTTCTGGCCATGTCTCCCCTGGTTCTGTCCACCGGGTCCGGCAGTGAGCTCTATCGAGGGCTGGGGTCCATACTTCTTGGAGGGCTGGCGCTTTCCACCATGTTCACACTTTTTGTCATTCCGGCATTGCTTGCCTTTGTCATCAGATTTGAGAGGAGTCGATCATATGAAAATGTTTAGCGCGGTAGTGGCGTGTGCAGTCACCAGTGTTTTTATGGTCCAGGCCGCGTTTGGCCTCGACCTGGAGGAAATGCAGGATATTGCCCTGTCGAAGCGGGAACTTGTGAAACGGTATCAGATCAATATGGAAAAAAGTATCAAGGATGTCGCTCTGGCGCGGGCGCCGAACCGGCCGTCCGTTGATCTTTCCTACCAGGCCAACAGACTTGATGAAGATTCCATCAGCGAGGCCGAGGAGAACTCGGTGTTGCGCAGCGCGGTGACATGGAATATTTTCAACGGCTTCAAGGATACGTATCAAATAGAATCGGCGCAGCTGCTGCGGCAGGTGGAGCAATATCGTCTCAACGGCATAGAACAGGATATCATGCTCAATGTCGCCCTGCGCTATCTCGATGCGTATCAGGCCAAGGCCAATCTTGAAGTGGCCCGCAAAAATTTGTTGACGCTCAAGAAAATCTACCGCGACGCCCAGAACCGTCTCGAGGTGGGTTTGATCGATAGAAATGAGTTGCTGAAATTCAAAGTCGATCTGGACAATTCCGATATACAGGTGGAAAGAGCCAGGGCCGATCTGCAGAAAAGCATAGAACTGCTGGGGCGTGAAATCGGGCGGAAGGTTGCGATCGAGCAGCTTGATTTTGCAGAGTTTGAGGCTATTCCAGCAAAAATGGAGATGCGGTATAACGCTTCTCGCATGTTTGACAATCGAAGCGAATTGCTGGCCCTTGGCAAGCTTGTGGATGCCTCGCGCTCCCAGGCGCTGGCAGAGGAGAGCGGTTTTTATCCCAGGGTCGATCTGGTGGGCAGCTATCAAAACTATGACAATGACGTCATCAACAGCGCCGGCGATATCAGCGAAGATGAGCTGCGAGCCCAACTGCAGCTCTCCATCAACCTCTATCAGGGAGGAGCGACCCGTGAATCCGTGGCCAAGGCACGATTGGAAAGCCGCGGCCTGCAGTATGATTTTCAGGAGTTGCGCGATTCCCTGCAGACGGAGCTGAACAATCTTCACATCGATTTCAAAGTCAGTCTGCGCAATGTCAAGGTTGCGCTGGGGGGTATCGAACAGGCCGAGGAAAACCTCAGGATCACCCGTCTCAAATATGGTGAGGGGTTGCAGCGCGAATCCGATCTGCTCGATGCCGTTGCCAACCTTTCCAGGGCGCAGTTCAACCATGTGGCCGCTGTAAGCACGGTCTTCCAGAATCATTTTCAGATCGTTCGCATGGTGGAAGAATTTTGATCCTTCGTGGGCGGATGATCTGTGAGCCGCACCTCCGCAACGCAACTACGACAGCCATGGAAGAGCACTGAAAACACCGCTGTCACGCAGTATATTGATGCCGATAAGCCAGAGTACCACACCGCCAAGTGCTTCGGCAATGGGGCTGAGCCGTTCGAATCGTGCCGCCCTGGCCCCCAGGTGAAGCCCCAGGATGGTAAACAGTCCGGCAACGATTCCTATGATGATGGCGGGAGTGACAATGGACACCTTGAGCAGCGACATGCTGAGCCCCACGGCCAGGGCGTCTATGGAAGTGGCAATGGAGAGGATAACCATGGTGAGACCCTTGGTGGCATCCTTGTGTGCGGAATCCTCATCCTCTTCACGGGTAAAGGCCTCCCGTATCATATTGCCGCCCACCAGGAACAGCAAAGCAAAGGCAATCCAGTGGGCATAGGCTTCGACATAGTGTTGTATGGATGTGCCGAAATACCAGCCTATAACGGGCATCAATGCCTGAAAAAGGCCGAAGTGCCACGACAGCCTGAAGGTCTGGCGCAGGTTGATATTACGCAGACTTACACCGGTGGCGATGGCAACGGCAAAGGCATCCATGGCAAGCGCTACGGCTATTCCCAGTATGGGCAGCATATCCATGAGAAAAATCCCGGTAATTCTGTAACTGTTCAGGATGCTGGAGCCGGGATGGCTCTATCAAGGGCCGCATAAACCCATCCCCGGGGGCTTAGCTGCAGCCGTCCTGGCTGCAGGATACCCATGAAAACAACACGGCGGACTCCTTGCCCTTGAGTGCTTCGAGCTATGTTACTTTTAGAATAAAGGCCGGGTCCGCCCGGTTGTGTCGCTGTAGAGTTACCGTAATTCTTTAGTAAAAAGCTGCTTATCCAAGTTAGAGAAGATGCTGATGACCAACGAAACTCAGCTCGAAGCCCTGAGAGGCAAAAGGTTGAAAAAAAGCGGAAAAAAGGAAAAGCCCGCAAACCTTTTGGCTCTGCGGGCGTAGAGGACTTGAATGAATGTCCTCGGAAACAAATGGTGCCGAAGGCGAGATTCGAACTCGCACGACCGTGGGCCACTACCCCCTCAAGATAGCGTGTCTACCAGTTCCACCACTTCGGCACTCGATGCATTTGCTGTATTAATTTTGCGATTCCTCTGTTTGTTCTTCAGGAGTAATTTTCTCTTCCGATTCGGGTACGGCGAGTTCGCTTTCCTGCTCTGTTTTCTGCTCGGAAGAAAGCTGTTGCATAACAGATCCGGTGGATTTGTGTGCCGAGATGTATGCCAGGGAAACGGAAGTCACCATGAAAATGATGGCAACCGCGGTGGTGATCTTGTTGAGCAACGGCAGCGGGCCTTCCGTTCCAAACAATGACTGGCTGGAGCCGCCGAAGCTGGCACCTATATCCGCACCTTTACCTTGCTGTAGTAAAACAATGCCGATGATCAAAAAGCATACGAGCACGTGTAGTATGATGAGCAGGGTATCCATTCTCGAAGAAAAAACCTCCGGTGTTGTTGAAAAATGACCATTCCCTGACTTCTGAAGTACCAGGATGTGGCCCCTTTCAGGGATTTTCCAGTCGGCTGCGCCATAACTCCAGGAGGAACTCAACAATTATTGAGCGGTTACTAAGCGGTAATAGCAAGACTGGTCATGAAAAATTAATAATTCTGCCGAACGACTCGGCGTCAAGAGCGGCGCCTCCAACGAGTGCACCGTCTATATCCGTTTGATGCATGAGTTCGTCAACATTCGCTGGTTTGACCGAGCCACCATACAATATTCTCATCTGCTCGGCAATCTTTTTTTCATACATTTTTTCGATTAAACGGCGCAGAAAGCCATGGGCTTCCTGCGCCTGCTCGGTTGTGGCGGTCTTGCCGGTGCCGATGGCCCAGACGGGCTCGTAGGCTATGACTACGGGAGCAATATCGGCCTGGGTAACGTTAGCGAGTCCCTGACGAATCTGGGTCTCCAGGATGTCGTAGGTTTTGCCGCTATCCCGTTCCGCAAGGGTTTCGCCGCAGCACAAGATTGGCAAAAGCGCATAGTTGAGGGCGCCGCGCAGCCGTTTGTTGATCATTGGATCGTCTTCTCCAAATAGTTGTCTGCGCTCCGAGTGGCCGATGATGGCGGCACGGGCGCCGCTGTCCTTAAGCATGGTCGGTGAAATTTCTGCCGTATATGCTCCCTGCTCTTCCCAGCAGACGTTTTGCCCTGCAAGGATGATATCGGTGCCGGACAGGACGGACGCCACCTCGTGCAGAACTGTGAAGGGCGGAGCAAGCAGCACCTCGCGGTCCCCGGCGCCGTTCCAGGTTTTGGCCACATCCCGTGCCAGTGTACGGGCGGAGGCCAAGGTGGTATGCATCTTCCAGTTTGCGGCTATGAGTGGTTTACGTTGCATTGCATGTTCTCCTGTGAATTCACTTCATGTCGTGGCTGAGAATGTCGACGCCCGGTAGAGTCTTGCCTTCCATCAGCATAAGAAATGCTCCTCCACCGGTGGACATGTACGAAATATTTTTTTCTTCCCCGGCTTTCTTGACGGCGGCATTGGAGTCACCTCCCCCGGTTATGGACAGTGCCTGGGATGCGGCAACAGTCCTGCAGAGCGACATGGTACCGCGGGCAAAGGCATCCATTTCGAAGGCACCCATGGGACCGTTCCAGATAATGGTTCCGGCATCCTCAAGCGCCTCCTTGAAGAGCAGTGTTGAAGCGGGCCCGATGTCAAGAGCCATCCAATTGTGGGGCAGGTCCTTGAAGGGGACGGTTTTACAAACGGCATTGGCGGAGAAGGTTTGCGCGGCCACGAAATCGACGGGAAAATAGAGTTTGACCCCTTTTTTTTGAGCCATTTCAATGAAATTCCGGGCCGAGTCAAGCAGATCCCCCTCGATCTTTGAGGCACCCATATCAATTCCCATGGCCTGTAAAAATGTGTTGGCCATGGCACCGCCAATGAGCATGGTGTTTACTTTTTCCAGCATGTTCTGCAGCGCGCCGAGCTTGGATGATACCTTGGCGCCGCCGACCATGGCGACAAGGGGCCTGACCGGCTCGTCCATGGATCGGTGGAAGAATTCCATTTCTTTTTCCAGCTGCAAGCCGGCGGCTTTTATGGTGATACGCTCGGCAACACCGACCACGGAGGCGTGCGCTCTGTGTGATACTGCAAAGGCGTCATTGACATAGATATCGGCAAGCGCGGCGAGCTTTTTGGAGAACGCGGCGTCGTTGTTGGTCTCGCCTTCATGGAAGCGAAGGTTTTCAAGAAGCAGGATTTCTCCAGTATTCATGCTGTCCACCAGCGCAGCCGTTGCCTCACCGATGCAGTCGGGGGCAAGCGTCACCGTGGTCTTGAGCAGCTTGCCCAGGTGGTCGGCCACGGGGGCAAGGCTGAATTTTTCGACACGTGTACCCTTGGGCCGGCCAAGGTGGGAGCAGAGAATGAGTTTTCCTCCGTGCTGCATAATATGTTCAATGGTTGGCAGGGCGGTGCGTATGCGAATATCATCGGTGATGGTTCCATTGTCATCCATTGGAACATTGAAATCAACGCGCACTAGAACACGCTTATCTGCGGTCTCGATATCTCTGATGGTCTGCATGACGATTGTATTCCTCCACGGACGGTGTTGTCGATACGGCTGGAAAGGTTACCTGGTAAATGATGGCATCGTCAGCCGGATGCGTATAATATTGTTTACGGACAGCATGTTCTTTCATTCCACATTTTGCATACAGGCGCCGTGCAGAGTGATTATTTGATCTCACTTCAAGAAAAACCGTTGTGCAGTGGTGTGCCGCAGCATATCCAAAAGCTTCCTGGAGCAGGAGCCTGCCCCATGTTTTGCGTCGCCGGCATGGATGAACGGCAATTTTTAAAAGCTCAGCCTCCGGGGGTGTGCATCGAATACAACACCAACCGTAGATTTCATTACTCTGTATTTCAGTGTTCTGTATCTCAGTGTTCTGTATTTCAGTGCTGCAACCGGATGCGGCAACCAGGCTGCATCCGTTGGGTGTCATGATCTCCGCGGCAATGGAGGCAGTCGACCAGGCGGATGGAGCACAGTGCTCCAGCGCCTCAATTGCGGCGATATCCCGTTGTCCTGCTGGTCGAATATGGACCACCGAGAGGACCACCGAGACACCAACGAAATTATACCATGGTGCGGGCGACTTTAACAGTGAGGTCGCCGAGCATGTTGGTATAGCTGCCGAGTTCATTGTCGTACCAGCCGTAAACGACAGCCTGGGTCACCGGCACCTGGAGGAGAGGATCGTCGTCATCGTTCAGTGATTGTGCAAATCGGGTAAGCTTCAGGTTTACCGGTATGGTGGCTGTCCGGGTATGTGTTTCGGTTCCCTCAATCACCGCGGCCGCTTCAGGGACACCGATAATATCGCAGCTGACATTCTGCTTTTCGCTATATTGCAGATACGTGTTGGTCTTGGCGTATTCATCGTAAATCCCATTGATCTGTGCTCTTTTGAAAGGCGCCTCAAGATCATCCTGAAGATTGAGGACAAGCACGATCAGCGAACCGGTGGACGTCGGTACCCGCACCGATTCGGCAATAAAGCCGATATGTTTCATTTCCGGGATGACCAGGGAGAGCGCCTTTGCCGCCCCCGTTGTTGTCAGAATAATATTATTGAGAATGGAGCGGCTTTTACGCAGATCGGAGGTGCCTGCCGACGGCAACCGGTCGAGGACCTGCTGGCTTCCCGTAGCTGCATGGACGGTAACCATGGAGGCGCTGAGAAAGTTGTCCGCTCCTATTGATTCCATCAACGGCTTGATCATGTAGGAGAGGCAGGTTGTGGTGCAGGAGGCCGCGGAGATGATCGAATGCTTGCTTGGGGAATAATCCTCATCGTTGATGCCCATCACAGCTGTCACCGCATCTTCCGGCATGCCCAACCCCTGCGCCTTAATTTTGAAGGGCGCTGACAGCAGAACTTTTTCCGCTCCGGCATGGAGATGGCCGCGCAGTGCGCCTTTTGGGGCGCCGGCGTCGGCCGTGGGATCATTGAAAGCACCGGTTGTATCAACTGCAAGTTGGACATCATTGGCCTGCCATGCAATTTCGGCTGGATTACGAGTAGTTCGAAGAATTTTGACCGGGACACCATTGATGCGCATTGTGCCGTTGCCGTCTTCAAGCTCCTCAATGACCCTGCCGCTTTTATGACCATGAAGATAGGTACCCAGGCGCCCGTAGGATGAGTCGCGTTCTATGGCTGCGGCAAGGTCGTCCAGGCCGCTGCCAACATCTCTGCCGATGTTGACTATGATTTCCGAAAAATGTTGCCGAGAAACGTGATGCCAGAGTGAAAGCTTCCCTATTCGACCGAGACCATTTATTCCTATTTTCATGGCAATGACTCTCCTTTAATTGTAAGATGCGAGTGTGAGGTTGATGTGCAATAAACTTTCGGGCGGATACTCTGTGATTATGCAGCCCCATTTGTTCCTAAGTGTTGTGCTTCGTAGTACGATCATCATAGGTGATACGGCCGCCAAGCAGCGTCAAAACCGCCTTGCCCTGCAATCTCCAGTCGATAAAGGGGCTGTTTTTCGATGCGGAAACGATGGATGCTTCAGTATAGGTGAAAATCCTGTCGGGATCAATGACGGTAATATCGGCAGCGGCTCCCTGAGCCAGTGAACCGCCGGGAACTCCCAGGATTGCAGCCGGTCGAGAGGACAGCCGTTCAACCAGCCCGGCCGGTGTGATAATATTCTCCCTGACCAGAGCAAGGCTTAGCGGCAGAGCGGTTTCCAGGCCAATGATGCCGTTGGCGGCCGTGCTGAACTCCACTTCCTTTTCAAGGATTGAGTGGGGGGCATGGTCGGTGGCTATGGCATCAAGCGTGCTGTCGGCAAGTGCTTTTCGTATGACATGCCGGTCACGGGTCGAACGTAGGGGCGGGTTCATCTTGGCATTGCTGTTGTATCCTGTCACCGCTTCATCGGTGAGTGTAAAATAGTGCGGAGCGGTCTCCGCGGTTACCCGTACACCTCGCTCTTTGGCGCTGCGGATCAGCGCCACTGATTCGGCGGTACTGACATGGGCAATGTGTACAGGCACACCCGTGAGTTCGGCAAGGGCAATTTCGCGGTAGACCATGATACTTTCCGCTGCAGCCGGAATGCCTTTGAGGCCAAGGCGGGTGGCGACGGCGCCTTCATTCATGCAGCCATTGCGGCTTAGAGAACTCTCCTCCGAGTGCGAAATGACGAGCATACTATGGCTGGCTGAGTATTCCAGGGCGCGCCGCATAAGCTGGCTGTCGAGTACCGGCAGGCCGTCATCGCTGAGGGCCACGGCGCCGGCGGCTTTCATTTCACCAAATTCGGCCAGTTTCCTACCTTGGCCGGCAGTGCTTATCGAGCCGACCGGGTAGACCCGGGCGTCGCTGCGGGCGGCCTGTTCACGTATAAAGCGGGTGACGGAGGCGCAATCATTAACGGGGCTGGTATTGGGCATACAGGCTACGCCGGTAAACCCTCCTGCTGCCGCGGCCCGGGCTCCCGTTGCAATGGTTTCCTTGTATTCCTGGCCAGGTTCGCGCAGGTGAACATGCATGTCGATAAGGCCCGGAGTGATCCACTTGCCGGTGACATCGACAATAACGGCATCGTCCGGGGCAGTGTCGGGTGGTGTGGCGATAGTGCCCTCCATGACCCAGATATCGCTGTTTTCCCTGTCAATATTGTTTGCCGGATCGATGAGGCGACCGCCTTTGAGAAGAACCGTTTGCATCTTATTCACCAGTGCTGTTTTTGTCTCCGCCCATGATCAGGTAGAGCAGGGCCATGCGGATGGCAACGCCGTTGGCGACCTGGTCGAGGATAACGGACTGTGGCCCGTCGGCGACATCGGGGCTCATTTCAACCCCTCTATTGATCGGACCGGGGTGCATGACCAGAGCATCGTCCTTGGCCCGACAAAGGAGTTGGCGGTTGATGCCGAAGAATGCGGCATACTCGCGAAGTGAAGGGATAAGTGAATCGTTCTGTCGTTCGCGCTGTATGCGTAATGCCATGACAACATCGGCATCTTCCACCGCTTCCGCGGGGGTGGCGCAGACTTCGGCGCCGAGTTGCTCGATTCCCTGTGGCATAAAGGTGGCGCCTAACGTGGTAAATCCCTGAATGTTGGAGTGAGCTACTCTGCTATGGGAGATATCGCCTATGATGGCAATTTTGAGACCTTCTATGCGGTCCTTGTGCTGCCGGACAGTGAGAAGATCGAGCAAGCACTGGCTCGGATGCTCATGGGTACCGTCACCGGCGTTAATGATGGAAGCGGTGGTATGATTTTTGAGGAGGTGAGGGGAGCCGGAGTAGGCGTGACGCATGATGATGACATCGGGGTTCATGGCCTCCAGG
>JBHEOR010000020.1:0-450 GCA_046260685.1 Desulfopila sp.
CCAGGCTGATCGCGGGAAGATCTGATGCCCTGTGAGCAATTACTACCGTGCTTTTTGCAATACCAGACAGCTTCTCAATATTCAAGGAGAAAATATCGCCACCCCTTGATGCGAGCAGCATGAATGCAGTGTGGTATGCATTGTCCATCAGGAGGCCGTCCCCAGCATTTGCTCCGGATCAAGCCATTGCTCCAACTGCTCCTCGGAGACGTTAACTACCTTGAGCGCCTCCTCCTTGAGTGTTGTCCCTTTGTGATGAGCGGCCTTGGCTATCTGGGCCGCCCGCTCATACCCTATCTGGGGAGTGAGGGCCGTTACCAGCATCAATGAATTTTGCAGATTTTCTGTAATTTTTTTGGTATCCGGTTCAATTCCAATAACGCAATTATCATGAAACGACTGTACCGCATCTCCCAGAAGATTTGCTGATTGCAGATAATTGGCAATAAT
>JBHEOR010000020.1:460-11133 GCA_046260685.1 Desulfopila sp.
CAGCGGTTCCATGACATTCAGCTGCAGCTGACCATTTTCGGCGGCCATGGTGATGGCAAGGTAATTGCCGATCACCTGGTAGGCTACCTGGTTTACTGCCTCGGGTATTACCGGATTGACCTTGCCCGGCATAATGGAGGATCCCGGCTCGTTGGCGGGGAGTCGTATCTCGCCTAATCCGCAGCGGGGTCCAGAAGCCAGCTGACGCAGATCATTACCAATTTTATGCAGGCTCACGGCAAGCTGCTTCAAGGCGCCATGGGATGCCACCAGCGCATCGTGACCGGAGAGCGCCGCAAATTTATTCGGTGCGGTCGTAAACTCAAGGCCGGTGAATGTGGTTATATACTCCGCCGCCTTTTCTGCATACCCGGGCGGACAATTCAAGCCCGTACCAACCGCAGTCCCACCAAGAGCAAGCTGTCTAAGCCCTGTCATTGAATGTTTCAGCGCCTCAATTCCGGCATCGAGCAGGTGGAGATACCCGGAAAATTCCTGACCAAGCGTCAACGGCGTGGCATCCATCCAGTGCGTTCTCCCTATCTTGGCAATCCCGGAAAACTGCCCCACCCTGTGCTTCAAAGCCTGACGCAAAACCTGCAATGCTGGCAGAGTGATGTCATGCAAAACTGTGCAGGCGGCAATATGCATGGCGGTGGGAAAGGTATCATTGGAGGACTGGGAACGATTGACGTCATCGTTGGGATGGACATAACGTTCTCCCTGTCCCAGCCGTTTACCCTGCAGCACATGTATCCGGTTGGCAATGACCTCATTGACATTCATGTTGGTATGGGTACCGGAACCGGTCTGCCAGATAACCAGCGGAAAATGTTCATCAAGCTCGCCGGCAATGATCTCATTGCAGACTCTGGCTATATATTCCTTCTTGTCGGTGGAAAGTATGCCAAGCTCATTGTTTACTGCTGCCGCACCCTTTTTGAGCACGCCGAATGCCCTTATCACCTCCCTGGGCATGGACGATTGTGGGCCGATGACGAAATTGTCAAGCGAACGCTGGGTCTGTGCGCCCCAAAGTTTATCAACGGCCACTTCCACCTCGCCCATGGTGTCTCTTTCAGTTCTATATTGCATCGTTTTTCTCCAGCGTTTCAAGCCACAATCGCAGTGGCATTGTATCACCTGTATAGTATGTTTATATTGTATGAGGTTGTCCATGCTCTTTGAGGCACTATCCGTGATCTTTGCAAGGACGTAGGCCGGCATGTCCATTAAAACCCTTTATCGTTACATGAATATATGCTAACGTATGCCCATTTGTGTCCATCTAGAAGCCAAAGAAGCCAAATTTTCTGCGGAGTATCACTTTAGTCGCTTGCCTGCCCTACATCGAGGCACTCCCAAGATTCTATCACAGGCCTACCATAGGCATACCACAGGCATACAGGTGATATCGGAGTGGCTGTTTGCAAGGTAGCCTGCAGTAACACATACATCGACAATTTCACAATAATTACCTATGAAACACTATACAAATGCTTTGGAAATATTCAACCTCACCCCTCAATCCAATTGCCGGGAATGCCATCAGCCCACCTGCCTGGCCTTTGCCGGGGCAGTCTATACCGGAAAGAAGAAATTGAGCGATTGCCCGTATATTTCCACCAACGTTCTTGCACAATATGAGGATATGGTGGGCGGCAACACAGCCAGTATCGAAAATGTGGACATGGCCATGCAGCAATTACAAAAGGAAGTCGCCGCCACTGATCTACGTGCCGTAGCGCAACAGCTCGGCGGTACCTATAACAATGGCAGGCTCACCCTTAAGATCCTGGGCAAGAGTTTTTCGATTGACGATAATGGCGATATCCACACCCTTATTCACGCCAATCCCTGGGTAGTGATACCGGTCTACAACTATATTCTACGAGGCGGTAAACGACAAATAAGCGGACGATGGGTACCGCTGCGTGAGTTGCCCAACGGTAAAGAATACCATCGTCTTTTTGGCCAGCGCTGTGAAAAACCCATGAAAAACCTGGCTGATAACCATCCCGGTCTTTTCGAGGACATCATTCGCCTTTTTGATGCCCACCACGTCGACAAACACTTCTCTTCCGATATCTCCGTTGTCCTCTATCCTCTCCCCAAAGTCCCCATGCTAATCTGTTACTGGTATGCCGATGGAGAAATGGATTCGGATCTGCATCTGTTTTTCGACGAAACCGCGGATGACTACCTTGATGGAAACTCGCTGAATTCAATAGGCTCAGGGTTTGTCACCATGCTGGAGAAGCTTATCCAGCAACACAGCTGATGCTCATTCCTGGTCCAGCTCAAATACCCCCTGCGCCATTTCGTCATCTATTTCGGTAAGGCTTCGTTTCATCTGCTTAAGCGCCTGCCGAATACGGTTTTCATTTTCCACAAGGGCAAGGCGCAGGTACTGTTCCCCTTCTTCACCAAAGCCAGCCCCGGGTGCCACCGCCACGTTCGCCCGGTTCATCATCTCAACGGCAAAACGAACGGACCCCATGGCATCATAGGGCTGCGGTATTTTGACCCAGAGGAACATACCGGCCTTTGGTATTTCCACCTCCCACCCCATACGCTCGAGACCGTCACACAGAACATCCCTTCGTTTCTGGTAAACCGCCACCTGTTCGCTGATACTCTGCTCACAGTCACGCATGGCAACTATCCCAGCCACCTGAATCGCCGAAAATATACCGTAATCATAGTATCCTTTTATTTTGGCGAGGCCCTCAATTATTCTTGTATTGCCAACACAGTAACCAAGCCGCCAGCCCGCCATGTTGTACGATTTAGAAAAAGAACCAAACTCCACAGCCACATCCCGAGCGCCCTCAATTTCAAGAAGACTCGGCGCCACATATCCATCAAAGGTTATCCTGGCATAGGCAAAATCATTGATAACCATACAATTATACTTTTTAGCAAGGCGAACCACTTCGGCGAAAAATTGCCTGGAAGCCAATGTACCAGTGGGGTTATGGGGATAATTCAGCATTATCAGTTTGGGACGCGGATAGAGCGACCGGCAGATAGTATCGATCTGTTGGAGAAAGCGCTCCTCGGAATGCAGGGAAATGCGAATAACCGAAGCACCTGCAATAACCGCGGCATAGACATGAATGGGAAACGCCGGCGCCGGAACCAGCACGGAATCGCCGGGCCCTAAAAGGGCGAGACTGAGGTGAGAGATACCCTCCTTGGAGCCAATGGTGCAGATCACATCATCGACCCCGTCGAGTGTTACACCATAATTCCGATCATAATACAGAGCGATTTCCCGCTTTAGGTTTTTCATACCGCCGGCCACGGGATACCGATGACTTTTGGGATCATTGGCAACATCGATGAGTTTTTCGGTCACCTGTTCAGGCGCCGGGTCAACGGGATTGCCCATTCCCAGATCAATGACATCATGCCCTTGCCATCTTTTTTCCATTTTCATTTTATTAATCATGCCAAAGAGGTAGGGAGGCAACTGCTGCATCCGTTCGGCATATTTGATCTGTAAATCCGTCATAAAACTCTCCACTGTAAAGGAACTTCCGGTTCTTCGTACTCTATGAATACTCCGTATCTGTAGGGGCACTGGGTAATCGTACCGAAAATACACCATATTCACAAGCAAAGAGTGCACAACTCCTCTACAAGTACTCTCAAATACTACAGTGCATTGTTGTATTGCCGGATAATTGTCCACTCCATTGGTATGACCAAAGATCATCTTTCATAAGAAATTTTGATCTTGAGATTTAATATGAAGAATTGTATTTACGATTTTTTTCCTGGTAAAATTACATAGGTCTTTTATTATTGCCCATCCAGAAACGAGATTTTCTGCGGAGTCTCATTGCGTCTGCTTACCAGTTCTACATTGAGACGCTCTCAAAATTTTGCCACAGGCATATGGTTGATACCGAGAGTCTTCAATTACCGAAAGTCTCCGCTTGCCGAAAGGCCCGCACACTTTTTTCATATTATACTCTTAGGGTCCGCTCAACAATACCTTCACCACAATCTACGTCACATTTGCACTTCACATTTGCACTTCACATTTGCGAACGTATTTTTGAGCGAACCCTTAGCACAAAGGAAACACAGCATGGCTAAAAATCTGTATATAACATCTATTAACGCTGAGAGTGGCAAATCGGCAACTGCTTTGGGATTAATGGAATTACTCCTCAGGGATATTCGCAAAGTCGGGTTTTTTCGTCCCATCATCAACCCTACTCTACCTGGAGAAAAGGATCACGATATCAATCTCATGCTCTCCCATTTTTATCTCGGACTGCAGTATGACGAAACCTATGCCGTCACTCTTGACGAGGCAAAGCATTACATCAACAGCGGCCGGCAGAACGATCTCATGGAGCTCATCCTTCATAAATACCAGCAACTCGCCGAAAAATGCGATTTCATACTGTGCGAGGGCACCGATTTTCGAGCCGGGCATGAATCGTTCAACTTTGATATCGACGCATCGATTGCCGCCAACTTTGCCAGCCCGGCATTTATCGTCAGCGGAGCCCATGAATCGACCGTTGACGAGGTCGTTAGCCTCTCCCAGCTGGCAATCGACAACCTCAAGGAAAAAGGTGTCGATACCATGGGCGTCATTGTCAACAAGGCCAAAGTCGAGGACCAGGAAGCCATTCTCAATGCTCTGAAAAACAACATTATTATTCCGGATGGCCTTTTTTATGTTCTACCGGAAGACCCCACCCTCTCGAATCCGACCCTCAATGACGTTAAAAAGTGGCTTAATGCCGAAGTGCTTTATGGCAAAAACGAACTTGGAAAAAGTATTGATAGCTATGTTATAGCATCCATGCGGATAGAAAATTTCCTCAACTACATCAAGGATGACAACCTGGTTGTAACGGCCAGCGACCGCTCCGATATCATTCTAGGCTCTCTGGCCTCACGACTGTCCTCAGCCTATCCCAACATATCGGGGATACTGCTCACCGGAGGTCAAACACCGCCACCAAGCATCAAACGCCTCATTGAAGGCTGGGCTGGTTTACCGGTCCCCATTTTACTTGTCCATGACTCCACCTTCCCGACGGTAAACTCCCTGCAGGCTCTCAAGGGGACCATAGATCCCGACAACCCTCAGAAAATCGCCACTGCCCTGGGCGTCTTTGAAAATAATGTCAAGACCAGTGAGCTCAAAAATAAACTCATTTCACGAAAGTCAACCCGCATCACTCCGCAGATGTTTGAATACAAACTCATTCGGGAAGCAAAGAAAAACAAACAGCACATTGTTCTGCCGGAAGGGTCCGGCGAACGAATCCTCAAGGCCGCCGATATACTGTTGCGCCGCGATGTCTGCGATATCACCCTGGTTGGCCGCGAGGAGGAGATCGGCAACAAAATTCTCAAACTGGGCCTTACTCTTGACGGTGTCAGCATCATCAACCCCGAACGTAGCCCCCAGTATGAACAATATGTCCTCGATTTCTTCGAAATGCGCAAAGAAAAAGGGGTTACCATGGATATGGCCTGCGATTTCATGGCCGATGAAACCTACTGGGGAACCATGATGATCCACAAGGGTGATGCCGACGGCATGGTGTCCGGCTCCGTCAACACCACCGCGCACACCATTCGCCCGGCATTTCAAATAATCAAGACAATTCCCGGGACATCGATTGTTTCCTCGGTAATGCTGATGTGCCTCAAGGACAGGGTGCTGGCCTTTGCCGACTGTGCTGTCAACCCCAACCCGACAGCCGAACAACTTGCCGAAATAGCTATTGTCTCTGCCGATACAGCCAGGCTTTTCGGCATAATTCCCCGAGTCGCCATGCTGTCCTACTCCACGGGCTCTTCGGGCAAAGGAGCAGAAGTGGAAAAGGTCATCAAGGCAACCGAGATTGCCCATCAAAAGCGACCGGAAATCCTTCTCGAAGGACCAATCCAGTACGATGCCGCCATCGATCCAAGCGTTGCCAAAACCAAACTGCCCGACAGTAAGGTGGCCGGCAATGCAACGGTTTACATCTTTCCGGATCTCAACACCGGCAACAACACCTATAAGGCTGTGCAGCGGGCATCAACCGATTCCCTTGCCATCGGCCCCATTCTGCAGGGACTGCGTAAACCGGTAAATGACCTCAGCCGCGGCTGTACGGTTCATGACATCGTCAATACCGTGGCGATCACCGCCATTCAGGCCTATGCCTCAAAACAGACCAATACAGATCAACAGGACACAACACAATGAAAATATTAGTGATTAACGCTGGAAGTTCATCTATCAAATATCAGCTGCTCGACATGGAGAGCCAGACGGTAATGGTCTCCGGTATTGTTGAGAGAATCGGTGAGGCCAACGGCACCCTGGCCCACAAGAAATTCACCGATGGCAAAGAAGAGAAAACCGTCCTTGAGCAAGAGATACGGGACCATAAAGAC
Organism: Desulfopila sp.; assembly: GCA_046260685.1. GTDB lineage: Bacteria > Desulfobacterota > Desulfobulbia > Desulfobulbales > Desulfocapsaceae > Desulfopila_A. The sequence continues at coordinate 6,884 of JBHEOR010000020.1, forward strand.
GGCATGCACTTGCTCATCGAATGTATAACAGCCCCCAAAACAGGTGTGATCAGCAGTAAAAACGAGATCAACGCCATTGGCCATCGTGTCGTCCAGGGAGGAGAATCCTTCAACAGCGCCACCTTGATAAACGAAGCGACGAAGAAGGCCATCGAAGAGAACAACAGCCTGGCCCCACTGCACAATCCCGCCAACCTTACCGGCATCACCGTGGCGGAAGAGCTTTTCCCCGACACCCCTAACATTGCCGTATTCGATACCGAATTTCATCAGTCCATGCCGGCCAGGGCATATATGTACGCCCTTCCCTACGATTTTTATACCGATCTCAAGATACGGCGGTACGGATACCACGGAACATCCCATAAGTACGTAGCAAAGAGAGCGGCTGCTGTTTTGGGTAAGGCTCCAGAAGAGGTCAACGTCATCACTGTCCATCTCGGCAATGGCGGTTCGATCACTGCAGTCAAGCAAGGCAGATGCATGGACACCTCCATGGGGATGACTCCGCTTGCCGGCATCATGATGGGCTCGCGCTGTGGGGATATCGACCCTGCGATACCGGGGTATATTGCTGAGGCTCAAAATATCAGCTTCAGGGAAGTAGACGCTTTACTGAACAATGAAAGCGGGCTCAAGGGTATTTGCGGCATGAATGACATGCGTGACATTCATACACGCTCTGTAGCTGGCGACGATCGAGCCAAACTTGCAGTGGAAATGTTCATATACCAGGTCAAGAAGTTCATTGGTGCCTATTTTGCAGCGCTGGGCAATGTTGATATAATAGCTTTTACTGCGGGAATAGGAGAAAATGATGATGTCGTCAGGGCAGGAGTGTGTGAAAACATGCAGGGGCTGGGCATCGAAATTGATCTTACCGCCAACAAAGGAAGAATCTCAGAGGAAAAACAGCTGAGCACCGCTGCCAGCAGCGTACACGTCTGGGTTATCCCCACCAATGAGGAGCTGCAGATCGCCCTGGATACCATTGAAGTGTTGAGAGCACAGGAAGACCAATAATGCCGACCTTCATTGGTGACAAAATATAGTAGTATTATAGCTTCTTCAGACCTCGGAATTGCAAATCAGACAAAGAACTATAACTTATTAAAATTAATATGATTGCAGCTATTGTACAGACAAATTGGACACTCGATTTTCAAATCTGACCCTACTTTCATCATAAAATGATTTTTTTGTCAGGTTTGAGGTCCGAAATGGAATTAATTTGTCCAAAAAATAATGCCAATATTATGCTTCTGTACCGAGGTCTGTTCTTATGAAGAAAGCAAGTAGATCCGGAACCCTGTGAGCAGTTCCTTTTTATTCATCCTGCAACGGTCCCGGAGCACAAAGGCCACCCTCTTTATTGGCTTTGTTACCACAGTTGCCACAGACATAGCTCGGCCCCTTGGCAAGCGCGGCAATCTCTTCGGTCTTGCCTGCAGCCTTTAACTCACACATGTGCTGCTTGTGGTTTTCCGGGTTCCTGCACAAATTATCAACTATTGGCAAACGATCACTCATACACTCCTCCTACGCTTAGGATCTGTTGTGAGATAAGTATAACGATCAGGCGCTTTGGATAGCCTAAAGCAGGGATGTATACGCAGGGATGTATACGCAGGGATGTATACATGTTATAGTTATTATATGACAGACCCTCAGTATAGCTCCACAATGATATATCCAGCACCCTCGAAACCGATTCTATTTCAATTTGAGCGCCTCGGCCAGCAACTCAACCGTATGGGCACAGCGAACAGTGGAATCCGCTTTCCCCATCCCGCCTTTGAGCATAATCATACATCCGGGACAGTCCATGGCTACTGTTGCAACTCCTGTATTTTTAATGGTTGCGACCTTATCGCCGGTGATCTGTTTTGAAATCTGGGGATGCGAGAGAAATGAATAGGTACCGCCAAAACCGCAACAGCGATCACTGTTTTTCATCTCCGCTATAGTATAACCTGTTGCTTCAAGTAAAGCACGCGGCTCACGCCACACATTGTTACCTCGCTTGAGATGACAGGAATCATGATATGTCACCTGGCATGCAGTTTCCTTCTGCGTCTCCATCTCCTTAAGTTTGGAGGAAGCATTGAGAATGTTTTCCAGAAACGCCGAGGCATCCATTGTTTTCTCGGAAACCTCAACAGCCTTGCGACTCCAGCTGGGATCATCACTCAGTCGTTCGACAAAATCACGCTTAACCCCCATGGTACACGTCGGACAGATACTGAGTACATAATCGACATTGGCCTCCGAAAATGCTTTGACGCTCTGCTTGGCCAGATAGACGCCGGTTTCAGTGTCACCGGCATACAGGGCTGGAATGCCGCAACAATTTTGCTCTTCAGGAAATACCACCTTCACGCCCAGCCGATTAAGTACCTTGACAAGGCTCACGCCAACTTCAGGATAGACAAAGTCGGCGCCGCATCCGATAAAAAAGCCGACTGTCATTGTAACAGTATCTACCTTCTGTTCCATGGTTTTGAATTGATCTCTGAAAGACTTTGGTGCAATTGAAGGCAGATCGCGCCACTCGGTAAAATCCTTTGCCATAAAGTGCATTGGCAGATGTCTGATAACCCTCGTATCACCACTGGCCGTACCCTTGTGAGTAATTGGTCTCTGCAGCTTCGAGGCTGCCCGGACCATATTGTGGAAAAGATTTCGGTTTTTCATGACTGCCTTGAAGGCAACGTTTTTCACAAACCCCATTCCATATTCTTCCGTCACCTGATTACGCAGGTGAAGAATAATCTCTTCCAGATCAATTTTTGAGGGACAGACTGCGGTACATGACCGACAGCCGATACAGGCCCTGGTAATTTCCTTGGCTTTATCGATACCTTCATAAAAAGCTGTGAGAATAATTCCGATGGCGGAGATATAGATGCTACCGAAAACATGGCCTCCCACCGTCTGATATACCGGGCAGACATTGGCACAGGCACCACATTGAATACATCGCAGGGCATCACGACAGGCTTTGGACTCGTAGAGGGCCTCTCGGCCACCGTCTATAAGCACAATATGCTGTTCCTTTTTGGTATCTTTGCTCGGCACCGTTCCACGGATCCAGGTAACATATGACGTCAACAGTTGGCCCGTGGCATTACGGGGCAGCAACCGGGTAATTTTAATGGCATCTTCCATATTGCGGACCAGTTTGTGGATACCGGCAAAAACAACGTGCACATCTGGAAGGGTAGCACAAAGCCTGGCATTTCCCTCGTTGGTAACAAGCCCGATACCGCCGGTATCGGCAACAAGAAAGTTGGCCCCGGTGAGCCCGATATCGGCATCGAAATATTCCTTACGCAACTCTTGTCGCGCCACATTTACCAGACTCTTTATTTCGGCTGCCTGCTTTTGCCCGGTCTGCTTGCTGAACAGCGTGGCAACTTCTTCCTTAAACATATGAATGGCAGGCAGGACCATATGGGAGGGACGCTGTCCGGCAAGCTGGACAATCCATTCACCCAAATCCGTTTCCGAGGCACGGATGCCCTCCTTTTCCAGCGCTTTATTGAAATGCGCCTATTCGGAAACCATGGATTTTGATTTTGCTATACTTTTGGCCTTCCTGGCCTTGGCAAGATTGATAACATAGTCATTGGCTTCCTTGGTATCTTTTGCAATGAACACCTTGGAGCCGGCGGCCTCGGCATTTTTGATAAAATCATCGAGCAGTTGTTTGCGATTTTGCCTTACTTCATCTTTAATTGCGGCAAGATCGGCACGCATTTCCTCGAAATCAAGGCCCTTAAAGGCGTTCTCCCGCGCAATGAGATAGGCATCGCCAAAAAGATGCAGGGCCTCACTGAGTTTCGGGTTCTCTATTGCCCGATCGATACGCTTTTTATAGCTGGTGGTATCCTGTGCCATTTTCTGTCTCCTTATTTCCTTCGCGGTTACTTCCCGACTACATTTCCATCAAGTTGCTGGAAACAGATTCAACCACAAGTATATGCAGCTCGCGAGGGCCGTGGCATCCTATAGTCAACACCCGTTCAATATCCGCTGTCCTGCTGGGACCGCTTATATAGGCGATACATTTTGGATCAGAACCGGTATGCATGGCGGTCATCACCTCCGTTGCAGCAAGATTATCCTTGAGTATTTTTTCGGGATCAACGATGACAAAGTGGACTTCCGGCAAGGTGGTAGCCAGCCGTATTTCTTCATCGGTACTGTCAAGGACAACCGTACCGGTATCGGCCAGGGCAAAATTGCTG
>JBHEOR010000020.1:11146-16141 GCA_046260685.1 Desulfopila sp.
CCCCCCCGCCGCAGGAACATGGCCGGCCTGACGAAACGGCCCGGCAAACACTTCAACTCCGGCATCCCCCAGCATCTTTCGCAGATCATATTTTTCGGCGAGTAACGTTTGCGGCACCAGGGTTCTGCCGGATGATTGAGAGGCTATATATCCTGCTGCTTCCTGGAGATCGGCAAGCTCGACGACTTCGGCGCCAACACGCCGTGAGGCCTCTATAAACTTTTTCAGATAGGTCCGTTGCGTCATAACCATTGTCCTCAAAATATAAAATGGGGTGAATGAAACATCCACCCCATTCTATGGTATTTTCCCAAACAAAAAAACAAGTATTTTGCCGGCTGGTTGTTCTCTGTACAATGGTCCTGTTTTGCCCTGCCTCAATTACCGAAAAAGACACCCGGCAGCCAGGTGACCAGGGCGGGGAAGAGCACAATGATAAATATACCGATGAGCTGCAGTATGACAAAGGGCAGAATTCCCCGGTAGATATGCCCCATGGTATAGCCCTCCGGTGCAACCCCTTTGAAGTAGAACAGGGCGTAGCCAAATGGCGGCGTCAAAAACGAGGTCTGCAGATTGACACAGAGCAGCAGCGAGAACCACAACGGGTCAAAGCCGATCTCCGTGGCAATCGGCATAAAGATCGGCACGGTCACCAGGAGTATGGCGGCCCAGTCGATAAACATACCCATGATAAAGACGATACCCATCATGATAAGTAACACGATCCACTGATTCAAGCCGGATCCCACGAGCACATCGGCGACAACATCGCCGCCGCCCATGAACAGAAAGACGGTGGAGAATAACTTCCCGCCGATAAAGAGCATCATCACCATGGAGGTGGTCTTCATGGTGGAATAGGCCGATTCCTTCAAGACGGTCCAGGTGAACTTGCCATTGGCAATCGCCAGAAGCAATGCGCCGAAGGCACCGAGCCCTGCGGCCTCGGTGGGCGTGGCAACACCTCCCAGAATGGTTCCCATAACGGCAAGGATGAGGATCATGGGCGGCAGCAGTGATTTCGTGGTGAGCACGAATTTCTGCATGGGCGACCATGTCGAGGCCTCTTCCTTGGTGATCGGCGGTCCAAGCGAGGGATTGATGGTACAGCGAATCCAGATATAGAGGAAATACAGCGTTGCCAGAAGCAGACCGGGTAAAATGGAGCCGGCAAACAGATTACCCACCGAGGTCTCTTTCATACCGGTGAGGCCGCCGTAGACAACCATCATGATAGACGGCGGAATGAGAATACCCAGCGTTCCCGCAGCACAGATAATGCCGCTGGAGAGCTCTTTCTGGTAGTTCTTGCGCATCAGGGCAGGCGTGGCCAAAAGGCCCATGGCGACAACGGAGGCCCCGATAATTCCCGTGGTGGCGGCAAAAACGGTGCAGACCACCACGACGGCCAGGCCGAGCCCGCCCTTGAGCCCACCGAGCACCACAAAAAGCGTTTCAAAGAGTCTGTCGGCCACCTTCGAGCGATCGAGCAGCTGCGCCATAAATATAAACAGTGGTATGGCGACAAGGACATAGTTGTTCATCAGCCCCCAGGTATTGTTGGCGAACATATTGAACAACCCGTTGAAGTTCCAGCCATTGTCGATCAAACCGAATAGGGTGGCAACGGCGGCAAGGGTGTAGGCCAGAGGATGGCCGAAGCAAATACAGACGATAAGCGTGACAAACATTGCCACGGTCATAAATTCAAGACTCATATTAACTATCCTCCTTGCCGAAAAGTGCCTGCACGTCACGAATCAGGTTGGAGATACCCTGCAGCAGTAAAATAACAAAGCAAAATGCCATGAGAATTTTGAAAGGCCAGATTGGCGGCCCCCAGCTTGTTGCGTTTCTTTCCAGTCCTTCCACGGCATAGCTTGCGTATTTGGTGGAGGCAATGGTCATGGCGATCATGACCGGCAGAAAGAAGACGATGGTGGTCAGCGCACTGATGGCCCTGCGCACCTTTTGCGGTGCCAATGAGGTGAAGATGTCGACCTGGACATGTCCCCTGGTGACATCGGTATAGGCAAGGCCGAACATATAGTGCATGCCGTAGAGAAACACTGTTGCCTCAAAGCCCCAGACGGTGGGCGAATTAAAGCCGTAGCGCATGAGAACCTCGTAGAGCACGACAACCAGAAGAGGTATGATGAGCATTGAAGTGATCCTGCCCTGCCAGAGGTTGAACCAGTCAATGCCGTCACTGATTTTTGAGAACATTGTTGTATCCTTCTTCTCAAGTGGTGAACGAAAACGCAATCGAACAGCCCTCCCCGAAAATGCCGGGAAGGGCTGCAATGAAATATCCTACACAATGCGGCCGATCTTACTCAGTGGTCTTTCCTGTGATATAGGTCTCATAGGGCCATGGGGTAGCGCCTGAACGAGCTTCACGCCAAATGGCATACTCTTCGATGAACGCTTCCTGGCTGTCCAGTGCCTTCTTGACATCGGGATACTCAGCCTTGAGGGAGTCGAGATATGTTTTTGCAACCTTACGGAACTCAACCAGAGTTTCGGTATCCATCTTGACAATTTCAACTTTTTCCTGGAAAAGTCTGAGGGCCTCAGCGTTGAGCGAGTTGATCCAGTTATAGGACCATGCCTGTGTTTCGGCGGCTGCAAGTTTAACGATCTCCTTAAGATCCTGGGGCAGCTCGCTCCAGGCTTTTTCGTTGATTATAACATCACACTGAAAACCAGGTTGATGTACACCAGGCTGGATTGCGTATTTGGTGATATCATCAAACCCCATTGGGTAATTGATAGCTGGTACAGAGTACTCAGCAGCATCAATAACACCACGCTCGAGGGCGAGATATACTTCGCCGCCAGGCAGAGGAGATACGGAGGCGCCGAGGTTATTCATGATATCCATATACCAACCAGGGGTACGAATACGCATCCCTTTGAAATCAGACATTTTAGTGGCTTTCTTGTTGGAGAACAATCCCATTTCCTGACCGGTCTGACCAGCTGGAAAAGAAACCATGTTGAAAGGCTTGTAAAGATCGTTAAGTTGCTCGAGTCCACCTTCCTCCTGGAGCCAGATGTTGTAGCCTTCTGCATCCAGCCCAAAAGGAACAGAGCCAAATGCTACGAAAGCTTCGTTCTTACCTTTCCAGTAAAGTGGAGAGGCGTGAGCAATTTCAGCGGAACCCTTGGAAACCGCATCGAAGCTCTGCATGGCGGGAACCAGCTCGCCGGCGGAAAACGCTTTGATATCCAGGCGCCCGGCGGAGGCCAGGCGGACGCTGTCGGCAAAATGAACAGCGATATCATAGAACAGCAGCCCCTTGGACCACGGCATAACCATTTTCCAGCGGATCTTGTCCGTGGATGTTTCAAAACTGACACGCTTAGCAGACTCGTGACGATCATCACTGCCGAACTTAGCACGCTTTGCGGCTGTTGCCGAACCGACACCTACACCAACTGCCAATGTGACGGTCAGTGCTGTTGTAAGAAAACGTTTCATGTAACTCCTCCTACAGTACGTCGCAAATGAAATGATACTTGACTAACCTGCTCAAAACTTGTTAATCTCCTCAATATGTTACGGAGTAAACCTTTTTGAGGAGGGACAAGTATGGATTCACGACGAGGTAAGCCATTAACGCCGGAGGCAAAAAGACTCGCTGTATCTGTCAAACATTACTTTGATCAAACTGAGATCGAACCTAATGAACCAAGCGTAAACAGAGCAGCCGATGCTCTTGGTATCGGTGTCGCTACCGTGAAACGAATAATGGCTGATTATAACCGTGATCCCAGTTTACTTGACTCCCCTGCTAAAAAACGTGGCCACCCGGTTTATGCAGTTGATATTTCATACCAGGAGGCTGTGCGCACGTACATCAGGATTGCCAATATTGAAGGGCGGCATGTTACCCTTGCTGATATCCAGGGATTTCTTAAAGAAAAGTACGGTGATGATTCATTTCACAAGGCGACATTAGCCCGAACTTTGAATAGATGGGGTTTTGAATTTGGTAAAGGCATCCGCACCCAAAATCTTAAAGAAAAAGATCATGTTGTGGCGGCAAGGAGACGATATCTTCGTGAGAAAAAAAATAATCGGGTAGATCAAAGCAAGCCAACTACTCAGCGCCCGGAAGTTTATCTTGATGAGTCCTATGTGAATAAAAACCACAGCAATGATTTCACCTGGTATTTCGGCGAAGATGGTCCATGGTTACAAAAACCAACGGGCAAAGGAGAGCGGCTGATAATTCTCAATGCAATAACTTCAAGTGGCTGGGTTCCAGGAGCAAAGCTTGTATTTAAAAGCACGAAAAAGACAGGAGATTATCACGGGCAAATGAATTGGGAACTGTTTAGAAAATGGTTTACAGAGATGCTTCTCCCTAATATCCCGGAAGGTTCTCTAATTATAATGGACAATGCGCCATACCATAATATTTTATCGCAAAATTCCCCGCCCACCCCTCAGAGCTCCAAGGCAAATATTAGAGAATGGCTGGAGGGAAATAAGGTCTATTGTCGTGACGACTGTTTAAAGCCTGAGTTGGTTGAAGTGTTGAAAAAACTGGCACCTGAGCCAATATATGCAGTTGATGAATTGGCTACCGAGAATGGCCACAAAGTGCTCAGAACACCTCCATACCATCCGGAGTTACAACCGATTGAAATATGTTGGGGTGTTGTGAAGAATCACATTGCAAAACACTGCGACTTTACCATGAAGAACCTGATCAAACAACTTGATGCTGGTTTCGAAAAAGTGACCAAAGAAACATGCACATCGATCATCAAGAAAATAAGCAAAACCGAGGATGAATTTTGGGTATCAGACATGCAGATGGATGCGGAGTTGGCAGAATAAAATAGCATCAATTCATGTGCTACATACTATAGTATTCAATGTGGCTTTTGGAGCATCGCGGCAGCATACTGTTTCGTAAATTTTTTTATTGAGAATCATCAATGAGTAAAATTCAAATAAACCCTCCCATAATACACGTC
>JBHEOR010000020.1:16151-36842 GCA_046260685.1 Desulfopila sp.
ACATATAGCTATTTAAATAAGCAGGGAAATGGGCCTTTGAGCTTTTTCGGAAAAAAAAGGCAGGAGTCTTAAAAAAAGGACTGGAGCATTGCTGCCATGACCGTCTTGTTCAGCCGAAAAATTCCGGCGACACATTGCACAAAACAGTTAACAAGCTGTTTTGTAGTAATTATTTCGTTGCAATTATACCATAATTGGAATGAATACACTGATGATCCCTCACACTATTCTCGAAAGCAGAGGGACAAATCTATTGTCCGAAAAAACGGACAGCAAACAAGGATAGGTGCAACGCACTGCCACATCAACGCTATCATTGTTCTACAAACAATGCATTACATATTGAGGCCATATTTTTTAAGAAGCGTATAGAAATGGGATCTCGACAGCCCTGATTTACACAATATATCGGCAACTTCTCCTTTACACTGGCGGATGAGTTCACTCAGATATATTTTTTCCACCGTTGCTTTAAACTCTTTCAGGTGCGGCAATTCACTGTCAAATATATCTTCAAATATTTTTTGTCCTATTTTTCGGACACCATCCGTTGTCGGTACACCCTCAACGTCGTCTAAAATTTCCCGACCGGTCATTTTTTCGATCTGACTTTTAGCAGCCTGAATACGCAACTCCCTGGATAAATGAACGGAAAAAAGTCTGGTTTCATCACCGGCATCTACCATGGCCCGCTCAAGTATGTTGAACAGCTCCCGGACGTTGCCGGGCCATGAATAGCACGACAAAGTTGTTACGAAATCCTCTCCGAGACTTTTTGGATCCAATCCATACTGTTCGCAGAGATACGCCATACGCGCCTCAAGCAGAGGCTTGATATCTACAAGGCGATGACGCAGTGCGGGAAGCCGTATCTGCATTGTCTTTATCCTAAACAGCAGATCACTGCGAAACCGGCCTTCATCCACCAAGACCTCAAGGTCCCGGTTTGTTGCCACAATTAATCTGAAATTGCTTTTATCCTCATGGGTGCCGCCGACCGGCCTGAAACGATGCTCCTGCAATACCCTCAGAAACACCTTTTGCAGCGATAACGGCATTTCACCTATCTCATCGAGAAACAGCGTGCCGCCGTCGGCTGCTTTGACCAGCCCCATCGCATCCTTCTGGGCGCCGGTAAAAGCGCCTTTGACATGACCAAAGAGGATTGATTCCACCAAAGACACAGGCAGCGCAGCACAATCGACCACCACAAATTTTTGCCTTGCCCTGTCGCTGTTCTCATGAATGGTTCGGGCAAACAGTTCCTTACCCGTCCCCGTCTCCCCGGTAATAAGAACATTCACATCGGATTTGGCTGCCTTGTCCGTCAATCGTAAACTTGCCTCAATTCCCTGGCTTTTGCCGATAACCGCACTGTGATGCAGATCTACCCTGGTACCTTTTGCCTCCTTTTCAGCCCTGTATTTCAAAGCCCTGTCCAGGGTGAGTGTTATTTCACGAACACTTGAAGGCTTCAGCAGATAATCCCAGACACCTCCTTTGATTGCCAATTCGGCCCCGTCGGCATCACCTTTGCCGGTGAGTATGATGACCTCCGGGGCATTATCGATAGTGACGACGTCAGGCAGCAGATCCAGTCCGCTGCCGTCCGGCAGCCCGACATCGAGAAAGGCGACATCGTAGCTGTTACGCGCCAGGCACTCTCTCCCCTGGGCGATGGTGTGTGCCATATCACAGCCATGGGATAATCTGAAGACCAGGCTTTCGATGGTTTCGCAGGCCTCTATATCATCGTCTATGATGAGTATTCGTTTCATTTTTTCCAACTCCAAGAAAAACAGAATTCAAAGCCCATTGCAGATCCTGCTTGTCATAGGGCTTCATCAACACCTTCACAATATTTTTTAAAGGCATTGATGCCGAAAAGGCATCATCGCGGCCGGAAACCAGTATAAAAGGTACACCGGCAAGACGATCGGCAAGGGTAGTTCCCCGCATGCTCGGCATATCATAGTCGGTGACAACCAGATCAAACTCCATGCCATCCTCTTCGACAAGCCGTATTGCCTGCTCGGGATCGCCTGTCGCCATAACGTCATGGCCCAGGCTTTCTAAAATCCGAGGCACGGACTGCAGCTGGTCCTCTTCGTCCTCCACGAAAAGAATGGAGAGTGAAGCGAAATGCGCCGCCTGCAAAACTTCCTTCTCCTCCCGATCTTTTACACCACCGCAGGGCAGATATATTTCAAAACATGTACCGCTGTCCCGCGAGCTCTGCACTCGAATACCACCGCGATGACCTTTAACAATACCGTGGACAACGGAAAGTCCCAGTCCCGTGCCTTCGGTGATATCCTTGGTTGAGAAGAACGGGTCGAAAATATTATCGAGAATCTCCGGAACAATGCCCGGGCCATCATCGGCAACAACGATCTTCATATAATGGCCCGGGGCAATATTCATGGTCTGCGCCGCATCCACAACAAGCAGTTTCTCTTCGACATCCACATTGATGGTGCCGCCGTGCTCTTTCAAGGCATGATAGGCGTTGGTACAGAGATTAAGAATGACCTGATGAATCTGCGTGGGATCAGCGTCAACCAGCACTTCGCTTGACGAAATTTTGGTTTGTACATGGATATTTGAAGGCAGTGAAGCCTCCATCAGCCCCAGGACTTCCTGGCATACCATGGTGAGGTTGGTGGGCCGAAATCCCTCCTTCGAAGGCCTGCTGAAAGAAAGGATCTGCTTGACAACTTCACTTCCACGACGGGCCGCTTTCAGCACCCTCCTCATATCCCTGGCAGTCTGGGAATCCTGTTCAACATCACCCAGGGCAAGCTCGGTTGAATTGAAAATAGATGTTAATATATTATTAAAATCATGAGCGATACCTCCTGCCAATGTGCCGATCGCCTCCATCTTCTGGGATTGTAACAACTGCTTTTCCAAATTCTGCTCTTTGGTCACATTCTCGGCCGTGGTGAGAATGCCTATAATCCGTCCAGCCTGGTCACGCAAGGGGACCTTGTTTACTTCGAGCCATCCCAAGTTGCCGCTGTAGTCTATAATTTTGCGCCGCAGTTTACGAAATTCTTTTTGCTCATGAACCACGGCTCGGTCGGCCCCGTCGGACCATTCGACATACTCCTGATCGGCAATGACATCCGTGGTTGTCCTGGCAATGAGCTTCTTCGACGCCTCTATACCGAAAAATTCGGTATAGGTCTGATTAACTCCCAGGTACCTGCCGGTTCTATCTTTCCAGGAGACCAGCTGAGGAATGGTGTCCATCAATGTCTCCTGAAATGCCAGCTGCTCATAGACTTTCTGTTGTACCTTGCGCCTCTCCACCATGGTAAATATCAGAAAGATCATAATCACAACCAGCAGTACAAAGCTCACAACCAGGGTCCACAAAAGCTCCTTGGGCATTTCGTAAAAGGCCTTGGGACTGTTGATTATGATGGATCCCGGCGGCAAGAGGCTTTGGTCGATATTGAGCTTCTGCATCACCTCGTAATCAAATTTATAGGTGCCGACGGGTTCAATGACCACGGGAATATCTTCCACCTTTTCTCCTTCAATAATTCGAAGAGCCATCCTGGCGGCCATCTTGCCATGATGCAGACCCGAAAGAAGACTGCCGCCCACGGTCCCATGACCAAGCAAAAACTCCCAGGTGGTATAGATAGGGACCGATGAGCGGTCATAGATGGCCTCCATAACCTCCTCGGCGGTATAAAATTTACCCCGGATGGTCTGGTACCATGGCGTAAAAAAGAGGAACGTATCTTTTGCTAAACGTTCCACTTTATGTTTGGTTTCATCAAGGGAGAGCTTGAACCAGAACTCCACCTCAAGCTCCTTGCCATATTCTTCCAGCATGGTATAGACCTGCTGCTCGATGGACCTGCCGGTGATGGAATGGTCACCGACAACCACCATTCGTGTCTTCTCGGGATGCAGCTTGCGGGCAATATTGAGCGTATGGGGCAGGTCAAAATTTTCCACCACGCCGGTGAGGTTGCCCGAGGAAATGTCAACTGACTCAAAATCATTCATGCCGCAAAAAACCAGAGGAACTCCTGGAAACAAACGTTTTCGGTGTTCTATGACAAAATTGTAGGCATGGTTATCGGACACAATTATTACGTCAAAATCTTCGTCGACAAATTTTTCGGAATACAGGGTATACAGACTCTCTTTGACCGGCTCATACAGATACTTCTTGGTATCCATATACTCTACCTGCAAATCGATTTTATACCTGCTATTATAAAGAACCTCTCGAACACCTTCAAATATTTCATCCGACCACTGATACCCTTGATGATAGGAATTGATGTAGAGAACATTCTTTTTTCGTTTAGCCGCCGGAACACCGGCGCTAAGCACAGCTGAAATCATTACACAGAGTACGATGAAGCACAGAATTTTTTTCATAGTATTCAAAGGATGCCTTAACAATGAGACCTTCGCCAGAACTGCCGTTTTGTATAAACCTTGCGGCAAACATGCGAGAATTCCATTCTACCCACAGTTGCTTTCTTCAGTCAAACAGGATTATCGGTACAAGTTGTATTTACTATTATATGACTATGACTCTACCACTGTTGCAAATCCGCACATATCGACCTATTGTATCAGGGTGTTGAATAAGCAAAGTTTGTTATAATGCGCCTGGCCATTGACATGCAACAAAGACATAAAAAAAAGATACCAGGAGCAGATACTACAGATAAATACTCCATGGTGAATGAATGCGAAATATAGCGATTGTTGTTTTTCTCGGCTTAACGGCGACTTTTGCCGGCTGCTCCTCCATTGATATGGGTCAATACTCCACCAATGGGCCGCGGTTCGATGTTTTTGAATACTTCCAAGGATATACCAGGGGATGGGGAATTGTTCAGGATCGCAAGGGGAGGCTGCTGCGCCAGTTCGTTGTGGATATTGAAGGACATACAAATGCCAACGGCGCGCTCGTCATGGAAGAAAACTTCCGCTGGAATGATGGTGAACTGTCGGAACGTACGTGGATCATCAGTACGACAACTGCAAACGACAGTGTTTCAGAGAAAAACATTATTTCCTACCGGGGAAGAGCAGCTGATGTTATAGACACCGCACAGGGCACAGCTGCCGGCAATGTCCTTAACTGGAGCTACGTGCTCGACCTGGAAGTTGACGGCAAAACCTGGGAAATTTCATTTGATGACTGGATGTTCCTCCAACCAGATGATATATTGATAAACAAAGCGGTAATGACAAAATTTGGCTTTCAGGTTGGTGAAATAACCATTGTCTTCGCTAAAACATCCGAAGGCCCGGCAATTGATACGTTCGCCGGCAAGGAAATATTATGAAAGCGGTACGTCTTGTTGTGTATACCCTCATACTCGGTGCCGCTGCGACGGGACACACCATGGTAAACGGCCTTGAGAAAATAGGAAGTGGTGAAGTTCATTACCTTGGTATATTCAAGGTATATAATGCCGAGCTCTTCGCTAAGAAGCCACTTGAAGAAAAAAATATTCTCAGCGAAGACATTTCCAAATGCCTTGTTCTCCATTATACACGAAAACTCTCAGCCGAGGATATTATCAAAGCGGCAAATACTATTCTACGCAGACAGCACGATACGGCAACAGTGGAACGCCAGCGACAGGAAACGGAGGCTCTTCATAAAAACTATGTCGATGTCAAAGATGGAGACAGCTATATGCTCTGCTATAAAGCCGCAGAGGGCCTGACAGAGCTTTTTTATAACGATGCCGAAGTTATTACCATCCAATCGAGGGAGTTTGGACAATTTTACCTGGGCATCTGGCTTGGCGACAAAGATCCCATATCGGATGATCTGCGACGCAGTCTATTGCAGCAATAGCCGCAAAGCACACCTGCAGATCAACAACAAACCGGACGAAAAGACTGCGTCCTGGATGGATGCTTTATCTGGAAAATACGTATGAATACATTTCTCAACACATTTACAGAAACCTATAAACGAATTGACAAGAACAATTTGAGTCTTCTCGATGATATATACTCAGCAGACATAGCTTTTGTTGACCCAGCCCACCGGGTTGAAGGGCTGGACAACCTCCATGCCTATTTTACAGGGCTCTACGACACTATCAACAGCATTTCCTTTAGCTTCAGCCATTGTATTCAAACGGATGACGCCGGTTATATACAATGGCAAATGACGTTCAGTCATCCAAGACTCAACAGGGGCGATACCATCAATCTTCCGGGCGTGAGCTTTATCCGTTTCGGCCCTTCGAACAAGGTATTTTTCCATCAGGATTTCTTTGATCTGGGCGCCATGCTCTATGAACATATTCCCCTTTTAGGCGGCGCTATCCGCAGAATAAAAAGGAGGCTGGCCACATGAAAATTCTTATTACCGGTTCGACATCCGGTATCGGCAAGCAACTGGCTCTTGACTACGCCCTGGACGGTCATGAGGTTTGGGGTATTGGGCGCAATGCTGCAAAACTGGCCGAACTGGAAAAGCAGAACATCCATACGGCCCAGGTAGATCTCACCAGCTACCAGGAAGCCATGGCCTGGTTTGGTTCCCTGGAAAAACTTGATCTTGCCATACTGAATGCCGGAACATGCGAATACCTCGATATGCCCAATTTTGACAGCGCCATGGTGAGCAGGGTCATGCGCGGCAATATCGAATCCATGGCCATCTCCATAGAGGGCGTGATTCCGCTCCTACAGAAGGGGACACGGCCGCATCTGGTTGGTGTCGGCTCTTCCGCCGCCTACCTGCCCCTTCCCAGAGCCGAAGCCTACGGCAGCTCCAAAGCGGCAATAGAATACATGATGAAAACACTACAGATCACCCTTGCCCCCCATGGCATCGATGTTTCCCTGGTCTGTCCGGGGTTTGTCAAAACACCGCTCACCGACAAAAATGATTTCTCCATGCCTTTTCTCATCGACACCGTCGAGGCAAGCAGGTCCATTCGTAACGGCATCAAAAGGCGTACAAAAGAAATCCATTTCCCCAAACGCCTGACCTACAGCATGAAAATTCTGTCCATGCTGCCCTCTGCCATGTGGAGATCCTTGGCCAGAAAAATGGTGGCTCAATGAAGAAAATAGCCATTATCGGCAGCGGCATATCCGGGCTTACCTGCGCCTATCACCTCTGTCAGGACAATGACATAACGCTATTTGAAGCAAATGACTATATCGGCGGGCATACCCGCACCGTCAACCTCCCAACACAGGACCGGGAAATCGGTATAGACACCGGTTTTATCGTTTTTAACGATCGCACCTACCCCCATTTCATCTCGCTGATGGAGGAAATCGGCGTCGCCTCACAGCCCACGGAAATGAGCTTTTCCGTTCGTAACGATGCCATCAACCTGGAATACAACGGCCACTCCCTGACCAGCCTGTTCGCCCAGCGCTCCAATCTGCTTCGCCCGCGCTTTGTGAAAATGCTGGCGGAGATTGTCCGTTTTAACAAAGATGTCGGCGCCCACGAGCACTGCGACGACACCTTCACTCTTGGAGCTTTTCTGAAAAAAGGCAACTATTCAGAAATGTTCCAATATAATTATTTGATTCCCATGGTTTCCGCCATATGGTCCATGGGCAGTGAGAGCTGTCGTGACTTTCCCCTACGCTTTTTCATTCGTTTTTTCTCCAACCACGGTTTGCTCGATATTACCAACAGGCCGCAATGGTATACCATCATCGAAGGTTCAAGCAGCTATATCCCACCCTTGACCGCCGCATTTCGTCATAGGATACGCCTCAACAGCCCGGTAACTCAAGTAACACGAAGAGATCACGGGGTCGAAGTAACGACGCCGGATACCATGGATACCTTTGATGAGGTGATCTGTGCCTGCCACGGAGATCAGGCCCTTGCCATTCTTGCCAATCCAACGACGCAGGAAAAACGACTGTTGGAAAAATTCGTCTTCACCACCAACCATGTGGTTCTGCACACCGATATCTCGCACCTGCCCAGAAGAAAGCGTGCCTGGGCCAGCTGGAATTACCGCATGCTCGAGGCGGCAAAAGAGCGTACGACACTCACCTACAACATGAATATCCTCCAGTGTCTCGATTGCTCAGTCACCTATCTGGTCAGCCTCAACCAGGATATTGAAGACCGTCACATCCTGGGCGAATATAACTATGCCCACCCGGTATATACCGTCGACAGCATCGCGGCGCAGCAGCAATGGCACACCATTTCCGGATGTGATAATATCCACTATTGCGGGGCCTACTGGCATAACGGTTTTCATGAAGACGGCGTACGTTCCGCGCTGCGCGTCTGTGACACAATACGACGGCTTGAGCAAGAGGGAGGGGTCAGATGAAGGCTGCTCAATCCGCCCTCTATGTGGGGACCATAGCGCATCAACGTCACATCCCCCAACGACACAGCTTCTCTTCGTTTTTTTTCATGTACTATATCAATCTGGACACCCTTGAACACCACCCCTCGCTGGGACTGCTGTTTTCCACCAGCAAATGGGCATTCAGCCGGCTGTATCGCCCGGATTACTGCGGGGACGCATCCCAGCCCCTGCATGCTTCCGTCAAACAAAAAATGGCGGAGATTACCGGACGCAGGGTAAGCGGTCAGGTCTATGGTCTTATGAATATGCGAACCTTCGGGCTGTATTTCTCGCCGGTGAATTTTTACTACGGCTTTGACGAAGACGGCGGCTTCACGCACTTCCTTGCCGAAGTTTCCAACATTCCCTGGAACGAGCGACATTACTACGGTCACCTGGTTCAAGATGGTAACCTCACCCCCGCAAACGACAAGGCCTTCAAGGTTTCTCCCTTCAATTCCGTCAATCAGCGTTATACCTGGAATATTAGTCCTCCGGGGCGGGACATCGGGGTGCGTTTACAGGTGGATGATGAGCGGGGCCATGTTTTCGAAGCGAACTTGCAAATGCAGCGTAAACCCATGACTGCCAAGTCATTGCGTCCCTTGCTGCTGCGCAGACCCGTTATGACCGGGGCCATCGTAAGCGCCATATACTGGCAGGCATTGAAATTATATCTCAAAAAAGTTCCCTACATCCCCTACACTCCCCCCAAGCAGGAAATGCCATGAACAACACCAAAATAACCCACTATCAATCCAGACAATATTCAACGCTCAACATGGATGGATTTGCCAGAAAAGCTGTCATACAACTTCTCAGGCGACTGCAATACGGCACTATACTCCTTCACGACTCTGAAGGTGAATACATATTGGGCGAGGATATCAACGATGAGACGCCACGGGCAAAGATTACCGTGCACTCACCAAAATTTTATCGCAAGGTCCTCTTTGCGGGGTCCATCGGCGCCGGCGAGGCCTATATCGAAGGACTTTTCGAAGCGGACGATCTGACCGGACTGATGAGAATAATGGCACGCAACATGTCACTGGTGGATACAATGGAAGAGGGCTTGGCCTGGCTGCTCTGGCCCTTTCGACGCCTTTCCCACATCTTCAAAAACAACAGTCGCCGAGGTGCCAGGAAAAACATTCTTGCCCATTACGATCTCGGCAACGAACTCTATTCCACCTTTCTCGATCCCACCATGATGTACTCGTCGGCCATCTTTCCACACAATGAAAGCAGCCTTGAAGAAGCATCGGTGTATAAGCTGGAAACCATATGCAAAAAACTGCGGCTGCAACGCTCCGACCACCTGCTTGAAATCGGCACCGGCTGGGGCGGCCTGGCCATTTTCGCCGCTCAGCAGTATGGCTGCCGGGTAACGACGACAACAATATCCAATGCACAGTATAGAGAAGCCCGCAAAAGAATTGAACAGGCAGGTGTGAGCGAGTATATCACCCTTGTGCGCAAAGACTATCGCGACTTGACGGGGAAATTCGACAAATTGACCAGCATTGAAATGATCGAGGCGGTTGGGTACCGTTATCTTTCCGATTTTTTCAAAAAATGCGGCAGCCTGCTGCATGACGATGGTGCCATGCTGCTCCAGGCAATAACCATCCAGGATCAGAAATTTGAAAAATACGCCCGCTCCGTCGATTTCATTCAGCGCCATATTTTTCCCGGCGGCTGCCTGGTTTCAAATCGCAAAATGGTTGAGCTCATTGCTACAACAACAAATATGGTGGTGCGCGGCCTCGACGATTACGGCAATCACTATGCCAGAACACTTGAGGAATGGCGCCGGCGTTTCAACAGCTCCTTTGCTCAATTGAAAGAGCATGGTTTTGATGAACAGTTCAGAAGACTCTGGGAGTTTTATCTGTGCTATTGCGAAGGCGGTTTCCGCGAAAGGTCTATAAGCGTGGTCCAGCTGGTGGCCACAAAGCCCGACAATCATTCAATCATGTAGAGCGCTGTCCTCGGCAGCACGTGCTCTGGCGAGTCTGTAAAAAAGTCTTTTAATGACTGGGAGTTTTTCAAAATCTTCATTGGACACTTTGCGTAACACCACATCTGATTGGGCCATGACCGTGGCGCTTCGCTTTTTTTCCTTGTTATAATATGCCATCTCCCCGAAGATGCTGCCCTCCCTGAAGGACGCGATGACATTGCCCTTCTCATCCACCGCCGTGGCCGAACCGGTATCAATATAATAGATACCATCGGCTGGATCACCCTTGGTGACAATCGCTTCACCCTTTTTACGCCATTCCAGAAGAAAAAAGTTCTCCCAATCCGTGTCGATAACCAGCGCGTCATAAAGATCGCCATCTATGGCGCGCAACAGCTGCTTGGAGAGATGAAACAATCGAACTCCCAGGGCACTGCCCCGCTTCTCGTCAATTTTTATACCGGTATATTTAAAATCGTTTTCCGGAAAAGGAAACTCTCGAATATACTCAAGAATCCTGTCGGTTGCCTGGTCCCGTACGCCCATCATCGCCATAAATTGCTGCTGCGCCTTTTTGAGCAGCTCCCTGACCGTAGGAAAATCGGGCTGCTGGCCCGTCAGCAGGTTGCCGCAAAACAGATCCATGGCCCTGTTTTTCAAGGCGATGAACTCAGACAATTGCGCTCGTGGCAGATTGTCGGGATACCTTCCAAAACCAGGCTTGGCGACGGAGAACAGATTGAAGGGGCTGGAAAAGTTTTTGGGCGTTACTTTTCCTATGGCGATAATATACTCTTTTTCGTGCAGTTGCCTACGGGCAACCTCGCGGTCCATGAGGATCCTGGTATCATAAAACCCGCAGAGCTCCTCGAGGCGGCTGGCCACGGCAAAACTCGAACCGAACTTGTGCACCCTGTCGCCAAGCCTTGCTTCAATGATATCTCCTAGAAACAACCCCATCCGAGTTGCCGGCACCAGCCCCTTGTCAATAGCCCGGCTGCAGCGCAGTGCCGCCTGAAGCGCTCTGGTACACAACTCATCGACATCATCGGCACTGCGCTTTTCAAAAATAATGACAGCACCGTCACCGGCTGACGGATCGATGGTCACCGGCATACACTCGTCAACGAGCAAAACGGACTGCAAACGCGTATAATAAGCTATAATGAAATCACGAATCTCCTCCGGCCCCATATGCTGGGTCAGGGTGGTGTATTGCACCATATCCGTTAAAAGAATTACAACCTGTTTTTCGGCACTCTCGCGTGGCATATTCTTCAAGACTCCCTCAAATCCTGCGGCATCGCACCATGGCGGAAAGTCCGCTTATCCGCTGGGTTTTGGCGGCTACCGCCGTATCGAAAATATCTCTTCTGCTGCGCAATCCAATACTTTTTTTTGCACGGGTCACTGCGGTATAGAGCAGTTCCCTGCTTAAAACGGGGCTCTGCTCGTCGGGAAGAACGATCATCACATCATCAAACTCGGATCCCTGGCTTTTATGGATGGTCATGGCATAGGCTGTCTGGTGCGACGGCAAGCGCTGCGGCAGATAGGGCCGCACCCTGTTGTCTTCATCCTCGAAATACATTTTAAGACGGTTGTCCCGAAAATCTCTGAGGCAGATACCGACATCGCCGTTATAGAGGCCCAGAGAATAGTCGTTGCGATGAATCATCACCGGCTTACCCGCATACCAGTGCTCGCCATAGCCATACCGTGTTCTGACATGATCCTCGACAAGCTGATTGATGGCATCAACACCATTTCTTCCGCCGCGAACACCACAGAGCACCCTGAATTGGTTCAGCACCCCGAACAGCTCACCATAGTCCATGGTATCGGCCCGCTCAACAGCGTGCAAAAAATCATCATAGCCACGGCAAATCACCTTCTCCAGCTCGGCATCCACACACCGTACCTCTTCAACCCTGTCATCGTGCAGCAACGCCCAGGCCCTGTCGGCATCGCCTCCATTTATAGCTTCGGCAAGCGCTTTTATGCCACTGTCGAAGCGATAGCTTTTCTGGAGCACGACGGTATTGTCCGGCATACTTTCAATCAATTCAGCCAGGACGGCACCGGACTCAACAGAGGCCAGCTGGTCCTTGTCGCCCAGCAGAATGAGCCGGCTACCAAACCTCAGTGCATCGACCAGCTTGCTCATCAAAGCCAGGTCCACCATGGAGGCTTCATCCACCACCACGACATCATAGCCCAACGGATTGTCCCGGGTATGACGGAACTGAGGAGAATGTTTGTGCACTCCCAGCAGTCGGTGCAGGGTCTGAGCCGATTCGGGAATTGCCTCGGCAATGTGTCGAGGCAGCGCCAACATCTCCAGCGCGCCACGCAATGACTGGCGCAGCCGCATGGCCGCTTTACCCGTGGGAGCGGCAAGGGCTACCGAAACATCTCCCAGTACCTGAAGCAGGACGGCGAGGATTTTGACGACGGTGGTTGTTTTACCGGTACCCGGACCACCGGAGATGACGGCTAAACCCCTGCTGACGGCAAGCCGAGCCGCTTGTCGCTGCAGATCATCACTTTGAGTTGCGCAACCAAAGACAGTATCAAGGGCTACCTCGCACTCTTCATAGAAAACGTGCTGCTCAGCACGATCGATTATCTGGTCGGCCAGGCGGTTTTCATAGGTATAGTAGCGATGCAGGTATAATTTATGATCAAAGAAGACCAGTGGACTGCGCCGGCCTGCCGAGACCAGCCCGGTCTGAAGAAGCAGTTTTTCATCCTCCGTATCGACAACCAGACAGCTATGGCCATCGGCTATGGCGGCGGTCAGCCTTTCGATCATGGTACGAAAACGGTGCTTTTCCGCTTCATTGAGTTGGCTTTTGTCACTCAACATCCCGGCCAGATGCACGCCAAACAGGTTTTCGTTTTTCTCAGCCATCATCTTCGCCCAATATCATTGCCATCACCCGATACAAACACATTATGCAGTAAACCATCAGGCATAGTAAACAGTCTATTCAAAACAGCAGCCGAAACGTTCCAACGTGTGGGCCTCCGGTTTGCAATGGAACACTCCGCGGCTCGAAACACCATCCATACCCCGGACAAAAAGATAAAATATGCCCCCAAAGTGAATATCATAGGCATATTCCGGCATGAAGTTTTTCAGATAGCGATGCAGCACCAGCGAGTACAGCCAGTACTGCAAACCATAATTATGGACCGCCATCTCCTCGATCAGTCTGTCCTGGTGATAAGCCTCGGCGCCATGGCCCAGGTTGTTGGTTTTATAATCAATGATATAAAACATGCCGTCATGCTCAAAAACAAGATCGACAAAACCGGTCAAAAACCCCTCAAGCCGTCTCGGTGAGAGGAAACCGACTGTTTGCTCCTCGGCCAATACATCATTTACTTCGCCTGTGCTGCTGTGATGTAAATGAAAATAAAACTCCATCTCCTTGAGGCATCGTGCCGTAGCGATATCCGCCAGACTAAAGGACCTTTTTGCTCCAGACGCTCCGGCGGCGGATGGCACCAGGGGAGTGGCAACCACCGTGGCCAGCATCCTTTCCAGCAGATCCGTATCCAATGTCACCATATATTTGGCACAGATTCGCTCAATCAGCGGCCTGTACTCCATGGCCCGGTGCAGTCCGGCAAACGGCACCTTCTCCAGAATATCATGGACCACATTGCCAAACTGCGGCCCGGCGGGAAGAGAGGAAAACGCTATCTCCCCGCCATCCATTTGCTCCTCGAAGTCGCCTGGAATCGCAGTGTTTCTTGATTTTACTGTTGAAGCCGCCAGAGCGGAATAGCTGGTCATTTGACGATCGGTGCTGAGTTCGCGTCTGCGCTCGCGATTGCCCTGCAACTCGACAGCGGCCGCAGCGCCGCCATGATATCGTGGAGTATATCCTGTAGTATATCCTGTAGTATACCCTGCAGTATGACCGGCAGCTCCGACGCTTTGGTCCTGTAGCAAAATATATTCAACAGCCTCTTTCTCCCCCAGGTTCTGCAGAGAGTAGTGCTGCTCCTCCCAGGAAACCCGGCCGTGAGGATAAAGAAGGTAGCCAAGCCCCGAGTCAAAGGAATCGGCCGGGCCGTTACTCCGGCCGCCGACATCACACCACATGACATAACAGCGCAGCTTGGCCCGGGTCAGGGCCACATAGAGCAGACGCATCTCTTCCGCCATCTCTTCCGCCATTGCCCTTTGGCGCCGCTCTTCAAAGTAGGTGGAGCCGAGGTCGAGCACGGCGCCGTTTTCTTCATGGCAGGAAATACAATGTTCCTCCCTCTGCAGACGGGTCTGGCGGTACCACAGGGACGGGCAGAAAACCACTGGATATTCCATGCCTTTTGCCCCATGCATTGTCACCAGCCGGACCGCGTCCTCGTCGCTTTCCAGTCGTAACTCCTCCTCGCCGCCGGCCGCATCCATCTTGCGGCGCAGCCAGTGCAACAGCTGCAGCGGGCCATAGAGAAAGTCGGATTCGGCCTGCTGCAGCAGTTCGGCAAGATGATGGATATTGGCAATCCGCCTCTCCGCCCGATCATCGAGTGAGCCAATGGTGGCCAGGATACCTTCTCCATGCAGGAGATGGTTCATCATGACCAGAACTCCCCGGCTGCGCCAGGTTTCAGCATACCCGTGAAAACGTGCCTGATGCAGATCAAAGCGCTGCTCATCGTTAAAAATACGATACAGCTCATCACCTCTCCAGCCAAACCAGGGCAGGGTCATGGCCCGTTTCATTACATTGATATCTCCCGGATTGGCCAGCGCCTTGAGAAGCAGGTGCATATACGCACACTCTTCGGTGGTAAACACCGATTGCCGGCTGGAGAGCACCGCCGGCACATTTACTCGAGCCAATGCCTCCTGGTATTCCTCGGCCTGGCGGTTCTGGCGGACAAGAATGGCGATGTCACCGGGCAGCACATCTCGTTTTCCTTCCCGGCTCCCCAGTTGTACCGGTGAGTTCAGTAAATCTACGATTTCAGCGACAACATAGCCCATGACTTCCTCGGCCGCGGCGCTTGAACTCCAGCGACCGTCTTTTGCCGTAGCCGAAGGGGCCGGCGAACATAGCGCCAGGGTCGGCAGAGGCACACCGTCTTTTTCAAGATAGCCGTCCGCAGCAACTCTAGCAGGCTCAACCGGGCTGAAGTCGAGCACCTCCTCTTCAAAAAAAAACGGTCGTGGCCTGCCCGCAAAAAGATCATTGAGCGCGGCGACAATTCCAGGATGGGAACGATGGTTGTGCTGCAGGGTCAACGTGGTGTCGGCACGTTGCCGTGCTTGAAAGTAGGAATGGATATCAGCACCGCGGAATCCATATATGGCCTGCTTGGGATCTCCTATGAGATAGAGGAAATGGTTGCCGGTGCCAAAAACCCGGTGAAAGATGCGCCACTGCAAAGCATCGGTATCCTGGAACTCATCGATCACCGCGGCGTGAAAACGGCGGCCCAGCAGATCGGCCATACCCCGCTGCGAGCCATCCAGCGCGCGGCTCAGCCGGAACACAAGGTCGTCAAAGGACATGGCGTTGTCAGCAGTCATACGCTTTTCCGTCTCAATCAGGAGAAAGTCGGCAAAATCACGGCGCAGGCTCAGCAGCAGAGTAGTAACTGCCGCCTGCAAGGCGGCGCACTCAAACTCGGGGAGCTGAAGGCTGTCGAGAAGGTGTTCTTTTTTGGCCCCCCTCACCTTTGCGCCATTGATATACCCGGCCAGATTGTGCCGATGAAGCCACCATATCTCGGCAAAAAACGTGCTGTTTTCTCCGGAAAAATAGCCATCAAGCCGCTGCCACCACGACGCAAAATCCTCACAGAACTGCTTTTTCATCTTGCCCTCGGCAATGCACGCCTGCAAAGCCGTATAAAGTGTCTCACCGTTTTTCTTCCACCAATAGGACAGGCATTGAAATTTCGTCTCGAAAACATCCACAGCCGGCCCCAGCCCCTCGGTTTGCGGTTCGATGGAGGCAAATCGCTCGCTCACCGGCTGCACCGTGGCATAGAGCTGTTCCGGTGTGCGATAATGACCGATAATGACACCGCAGGGTCGATGCGGCAGGCTGTAGATGTTTTTACGCCAGAAATCCTGGGCAACGGAGCGGCGTACGATTTCAAGATCCGGTTGCAATTCGACATCAAAGAGCTGAGAGCTTTCCAGAGCCTGCTCCTGCAGCATCCGCTGGCAGAACCCATGGATAGTAAAAACGGGAGCACGGTCTATATCAAGGAGGGCAATTTGGATTCTGCGCAGGGCGAGTTGAGGCGCTTTAAGGGATGCCGCCCAGCGCCGCAGGGTGGCATCACCGGCACCGCCATCTTCCTGCAGCAATTTTTTCGCCTCCACCAGTCGCAGACGGATACGCTCGCCCAACTCTTCGGTTGCCGCCCGGGTGAAGGTAACGAGCAGGATATTTTCGATATTCATATCCTGCTCGGCAATAAAACGCAGCACCAGCATGGCGATGGCATAGGTCTTCCCAGTGCCGGCACTGGCCTCGATAAGATGCACACCGGCATGCAAAGGAGTTTCGGCGGCATCGAGCGTGGTCTTCTCAACCATTCCGGCACTCCTTCCACAGCGGCAGCAGGAGCTGCTCGGTGAGTTCTGCAAAGGTTGTATTTATAACATCCTGCAAAGCCACATTCTGATAGAGCAGCTGCCAGGCGGGCTCGTAGCCGTTTTCCAGAGTGTTGCGAAGATCCTGCCTGGCCTTATCCAGCGGCGCCACCGTGGCTCGCTTTTTTCCCAGTTGGCGGCAATAGGAAAGGCCCGGTTCGAGCAGCAGCCGACTTGGCGCCTTCCTGCCCTCACGAAAGCACATCAGCAGCTCCTCCAGGTCCGGTTTCTGCATATCGCTGCCCTTCCAGCACACCTCATAATCTTTCATGACCAGGGTGGTCCGCTCCGCCAGCCGTCCATGGATACAAGCAACATGATGGAAAAGCCAGGAGCGCAGCAGATCGGCAGCACGGAGTTTGGCGTATCTGCACAATAACAGACCATTTTCATAGAGATTACCAAGTGTCCCGACAATACGAAAGCTGCCCACATGAATGTCTATTGCCACATCAGCCTGTTGCCTGCCCATGTCCTTGTGTTTGATACGCTCGGCGAACTGGTACAGTTGGGCGCTCTTTTCCCTAAAAGCGAGGGCGCCGGGTGTGCCGAGCGGCCAGTTGCCATCGTGACAAAGCCGTGAATAGAGTCGTGCCGGATCATTATCCCGGAGAACTTTGTCAAGCAGTATCTGATCTACGGCATAGGAGTGCAGCCCTTCCAGCACAAACGGTTCCGACTCTTCAGGAACCACATCCTCGTCACCGAGCCCGATACCGAGGCAGTGCTGGACAAAAAAACGCTGCGGGTTGCTGTAAAAACTGAGCAGATCGGTAAGGCCAATGCATTGTTCATCGCCGTCGATGGTGCCTCTCCACCAGGGCCGCGGATCTTCTCCGGGTTCCTGGAGGCGGCGTGCAACCTCATAATTCGTCCTGCTATAGCTGAACAGCGTCGAATCTTGTGTAAAGTAGCGACGGCAAAAGCCGTGCAGAGGGTGGAACTCGGTGAGATCATCCACACCATAGTGTTCTTCTAAGACCTCCAGCAATTCGGAGACAACAACCGACGGCGGCAGCGTATCGTTGGTTTGTATCGATTGCCCGCAGTAACTTATATAGAGCGACTGTCGTGCAGCCAGCAGAATCTCGAGGAACTGGTAACGATCATCGGCGCGCAGTGACCGATCCCCCGGCAGGGGATGATATTTCATGAGGTCATAGGTGGCCTGGCGGTCATTGTCGGGAAAAACCCCGTAATCAAGACCGATAAGGCAAATCGCAGTAAATGGAATGGAGCGCATGGGCAGCATGGAACAAAAGGTCAGGCTCCCTTTAAGAAAACCGCTTGCCGATCGTGACTCCGTCGAGGAATATTTAAGCCATGCGGAGACAACATCAAAGGAAACCAGCCCGCCATGCAGGGAGCCACACTCGTTGAGGGTGTGCAGCATTGCGCTCAAGTCAAGCATATCCCTGCCCTCCATTTCACCGAAGAGCTGTTCGGCATAATGGAGCAGCACTCCGGACCAACTCTGCAAATCGTGCTCTTTGCAAAAATCGCGCTGGGCGCACTGCAGGATATGGATAAAGGCACAAAGCACTCCCAGACTCCTCGTTTCGTTGCCTTCAATTGCCGTATACGGCCATACTCCGGCCACCTCCTCCTCGGTATCGACGGCAGCCCCCATGAGCAGGCGTTCCAATCCCTGCTCCCAGGAACTCTCTACAAATAAAAACCCCTCTTGTTCCCTGGCAGCCCCCGTCAGGCCCCAGCGAATACCGGAGTCGACCACCCAGCGCTGTATGGTCTCAAGATCGCCCGGGTCGAGATTGAACCGCTGAGAGACCTGCTCCTTTTTCAAGAGATCGAGCACCTCGGACCAGCCACAGCGGCCGCCCACGACATCAAGGAATTGTTTAAAAAGGGTAATGCAGGTATTACGTCGGTACAGGCTCTTATCGGCGATGGAGTGCTGGACATCCTCAAAAATTGCCGGAATAAAGGGAGCGTATTCCTGGATATCGGGCGCCATCACCACAATATCGCGCAGTTCCAGCGCATAATTGCTTTCCAGGAGATCGACGACGTGGTCTTTGAGCACACTGAGTTCGCGCTGCCTGGTATGACAGGCAGCCACCCGAATGGAGCGATCATCCTCCGCCACGTCAACATGTGCGGAAACAGTGCCACCAAGCAGATCCGACTGGAGTGCGGTAAGGAGCGTGGGTTGCACTGAATCACGGGGATCTTCGTAACTGGTGATTTCCTCGGCAAACTCGACCTTATCGAGCAGCAGCTCCTGGAAATTCCGTCCCTGCCCGCCAAGCGCTGCCAGCAGTGGATGGGGCAGCGCCTCCGGGGCCGGCTCCTGCTGCATGATCTTTTTTCGATCAATATCCCCCCAATAGTTTCTGCAGGGGCTCAAAAGAAAAAGATGGACATCGCAATGATTGGCAAGACCATTGAGGTAGTCAATAAAGAGCGGCGGCAGGATATGAACTCCGAAAACCGAGATGCGCTTTGGCAGTCCCGGCAAAATATGCGATGTCTGCAGGACGTTTACTATCTCCTGAAGCACCTCACCCCTGGGACGACCGCCGACATCATCCGCCATCAGGCGATTCCAGAGCTCCATCTGCCACCGTTCCGCCGGTTCTTCCGTGATGCAGCGATTCTGCTGCCACTGTGCAATCATCCCGGGACGCATCAGCTGATACTGGTCAAAGACGTTGGCTATCTGCCTGGCAAGCTGGAATCGTTTTAGTTCCGGCCTGCTTCCCTTGAGATACTGATGCAGGGGCCGATAGACAGCATCTTCGACGGTACGCAATTTCTCTTCGATACGCCAGCACAGGACATTACGATCATAGGCATCAGGAGCTCCATCCGGCGCCAATTCCATGCCCAGTTTTTCTGCTATATCCTGGAGAAAGCTCAAGGGAAGGTGAAAACGGTAATTGCACCAGCTGGTGAAATACTCGGCCATATACTGGGAGATCATCCGCTCCATGCCCTGGCTCTGAATGAGGATATACTCCTTATCAAACAGCACTTCAGGAGGATCCGCTTCTATCAGGGCGGCAAGATGGCGGAGCAGATTTTCCGTTTTGTTGGAGGCATGCAGATAAAACATCTCGGTATCAGCCCACAGGAGTGGTAACACCGGTATATTCATAGATGGCATAGAGCAGGCCTGCCATGATACCAATGGCAAAAAAGAGCCGAAGCCTTCTATCCCATGGCATTTTTTTACCATTTGCCATATACTGCAGGAAGGCGACAAGCACCCAGGTGATGCCGGCGATAA
Organism: Desulfopila sp.; assembly: GCA_046260685.1. Classification (GTDB taxonomy): domain Bacteria; phylum Desulfobacterota; class Desulfobulbia; order Desulfobulbales; family Desulfocapsaceae; genus Desulfopila_A. Next base: position 36,344 of record JBHEOR010000020.1, read on the forward strand.
ACGGTATGGTCTGGATCAGCTGCCATACAGTAGCTTTAATGCTTGCCATGGGCGTTGAAGCCAGACGCAGATTAAAAAGCAGATACAGCAGTCCGCTGAGATAAAACGTAAACTTTTCCTTAATATTTTCCATATGAAGACACTCGAGACCCTTTATTTTCCTGATACAGCCATCCTTTCCCCACGTCAGGAGCCGCTCTTTCTTCTCTTTCCAAATATCAATATCATCCAGCCCGTGGATAAAGCGCCGGCCTCAGCAGCCCGGGATATGGATATTTTCATGGAGAGTCATTTCTGTCATGACCATATCAAATTCCATACCACATTCCATACGCCCCACCCTCTTGGCGAGGACAGGCAACGTTTTCTCTATTTAATAAATGATATACAAAATAGAAAGGATGATTATGCCGCTCAACTCAGTCACATTACCCTGGCCTCCATGTCCGAGGAAAAGTCAAAAGACGACGAAACCGAACAGCAGATAGTCTCCTCGCTT
>JBHEOR010000200.1:0-4548 GCA_046260685.1 Desulfopila sp.
CTGAGAGGCCTGCTCGATCTGCTTTTCCGATTTCTGTAGCCAACTCTCCCATATCAATCAGCGGCATACCGTACCCGGCATCGAGATAAGGATCGATCATCCAGGCGGTACGAGCCCCCATGCCGCCGTCGGAAAAAAACTTTACATGGCCGATCCGCAGCCTGTCACTGCCGAAACCCGATCGAAGGCCAAGGCCGATGATCTCGTCGAGCTGATGACCGGGCAAACTCATCCAGCAGCGTAGATCAAGGAGATTTTCCTGTTCGAGCTGCTGGAAACAGCCAAACGATCGGGCGCCATCACGATCCTCCATAAGGCGTATATCCTGAATACCTGTAATTCCAAAGCGATGAAGGGCTGCCATACCGTCTTTGAAGGCGTTGGCTATCTGGCCGGCATCCGGTTCGGCAATAGCCCGTCGCACCAGATTTATCGCTAGCTCCCGCAGAATACCCGTGGGCTCGCCTGCTGCGTCCCGTTCAATCCTGCCTTCAGGTGGATCCGGAGTAGTTCGATTAATACCGGCATGGCGCAAAGCAGCAGAATTGGCTACAGCCAGATGAAGATCGCAGCGCCACAGCAGAACCGGATGATTGGGTGCGACTTTGTCGAGATCCAGCCGATTCGGCTGGCGTGGTAATCTCCAGTCGGTCTCGTTCCAGCCCTGTCCCATTATCCACTGATCGGGTGCAAGAGAACCTGCTGTCTTTTCAATGCGTTTCAGCAGCTCTTCAAGACTGCCGAGATCTTCCAGCTGAAGGTCCCGAAGTTTAAGAGCCCATTCGTAGAAATGGATATGGCTGTCGATAAATCCCGGGACTATCAGACGTCCGCCGAGATCAATCTTTTCGGTAGCAGGTCCGGCCAAATGAAGCATATCATCATTTTTGCCAAGAGCAACAATGCGCCCCTTGGAAATGGCCATAGCCTCTCCACCCGAGAGAAGAGGATTTTCGGTATTCCATCCATTTCCAATGGTAAAACATGCGTTGTACAGAATAATTTCAGGTAGGGTAAATTCTTTCATAGAAGTCAAGAGAGACAAATTCCTAAAAACCTATAATTTCAGATGGCTAAGTAAAAAACTCCATATGCTGGGCGCGCAAAATTTATATGATTACGACGCCATTAGAGTAAGAAACCTTGCTGAAAGGGATCACCTGCATCAAGAACAAATCGATGGTAGCCGGTGATTGTGGCGCTCCCTCTGACCTGGCCGATAATACCGCTAAATTCACCGGTGTCACCAATGGTCAATTCGCGGACGATCCTGCCTTCGAAAAACGTCCCAAGCGGACTTTCGTTACGGTAAAGCTCGCCCTTGCCAAGTCCACCCTTGTGATGAAGCAACGTCATCTTCGCCGTGGTACCGGTGCCGCAGGGAGATCTGTCCATATGCGATTCGCCATATACTACCACGCTTGTGCCGCTTCTTCCTTGCTGATATTTCGTATTCTCTGCGTAAAATTCCGTCACGTCAATGGTATTTACTTCCGGACGTTCGGGGTGATATACCTGCAACTCCCGGTTGGCCGTTTCAATTATAGCCATACCAAGGTCAATAAGCTGTCTGCTGTTTTCCACGACAAGGTCGATAGCGATGGATGCCGCCGAAACCATGGCAAAAAAACCGCCGACACAGACAAGATCAACAGTGACCGGTCCAAACCCCGGAACCTCCAGCGGACAATCCATCCTAAAGACAAAAGAAGGAGGCATATCAATGCCCACCGAAAGCACCCGTCCCCCGGCTGTCTTTGTGTGAGCCAGCAGAAGGCCGGACGGTGTGTCGACGCCGACAATTCCCTCACCTTCTTTAACCTCAATTGCTCCGGTCTCAATCAAAGTGGTGACAGCGCCGATGGTGGCATGGCCGCAGAGGTAGGGATAGCGCCTGGCATCCATATAAATAAGGCCGAATTGTGCTTCCGGGCTGACCGGCTCGGTGACCACCGCCGCAAACATATCCCTGTGCCCTCTCGGCTCCCGGGTCAGCAACATGCGGACATTATCGTATCGCGCTGCAAAAAAATCGCGCTTTTCCTTAATGGTGGTGCCGGGCAAATCGCCCGTACTTCCAATCAGCAATCGGGTTGGCTCACCTTGGGTATGCGAATCGATGGTAATATACTGATGAGGATATCGCTGAGAAAATCCTTTTTCCAATCGGTCAAGATGTAACATTATTTCCCTCTATCCATCGCCTTCAATCTTGAGAAACTCATAAGAACCTGAAATTACTATGGCTAAGTAAAAAACTTCATATGATAGAAATTTTGTAGTGACGACGCAGATGAAGAGTTTTTACGACGCCATCAATTTTCAACAGGGAGCAGGTGACAGTGATGGGGAGCCACCTGAACACTGACCGTTTCGCCGATATTATAAATCCTGGTCCTCATCATGCTGATGATATGTATTTCTCTTCCTGCCGCAAGCTCGATAAAGTAACTGACCTCTCCTCCCATATAGCTGCGATCCTTGATCCGGCCTTCAAAAGAGTTCATGCCCTCTTCCTCATTGAATTCCTCTTTGGAAAAGAGATCAAAGCGCTGGGCCCTTACTACCAGCTCGACGTGGTCCCCCATGTTAAAGGTGCCTTTATTATCGGCGATGAGGAGATCACCGGTTTCTATCTTGACGTTGACATGCTCTTTGTTGACGTCGACTATTTCGCCTTTGATGAAGTTGGAATGGCCAAGAAAATCGGCGACAAAATGGTTTACCGGCTGGTTATAAACCGTCTGCGGGTCGCCTTCCTGCTGCTTGCGTCCGGCCTTCATCACCAGAATTTTATCAGACATGGAGAGTGCTTCCCGTTGGTCATGGGTAACAAAAATTGTGGTAACGCCAAGCATCTGCTGCAGGTTGTCCACCTCCCGGCGCATCTCCTCCCGCAGATTTTCATCAAGGGCGGAAAGCGGTTCGTCCATCAGCAGGACATCAGGTTCGATGATGATGGCTCTCGCCATGGCGATGCGCTGCTGCTGGCCGCCGGACAGCTGGCTCGGCATGCGGTTTTCAACGTTCGGCAGCCTGACCATCTCAAGAGCCCTGGCCACTTTCTCCCGTATCTCGTCCTTGGAAACATTACGGTATTTCAGGCCGAAAGCTACGTTATCGTAGATGGTCTTATGGGGAAAGAGAGCGTAGTTCTGAAAGATCATACCCAAATTACGTTTGTGAATAGGAGTATCGTTTATCCGGACACCCTTGATAAAGATATCGCCTTCTGTTGGCGTCTCCAGCCCTGCAATCATTCGAAGCAGAGTGGTTTTTCCGCAGCCGGACGGCCCCAGCAGCGTCACCAGGCTGCCTTCCTCAATATCAAAATCCATTTTTTCGACGGCGACAATGTTGCCGAAATTTTTCATTATGCCCTTAAACTGCACCATGGGCTGCTTCTTGCCGGTTGTCAATGTACCCTGTCTCCCCTATCTTGATTCTTCGTGACAAGGCCGGAAACAATCCGGCCTTGTAATAAGATGAAGCTCTCTTATCAGCTTCCTGCCTTAATGCGGTCCCATTTTTCCGTCCATTCGAGCTGATTGGCATTCCAGTAGGCCGGATCTGCAAAGACATAGCCGTCCAGCTTGCCGGTAGAATCGAAGGCAGGCATCTTCCTGATCTTTTCCGTTAATTCCACCTTGGTAGGATCAAGGCTCGGTGGATAATTCTGTCCTTCGGAAACCGCTATGGCGGCATCGGGTTCCAGCATGAAGTTAAGCAACTTCTGCGCCACTTCCAAGTCGGTACCCTTGAGGACAAAAAGATATTCCATCCATGAGTAAGTGCCCTCGGGCGAGAGATAACCGATGGGATAACCTTCCTGCTGCAATGCGGCAACCCTGCCGGACCAGGCGACAGTCGCATAAATTTCTTCATTGGCCAGCAGACTCATGAGTTCCGCCCCCGAGCTCCAGTATTTTTTCATCAGGTCACGCTGTTCGCGCAATGCTGCCCAGATGGCTTTGAGATCGGTCATATTATTGGGACTCTGGCCGGTGTGCAGGGCCGCGTACCACATATTGGTCCTGAAATCCCCTTCCCAGCTGCCAATCTTTCCTTTGAGCTCTTTGTCCCACAACAGAGCAACGCCCAGCTCTTCTGCCTTCTCCTTGCTTATTTTATTGGTGTTATAAGCAATCCCGGTCTGTCCAAGATCGTAGGGAACTGCAGACAGCGTCCCATTGGTAATATCCCGCAACGGTTTGATCATGGAAGCCATGACGTTTTGCAGGTTAGGAATTTTACTTTCATCAAGCACCGAGGCAAACCCAAGCTCTGCATAACGGGCATAGTCAAAAACAGCACTCAGATGAGCTATATTAAATTCACCCCCGGGCGGATAAGAGGCCTTGACACGGGTCAAATAAGAGTTCATGTCACCAAACTCACCTTCGATGACTTCTATTCCGGTTTTATCTGTAAAAGGTTTGAAGGCATACTTGCGAAAGGCTTCCGAAGTAACGCCCCCCCATCCGTCAAATCGGATTGATCCGGCAGCTTTAGCGTCACCGGCTAAACGGCTTAAAGGCGACCCCATGA
>JBHEOR010000201.1:0-4498 GCA_046260685.1 Desulfopila sp.
TAACAATCCTACGTATAACACATTATTGTAATATGTATCATTGTTGATTTACATGTTTGTGTTAAATTTCTCGTCCCCAGCGTATGTCGAAACAGGGTACTTGCAGAGTAATATTAGGATATTTAAACCAGCAATTGAATGCTTACGTGGAATGCCTGTGCCTTAAGATATTTTAATACTTGCATGGCCGGCATATTGCTTTAATGGAACCAAGGTAAGTGACATGTACGATTTATAAGTGCTAACAAGACTGTAAATTGGCTTGTTGTATCTGCAAGAATATTGAAATTACAAATGTATATTGCTACACTTATTAAATTGCCCGCTTGCTGCATCAATGTGCTGGTGGTTGATAGTTGATGTTAATGCAGAGAGACAACTGAAAAAATAGCACAAAGATGCGCTTGATTAATCGAAACGTCGAAAAAAAGTCCGACGTTTAACCGGAAAATTGTAAGAGTACCAGACCCGGCAAGTGACATGTATGGTACATCATGGGGTGTTCGATGTGGCTACAGACAAAATGTGATTTGACCTTTGATTTAACCGTGCCGACGCCCTTTGTGTTTATGCTGCGGCCTCGGAGCGGCGCCCAGCAATGGATCGCCGGCGAAAAATACATGGTACGGCCCAACATTGCCGTATCGGAATTTACCGATAACTACGGTAATCTCTGCCAGAGATTACTTGCTCCACCCGGTATTCTTTCGGTATGCACCAGCGCAGAAGTAATGCTGGCGGACAAGGTTGATCGGGCGTTTGATGCACCGTTTATCGAGATCCCCAATTTGCCTGACGCAGCGCTCTGTTATCTCCTTCCCAGCCGTTATTGCGAGGTGGAGCATTTTGGCTGGATGGCAAACGATATTACCGCCGGCCAACCCCTTGGCTACAACCAGGTGGCTGCTATTGAAAACTATGTGCGCTCTACTATCCGCTACGAGTCGCATGTAGGCGACAGTCCGGTCTCCGCCGTTGAAGTGAATGCCAGGCAATGGGGAGTTTGTCGTGATCTTTCCCATCTGGCAATAGCACTGTGCCGTAGTCTGACTATTCCGGCACGAATGGTCGTGGGCTATCTCTACGGCCTCGAACCAATGGAACTGCATGCCTGGTTCGAGGCGTATGTGGGAGGCCGATGGTACACCTTCGATGCGACGCAGGCTGAAATTACCGGAGGATATGTTGTCCTCGGCTATGGGCGCGATGCCGCTGATGTTGCTGTTTACAACCAGTTTGGGCCGGCGGTCTCCCCGAAGACACAGACTGTCCAGGTGCTGCGATTGCCGGATGAGCAGCCATCGGGGCAATAAAAGAAAGACACCTGCCTGCACGGATTGGAGTTTTTTCAGTATCAATCACCCTTGTTACCTCAGGGGTTTTGCAGAGAAAGTATTGAATGAACACGATTATCAAATTTCACCGAGGAAACTTTTTATGGCGACATTTAAAACGTATGACCCTGAGGGTTTTTACGATGAGTTGATTGATGAAACCGGCAAACCCCGCCCGGAAGCCCAACTGCTGATCAACAAAATCGAGTCGCTTCCCAAGGGAGATCTGGTTTTGCGCCAGAAAGAGGCGGAAGCCCTGCTCCTTAAAATGGGCATTACTTTCAATGTCTATGGACGGGATGAAGGTGCAGAGAAAATCTTCCCCTTTGATCTGATTCCCCGCATTGTTTCCAGTAGTGACTGGCAGCAGATAGAATCGGGTCTGAAGCAACGGATTTATGCCCTGAACCTTTTCCTGCAGGATATCTATAACGATAAAAAGATTCTGAAAGACAAGGTCGTACCGGAAGACCTGGTGCTGTCCAGCAAGACCTATCGCAAAGAGTGCGAAGGGTTTACTCCGCCGCGGGGGATATGGTGTCACGTCACCGGCACCGACCTGATACGGGATCGCGACGGACGCTTTTATGTCCTCGAAGACAATTTACGCTGTCCCTCAGGCGTCTCGTACGTCCTGGAAAATCGCCAGGTCCTCAAACGAACTTTTCCCCAGGTATTCCAGGCTCTAAGGGTGCGGCCGGTGGACGAATATCCTGGAAAACTGCATGAGGTACTCGAATTTCTTGCTCCCGACCATTTACAGACGCCGACCATCGGGGTGCTCACGCCCGGGATTTACAACAGCGCCTATTTCGAGCATTCTTTCCTGTCGCAGCAGATGGGTGTCGAGCTGGTCGAGGGACAGGATCTTGTTGTCACGGATGGCTTTGTCCACATGCTGACCACCAAAGGACTGAAACGAATTGATGTTCTCTACCGGCGGATCGACGATGATTTTATTGACCCGATGGTCTTTCGCCCGGATTCAATGCTCGGTGTCAAAGGACTGATGGAGGTCTATAAAGCCGGTCGGATTGCCATGGCCAATGCCCCGGGAACCGGCATTGCCGATGATAAGGTTATCTATGCCTATGTTCCTGAAATTATAAAATACTACACCGGGGAAGAAGCCATTCTGCCGAAGGTTCCGACCTATATCTGCCGAAACGATCGTGACCGCGAATATGTGCTCTCACACCTCGATGAGCTGGTGGTGAAAGCGGCCAACGAGTCCGGCGGCTACGGCATGCTCATCGGGCCCCATGCCGGCAATGCTGAACGGGCTCTCTTTGCCGAAAAAATCAAGGCGGAACCACGCAATTATATGGCCCAGCCGACGATAGCCCTGTCAAGGGTACCAACCATTGTCGGCGACCGAATTGAGGGACGGCATGTGGATCTTCGTCCGTATATACTCTATGGGAAAGACATCTATGTACAGCCAGGCGGTTTGACCCGGGTTGCACTGACAAAGGGCTCTCTGGTGGTGAATTCATCCCAGGGCGGTGGCAGTAAAGATACCTGGGTGGTGTAATTTATAACTTACTGGAGGATGTGTAATGCTGAGTCGTGTCGCTAACTCAATCTACTGGATGTGCCGCTACATTGAGCGTGCTGAAAATGTCGCCCGTTTTATCAGTGTCAATCTCAACCTGCTGCTCGACATGCCTTCCGAGGAAGGTAAACACTGGAAACCGATTGTCATGACCACCGGCGATCAGGAGATATTCGAAAAGAAGGATCCGGGATATAATCAGGAAGCGGTTATCCGCTTTCTCACCTTTGACCGGGACTATCCGAACTCAATTGTCCGCTGCCTGGCCGCTGCCAGGGAAAACGGACGATCCATCCGGGAAATCATCTCTTCGGAGATGTGGGAACACCTGAATAATTTTTATCTGGAATTGACCACGGAACACAGCCTGTCCATGGCGCTGCAGGATCCTCATCGTTTTTTCAAGATAATTCAGATGCGCAGCCACCTTTTTACAGGCTTAATGGACTGTACCATGAGTCATGGCGAGGCGTGGAATTTTGCCCGTATCGGCATGATGATGGAAAGGGCCGACAAGACCTCGAGAATTCTCGATGTGAAATATTTCATGCTGCTGCCCCAGGCCAGCCTGGTCAATGCCCCTATTGATAATATCCAGTGGATGGCCGTACTGAAGTCCGCCAGTGCTTTTGAGATGTTTCGCAAAGAGCATCACAATATCACCCCGAACAAAGTTGCCGAATTCCTCATTTTTGACAATCAGTTTCCACGCTCGATCCGGCACTGCATTACTAAGGCTAAAATATGCCTGCACCGAATTACCGGGACACCTCAGGGGGCTACGATTAATCTTGCGGAAAAACGGTTGGGTCGTATTCAGGCGGATATTGAATACACCGATATCAAAGAGGTTATTGAAGCAGGGCTGCACGAGTATCTGGATAACCTGCAGAGCAGAATCAATGAAGTGGGCGCAGCAATCGGCATAACATTTTTTAATATAAAGCCCTGCTCTGAAACAGCCGGCAGTGAACAATGATGGCTTAGCCATCTGAAATTTAGGTTTTCAAGAGTTTGTGAACAATAAAATAAAACCAGGGTCGATGGGTTAGTTTTCAGAGAAACACGCCCCGACGCAACAGGACGGTGAAATCTTGGGAATACATATCTCGCTGCATCACAAAACCTCGTATCAGTATGACCGGCGTATCAACCTTGCACCGCAGATAGTGCGGTTGCGTCCCGCACCGCATTGCCGTACGCCCATCCTCAGCTACTCCATGCAGGTGGCGCCCAAGGATCATTTCATCAACTGGCAGCAGGATCCTTTTAGTAATTATCTCGGCCGACTTGTTTTTCCGGAAAAGACCGACCATTTTCAGGTGGAAATCGACCTGGTCGCGGATATGATCATCATTAATCCCTTTGATTATTTTCTCGAGCCGGATGCGGAGCAATTCCCCTTCACCTACGAGAAGGCGCTCAAGATCGATCTTGGCCCCTATCTCGCCCGGGAAACACCTGGAAAAGAATTGAAAGGTTACCTGGAAGATATCGACCGTCGACCGAGGCGAACCATCGATTTTCTTGTGGATTTGAATATGAAACTGAGCTGGGACATCAGCTACCTGATCCGCATGGAACCAAATGTGCAAAGCTGTGAGCAGAC
>JBHEOR010000202.1:0-4457 GCA_046260685.1 Desulfopila sp.
TCGTCACTGACCGCCTCCTTCCACCAGCTACGCGGAGCATTTGCGCCGGCTGCACGGCTGGCCTGCAGCAACCCCAGCCAGCATGCGCACTGGCGCGCGACCTGGGGCTGGCTAAAATAGACGGTATGGTATACCTCGCCATTCTTGCCAAAAGGCAGCTTCTCAAGAAGCTGCGCGGATGGTACCGGGTCGACAACAAACATCGAGTCGGTATCAACAACCAGATCATTGGCTTCGCCCATGAGCCTGTCGACGAAACCATCGGCCAGCTTCATGGCCAGACGTTTACCCAGTTCGCCATGGTAGGTGTTTCGGTCCGGTTCAAAGTTCGAGCCGATGGCATAGTAAAAACGTGCGCCGGGTCGTGTGCGAGTCGCCGGCATGGCATTGATTGCCATGACAAAACGGCCTGCCGGTTCCATTGCCGATATACCCGGCACGGCATTATCCTCGACTGCGTCCTGCGCCATATACTGAACGAGACTGCCGATGGTCTGCACCGTCTGCCGGAATATGAGCATAGGCAGTTTGGCATTGGGTAATTTACCAAGCAGGCGGCTGGCGCCCGCCGCCATGTTGGTATAAAAGTCGACAAGATATTTCCAGTTTTCATCGTTGGCAAGCTCGGTACCGGCGTTGGTACAGGCGACAAATAGAGCCTTTCGAAAGGCCAGCTGGGTCTTTTCCAAAGGAACAATCTGTTCCGTCAGATAACGATAGACCAGACCGCCGCGACTGAAGGAAATAGCGTCGATCTCGATACCTTGTGACTTGCCCTGTAACTTGCGCAGCTCTTCGAACAAAGCTTCCGCGTTCTGCGCCGGTGTCTCGGCAAGCGTGTAGTGATCGTAGCCGAGAACTGCGTCATAATGATCAAGTGCCGCACGGAGAAAACGTTGTCCCGCCGGCTGCTCTGTCAGTGCGCCATAGCTGCCGATCGTGCTGCTGAACGTGCCATGCACCAGCAGCAGGATGCGGGCGGGTCTGGTCACGGGTAAGTCGACAGTCAAATAATCTTCTTTATGGAGCCAGCCACTGGTATCATCGTGCGAGGTAATGATCACAGGGCCTGGTTCGACGCCTTTTTCCAGGCGTTTGGAGAGTGCCCCAACAACTTTTTTTGCAGCAAATTTGAGGATGACCCCCTTGATTTTGCCTTTGACGAAGTTGGTGATCGGTCCACGATGGATGCGTTTGGTGCCGGGTGGTTGTTCGAACGGTGCTTTAATTGGCACTTCAATTGGCACTTCATCGCCGATAGGTACGCGGAACAAAGCCGCTTTTTGTCCGACAGCGCCTGGTCGCCCACGTCGTTTCGGTCCACGCTGCACGGTGGTTTCTTCAGGAAAGTGCCACTCATAGGTACCGTCCTGCTCAATGAGCAGAACAGCACCCTCCTCCGGTCCCAGCGTGACATTGATTTCCATTTCATCCGGTTTGGCGACCAGGCCACGACGAACCGGTTTTTTCGTTCCCTCTCCCAGATCAACGGTGAAACCGTCGAGTAGCTGGTAATCCGGATCTTCTCGCCCCTGTTCTCTCTCTTCCGTCAGGGCAGTCAGGAGAGTAGCAAACTCTTCATCAATTGATTGAGTGGCTGTTTGCCCACCTCTTTGTCGTCGTTTTCCCGGGATGGAGACATCGCCTGGTTCAGATGCGCTATCGGGGAGAGTAAAAGTGACATTGCCGGCGGCACGAGTAATCATTTTCATTGGCGCCTCTGCTCCATTAGTCTGAGTTTTGTAAGGGTGCTATTAATATAATACAGTGATGCTGGAAAACGACAGAAAATTCATTTTCTTTGAAAAACGTAGAGGTCAGGTATACTGTTGGTGAAATGGTCGCTAATTGCCTGTTTCAGCACAGGTCGTCGGTAAAAAAATTTGCCCCAATAGTGACTATGGACTAAGATGTAGTCCGTAAAAACGTAAATCTTCGGACGGAGAGGAATATGTTCCAAGGAAATGAACAATCAAATGATCCACAACAGTTCCAACAAAGATGCGACAGAAATTTCAGCCTGTTTCTTCATCTTGTCCTGGTTGCCATCTTTCTTTCCCTCTTCTCCGGCACATCCGTTGCGCAAAAAAATACCGCCGAAAAGCTCGATCCGGCGATAGCCAATGCCAAGACCCTTATTGAAAATTCGAAAAAGGTTCTCGAGTCCAAAGAAGTTCCTAGGCAAACATTGGAAAATTTCCGCGAACAGCTTGCCGAACTCCGTGACACATCCACGGCTATTATTGACGAGGACAGCGTCGAAGGGCGTACCATCCGGGCACAACTTGATGGCCTTGGCCCGCCGCCGGCTGAGGGAACAAGCGAACCCGAGGAAATTGCCGGCCGCAGAGCAGAGCTTAAAGCGGAGCTGGGTAAGGTGGAAGAACCCATTCGACTGGCAAATGAAATTTTAAAACAAGCGGAAGTACTTATCCGTGAACTAGATAAGCGCATCCGCGACCAGCAGACGCTGGTACTGCTGCGCAGATTCCCGACGCCCCTGTCACCGAATGCGTGGCTTACTGCAAAGGATGACCTCACCATATACACGGGACATATTCTGAACCAGATCAAAACCTCCCTGCAGGAACCAGGGGAGATCGATCGCCTAAAAGGGAATGTCCCGACAATGATGATCCTGGTCGTGTTTGGTCTGGCCGTCCTGCTGGTGGGTCGACCGATGATTCTTCGTCGTCTGGAGAGAGCGTCTGTTATCGGTCGGACCAGATGGCACCGCTGGTCGTTAGTCGCTCTGAAAAGCATTTCCCGACTGGCATTACCGGCCATTGGTGCAGCGGCACTGCTGCTGATTATCAAGCTGATCAATGTCACCCCTCCTGCCGTATTGCCTCTCACCAAAGTCTTGCCGGTCATGGCAGCTATTGTTATCGTCGCCTACTGGCTCGGGCATACCATATTCTCACCGACAAACCCCGAAGAACGGCTCCTCTCCTTTACGGAAGACCATGCCCGAACTGGGTTTTTCCTGTGCCTTGGATTTGGCGTGATGCTTGCCATAGAAATGCTGGTCGAGAAAATTGTGGAAAGCCCCCTCATCTCGGAAAATACTATTTCGGTACTGGCAGCCCCCCTTATTCTTTTTTCCTGCCTGCTGCTCTGGCAATTCGGACGGCTTCTGCGTACCAGCGGTTCGAGGGAAACGGACGCCCCACCACCGCCGGATGGCGACAAAAAAAAGACTATTGATTCCGGATTCTTATATTTTCTTTCTCGGCTAATGCAGGGGGCAGCGCTCATTGTCCCTCTTTTTGTTTTGCTGGGCTTTATCAAGCTTTCTCAAGAAGGGATGCACTCGATCGTGCTGACCGTCATCCTGCTCGGCCTTGCTCTGCTGCTCTACAATGTCGTGGTGATCCTCCTCGAGGCGATCCTGCACACCGACCAGACAGAAGAGAAAAAGCCTCTTTCGCTGCTGCCGGTCTGCGTTATTTTTCTGCTGGTCATCGCTTTTGCGCCACTCATGGCCATGGCCTGGGGCGCGAGTATCGCCGATTTACGTGAGATCTGGCGGCTGTTGACTAACGGGATACAACTTGGTGATATTCGTCTGTCCCTCGATGTGGTAATGACCCTGGTTCTTGTCTTCACTCTTGGCCTGTTTCTCACCCGGTGGCTGCAGCGACTATTGCAGGTTTCCGTTTTACCGCGAACCAAGCTCGACAGGGGCGCCCAGACCGCCACGGTCACCGGCGTCGGCTATCTCGGGCTGACACTGGCCGCCCTGCTTGCCGTCTCCTCGGCGGGCCTCAATCTGTCGAACCTGGCAGTGGTTGCCGGTGCTCTGTCCATAGGTATTGGTTTTGGCCTGCAGACCATTGTCTCAAACTTCGTCTCCGGGATCATCCTGCTGATCGAACGTCCGATTAAAGAAGGCGACTGGATCGAGGTTTCCGGCTACTCTGGTATTGTCCGCAAGATTTCAGTACGTTCTACCCGCATCGAGACTTTTGACCGGCACGATGTCGTCCTACCCAACTCAGACCTGATCAGCGGCACCGTCAAGAATATGACCTTGTCGAGTATGACCGGGCGACTGGTCCTTCCGGTTGGCGTCGCCTATGGCAGCAATCTCGAAAAAACCCGGGAGATTCTCCTTGATGCGGCCACATCACACAAGGCACTCTACACCCACCCGCCGCCGACGGTTCTCTTTGCCGGTCTTGGCGAAAGCTCCCTTGATTTGGAATTACGCTGCTTTCTGCGCGATATCGGCGATATTCTCAGCGTCAAATCCGATCTACTTTTTACCATTTACGCCGCACTTAACCGAGAAGGCATAGAAATCCCCTTTCCCCAGCGTGACATTCATCTCTCTGAGATAGACCGGCTGATCACTGCCATCGAAGGACAGCGGCAAACAGTCCGGAAAGAGGCTAGTAAATGAAAATACACCCCATGCCGATCACCGCGAGAAATGCGCCTATCCAGGCGCCGGG
>JBHEOR010000203.1:0-4442 GCA_046260685.1 Desulfopila sp.
GCCGGATACTGGTTCTGGAATGGCGGAACAGGTTCGAATGCCTGGCAGACCATGGTGTTTACCATGCTCACCTTCTGCCAAATGGCCTATGCCTTGTGCGTTCGCAAGCAGCAGCAATCTTTGTTTACGTATACCTGGTTGAGCAATCCCATGCTGCTTTTGGCAGTAAGCGTCACACTGGCCCTGCAATTGATCGTAATCTACGTCCCATTTTTCAATACGGTCTTTCGCACAACGCCTCTATCATGGGGAGAGCTCGGCGTCTGTGCCGCTGGAGCCGGGGTCATCGCCGCAATATCAGAATTGAAAAAGCTTTTTCTCAGAAGAAAGAGTGTTTGATCATCACCAAAGTGAAGTATCAGTTCAGTGCAGTGAAACGCCCGTTTTCGTCTCGGCAGTGGTGATAAACGTGAAAAACATCGTTCCTCGGATCGGAGGCTTTAATGTTCGATAGATGGTATGAAACAAATTTGTCCGCCGATAAAGGGTCTAATCACCACCCATCATCTGCGCTAGCCGTCGGCTAAGTTTTAGAACCTCTGTCTGGTGTTCCTGCTCCTTTTGGCGGAGTCGTTGCTCCATATCATCAAGCTGACGTTCCATCGTCTTGACTCGCTCCCGGTAGCGCAGCACGAAATCTATGGCATCTAAGGCCAGCCCCATATCCTCGTGCAGGTAACGGATGAGTTTAAGTTTTCTGACATCTGCAGCCCTCAAGCCTTTTACGCCATGCAACATGACATGCGAAGTAACCAACTCTTCATGCTCACATTGGAGAATGAACTCCTCTGATACCCTTGTCATGCGGGCTACGATCTGATATTCGTAGTGAGCTTCAGGATCATTGCAGACAAGTGCAATGGGGTATTTGTTCATTGCCTTTTCCTCACCAGTTGGACTGGAATTGCGCAACAGTGCACGAACGATTCATCTAATGCATAGACTTCCATTGCTCAAGCAGTTCCTTTTCTTTAGCGGTCAGCTTTTTCGGCAGAACGGTTTCTACAGTGACATACAGATCTCCGTGTTGGCCAGGATGCTGGATTTTGGGCATCCCTAATCCACGTAACCGGAAAACCCTCCCATTAGCTGTTTCCGGTGGGATGGGCAAGTTCACCTTGCGGTCGATGCCGGGAACCGAGATTTTGCCGCCCAACAACATAGTGAACAGATCTGCTGTAACCGTGGTCTTTAGATCATCGTTGTCACGCAGAAACCGTTTGTCTGGCAAAACGTCAATGGTAAAATAAAGATCTCCCGCGATCCCCCCTCCAGAACCAGTGCCGCCCTTTCCCTTGACCCTTACCCGGGATCCGGTTTTGACCCCGCGAGGAATTTTGACTTCAATTTTGCGACCATCCTCCCATTCCAACACCCGTTTGGCACCGTGGTAGGCCTCATTGAGGCTCACCTGAAGTGAATGTTCGAGGTCACCTCCGTGTCTCGGTCGAGCTTGATGATAAGATTTATGGCCACCCCTATCTCCAGTGGTTTGCTGCCGGTCGCCACCACCGAAAAGATTCGTGAAAAAATCAGAAAAACCACCTTGTGAGCCGAACAGCTCTTCGAATTCTGCGGGATTGACTGTTCGATAACTGTAGTTCTGATTGTCTGCCGCTGCTCTCTCGCCCCAGTTGAAGTCTTCGGGCTTTCCTCCGCTTTGCTGGTACTGTTGCCACTGAGAGCCCAGGTGGTCGTACTCCTGACGTTTTGCGGGATCAGACAACACTTCGTTGGCCTCGTTGATATCCTGAAATCTGCTAGCGGCAGCACTGTCTGAGGAGTTGACGTCAGGGTGAAATTTTCGGGCCAACTTGCGGTAGGCTTTTTTGATCTCCTTCGCGTCCGCCTTACGATCTACCCCCAGAATGTTGTAGTAATCCTTAAACTCCATGCAGTGTCCATTTCGTCGTATTCAGAAGGGCTCGCCTGCCAAGTTCAACAGTCGATCTTTGCAAATGGTCCAGCTCTACGAATCAACTCGATGCGATCAGGACCTTCGCCGAACGCAACAGCTTGCCGCTGATCAGATAACCCTTCTGCTCGACCCTCACTATGGTGCTGGGGGTGACGCTGGGATACCGGACCATACCTATGCTTTCGTGCAAACTGGGGTCGAACAGTTGGCCCAACGCTTCCATCTCTTCAACACCGTATTTGGAAAAAATTTTCCCCAGAAGACTCCGGTTCATTTCGATCCCCTGCAAGATATTTCTGCTATCCTCTTCGTGCGAAGTATGCAACAAGGCGAGGTCAAGGCCATCAGCCACCTGCAAAACGTCTCTCAGCAACATTTCTACTTTGGCCTCAACTTCCTGGGCGGAGGTGCGTGTCAGGCGTTTTTTGGTGTTCTCCAGATCGGCAAGCAGACGCAGATAGCGCTCCTTCCAGGCAGCTCCCTCATCCGGCGGTTTTTGATCAGTTTCCGTATTTTTATCCCAGGACGTACCGGTATTTATTTGAATCTCATCAGCCATCATCACACCTCTTACGCCAGTGGCTGCACAGAACAATTCCTGATTGCTAATTAGTGACCATCCGGAAACTCAGGACAACACAGGCACAGTTTTCGATCTGGAAACGAGCAATTTTTCGCAAGGTCAAGGAAATCAAGGATTTGAGCGGAGGCGTAGCACTTTACGCCGCACAATCAAATCCGCCGATTGACGCAGAGATTGCGGAAAAGGGCCGTTTCCGGACGAAAACTAACTAGTGTCCATCCGGAAACGTTAACTTACTGAATTTACTATAAAAAGAAGCTTTTTTTGCTTGAATTGTTTGGCGCCTTTTGCGATACTATTGAACATAACCTGCTGATATTGCAAGACAAATGCATTTCAAGGAGCTGTTCAATGCGCCAAAAACGTAATCCCCAACTAGACCTGTTTACGACTGTGAACAAAACTCAAATCGGCAAAGAATTGGAACAGATGTCCAAAATTCTCGATGAGACGCCAGAGCTTCTTCAGGTCGTCTTTGACGATCTGGTCAAGGCCAAACGGGCCGACACTGGGCGGCAGGGATTGACTGCCGAGCAGGTGTTGCGATGCGCGACTTTGAAGCAATACCGACAGCTCAGTTACGAGGAACTGGCGTTCCATCTGGACGATTCGTCCGCCTTCCGTCGGTTCACCCGTTTGGAGAGGGGCCAGTATCCTTGCAAGTCGGTCCTCCAGGAGAACATCAAAGCGATTTCCGAACAGAGTTGGGAAGAGATTCACCATCTGCTCATCAACTACGCCATCAAACGCAAGATCGAGAAGGGCCGCAAGATTCGGATCGACTCAACGGCCATTGAAACCGATATCCACCACCCGACAGATTCCACGCTTCTGGCCGACGGCATCCGGATTATTACCCGGTGGCTGGCGGCCGGTAAGGCGCTTTCTCCAGCACCTGTCTACCGTTACAGCGATCACAACCGCGTGGTCAAGAAGCGGGTGATGACCATTCTCAACACGAAGAAGGACAAGGTCCGAAAAGACGCCTATCAGGATCTGCTCCAGTACGCCCAACGGGTGGTCAACTATGCCCTGCCGGCGATTGACGAGCTGCACGCTTATCAAGGCCTTGAGTTTCTCAGCGCCCGGGGCATTGCTACAAAGCTGGAAAGAGCCGTCGGCCTGCTGGGTAAGGTGATGGATCAAACCCGGCGGCGTGTGATCAACGGCGAGAAAGTTCCGGCTTCGGAGAAAGTCGTCTCCTTTTTTGAAGACCACAGCGACATTATCGTCAAGGGGCAGCGCGACACCACCTACGGCCACAAGGTCTTTTTCACCGGCGGCGTGTCCACCTTGATTCTCGATTGCCTTATTGAGCAGGGCAACCCCGCCGACAGTGAGCGCTACCAGACGCTGCTTGAGCGCCAAAAGTCCCTGCTGGGGCGCATGCCGCGCCAGGTCAGCGCCGATGGAGGGTTCGCCTCCAAAGACAACCTGAACTTCGCCAAGGCCCATCAAGTTAAAGATGCCGTCTTTGCGAAACGACGCGGGCTCTCGGTTCTGGATATGGCCAAGAGTCAATGGGTCTACAAGCGGCTCCGGAACTTCCGTGCCGGGATCGAAGCAGGGATCTCGGTACTCAAACGGGCCTTTGGTCTGGACCGCTGCACCTGGTCCGGTTGGGCCGGCTTCAAACGGTACGTCTGGAGCAGCATCGTCTCCTACAATCTGCTGGCCATGGCGCGCATCAGGCTGGCCTGACCCGACGATGCATGACAAAGAACAGGTTCACAGGGAGACGTGCGCCTTGAAATGAGAAAGAACCTTGCCGTAAGCTGAAAATTCAAGAGGTTCTCGCATGGAGGGTCCCGATCAGGGGCATCTTCATTGAGAACTGCAATAATGCTGTCAGTAAATCCGGAGTTTCCGGATGGACACTAATTAGCAATCAGGAATTGTTCTGTGCAGCCACTGGCGTAAGAGGTGTGATGATGGCTGATG
>JBHEOR010000204.1:0-3842 GCA_046260685.1 Desulfopila sp.
CGCTATGATCAAGGAGCATCCTATAGCAGGCCGCGACATCTATCTGACTTGCATGACCGCGCACTTCATGTACAAGTGGATCAAATGGCCGGCGACTTCCGAGCGCAGCGTCAACGCTTAAACTTCCTGAAACCATTGCGGCGGCGAACAGATCTTCGGCGGCAAAAAGTCCTTCCAGGGCAAAAGCGGTGGAGGCCTGGGTGCCGTTGAGCAAAGCAAGCCCTTCTTTTGGGCCGAGGATGACGGGTGACAGACCGGCGAGTTTTAATCCTTCCAATCCTGAAATTCTTCGACCTTTATGAAATGCCTCTCCTTCGCCGAGGAGAACCGTGCTCATATGGGCAAGAGGCGCGAGATCGCCGGATGCTCCTACCGATCCTTTTCGTGGAATGCAGGGATACACTTCGGCGTTGACCAACTGGAGTAAAGCTTCGATAACCTCAAGCCGTATTCCTGAGTATCCCCTGGCCAGGCTGTTGATTTTTAGCACCAATAACAGTCGAACTGTTGACTCCTTCATGAAATCTCCAACTCCTGCAGCATGGGAGAGGACAATAGATCGCTGGAGATGCTCAAGTTCTTCATTCGGAATAATAGTACTGGCCAGCAGGCCGAATCCGGTATTGATGCCGTAGATCACCCGTCCCTGCCTGATCACATCTCTGACAGTTTCTACCGATGCGTCTATTTTTGTTGTGCAGCCTTTCTTTAAACGTACTCTGATCGGAGCTTTGGCGATTTGACGGAGTTCTGTGAGGGTGAGTTTGCCTGGGTCGATTTCGATATAGGTGGTCATAATTTTATATCCTGAAAGCAGTTGATGACTTGGGGTTGTGAATGCACGGATTGTCACGATTGTATATACAAATATAGCTTAAAGCAAGCCGAAATCATCAATATAAAACAACTTGTATATACAAATTGCGGGTGGTAGTATGGCCCGAAAATGATTATGTCTAACAGAATGGATTATCCGACTGAGGGAGAGGTATGGTAAGTAATGCGAAGATAGCAGAGGTGATGAGAATTCGGCTCGATGATGATCTGCCCGAGCAGGAAGATTTTCTGCAAGGCATCCGGCGGGCTCCGGATCGTGGCTTTCGATTAAGCAGAACTCAGACTGAAACCGCCCTGAAAAACGCCTTGCGCTATGTTCCGGAGCAGCATCATCACATCCTACTGCCGGAGTTTTTTTCAGAACTCAAAAACAAAGGCCGCATTTACGGTTACCGTTTTCGCCCACATGGGCCAATAAAGGCCAAACCTATCGACGAATATGAGGGAAATTGTCTGGCCGGCAAGGCCTTTCAGCTGATGATCGACAACAATCTTGATTTTGATGTCGCACTTTACCCCTACGAGCTCGTGACCTACGGAGAGACAGGCAGCGTTTGCCAGAACTGGATGCAGCTGCGATTAATAAAAAAATACCTGCAGGTCATGACTGAAGATCAAACCCTGGTGATGCAGTCGGGACACCCGCTTGGACTCTTTCAGTCCAGTCCCGACAATCCGAGGGTCATTATTACCAACGGGCTGATGGTCGGCCTTTATGATAACCCGGAAGACTGGGAAATCGCCGCGCAGATGGGCGTTTCGTCATACGGGCAGATGACCGCCGGTGGCTGGATGTATATCGGCCCCCAGGGTATTGTGCATGGCACTTACAACACTCTTTTGAATGGCGGTCGAAAAATGTGCGGAGTGCCGGAACACGGCAATCTCACAGGGAAGCTCTTTGTCACATCCGGGCTTGGCGGCATGAGCGGGGCGCAGCCCAAGGCGGCAAAGATTGCCGGTGCCGTCTCGATTACAGCCGAAGTTGATATTTCACGGATTGAGACCCGTCGGCAGCAGGGTTGGGTTGATGTTGTCTCAACCGATTTGGCAGAGATCCTTCGTCTTGCTGAAAAGAGTCTGGCAGAAAAAGGGAACAGTTCGATTGCCTACCATGGTAATGTGGTCGATTTGCTTGAATATCTGGCGGAAAAAGAGTTCCCGGTCGACCTTTTATCCGATCAGACCTCCTGCCATGTTGTTTACGATGGCGGCTACTGTCCCCAGGGCATCGATTTTGACGAACGTACCCGTCTGCTGGGTGCAGACAGGAAAAAGTTCAGATCGTTGGTCGACCAGAGCTTGCATTGTCATTATGCCGCCATAGAAAAACTCTCGCAGCAGGGAGCCTATTTTTTTGACTACGGCAATGCATTTCTAAAAGCCGTCTTTGATGCCGGAGTGATCAAGGTTGCTAAAAACGGTGTCGATGCCAAAGACGGTTTCGTTTTTCCATCGTATTTTGAAGATATCATGGGGCCGATCTTCGACTACGGTTATGGCCCTTTTCGCTGGGTCTGTTTAAGTGGGAAAACTGAAGATCTTGATAAGACAGACCGTGCGGCAATGTCCTGTATCGATCCTGCACGAAGATCCGAAGATCGTGATAATTATATCTGGATAAAAGAAGCTAACGCCAACCGGCTGGTGGTCGGCAGCCAGGCAAGAATTCTCTATTCCGATGCGGGAGGGCGAACGGCAATTGCCCTCAAATTTAATGAAATGGTGCGGGCTGGCGAAGTCGGCCCGATCATGCTCGGCCGGGATCATCATGATCCGGGCGGTACCGACTCGCCGTTCAGGGAAACCGCCAATATCAAGGATGGCAGTAACGTCTGTGCCGATATGGCCACCCATTGTTTTGCCGGAAATGCCGCCCGGGGTATGTCAATGGTGGCGCTTCACAATGGCGGAGGAACCGGGATAGGCAAAGCGATTAACGGCGGTTTCGGCATGGTACTAGATGGCAGTGAACGGGTGGACGAGATTCTGCGCAGTGCCATGTCCTGGGATGTTATGGGTGGTGTTGCCCGCCGAAACTGGGCGAGAAACCAGAACGCCATGGAAGTGGCGATGGCTTACAACAATGAAAATAGCAACGGTGATCAGATTACCATTCCCTTCCAGGCTGATGAAAAGCAAGTGGTAAAGGCAGTGGAGGCGTTGTTTGCCGAACAACCAAACAATGATGGTAACGTGGGGGAATAATGGCCGGGCAACTCTATCGCAATGCGAAAATATTCAGTCCTCTTGATAAGAAAATTCCACGAGCGGGCAAAGCCCAGGGCGAACTGGCCCATTTTCATAAAGGGGCCATGTTGGTGGATGATGGCTTTATCGTGGACGTCGGCAATGAAGATGAAGTACTGAAAGTTGCACGAGGAGCTGGTGAACTGCAGGAGATAGATTGTAGCGGCAGGTGTATGATACCAGGCTTTGTCGATCCCCACACCCATATGTGTTTTGCGGCTCTTAGGGAAGAGGAATTTTCCTTGCGCATTGCAGGAACAACGTATCTCGAAATTCTCAAACAGGGCGGTGGAATTCTCTCCTCCGTTAAAGCCGTGGCCTCTGCCGATGATGAGGAGCTTTATAAAAATACCCTTCGTCATGTCTATCGTGCGCTCAGTCTTGGCACCACCACCCTGGAAATAAAAAGCGGCTATGGGCTGGATACGGAAAATGAACTGAAAATGCTGCGAGTCATCGGCAAAATCGCAACCGACACGCCGCTTGATATCGTGGCAACCTTTCTTGGTGCCCATGCCGTTCCCGAGAAATACAAAACAAATCCCGATGATTTTATAACATTGCTTATCGATGAAATGCTTCCACAGGTCAAAAAACAAGGGATCGCCAGGTTTTGCGATGTATTTTGTGAGACAGGGGTATTTTCAATTGAGCAAAGTCGCAGGTTGCTGACGGCTGCTCAGGAACTTGGCCTTGGAGTGAAAATACATGCCGATGAGGTTAATGATCTTGGTGGGGCGGGGCTAGCTGCGGAT
>JBHEOR010000204.1:3852-4427 GCA_046260685.1 Desulfopila sp.
GCCGGGGTGATCGCCACTTTATTGCCCGCCACTGCTTATAGTCTGAAAAAATACTACGCACAGGCCAGGCTGATGATCGAAAATAATGTGCCTGTGGCTCTTGCCACCGATTGTAATCCCGGCTCGAGTTTTACCGAATCGATGCAGTTTGTTATTGGTCTGGCAGTCCTCAATATGCAGATGACTCCGGCTGAAGCCCTGACGGGGGCCACTCTCAACTCTGCATATGCTATAAATATGGCGGATAAAGTCGGCAATCTGGAAAAAGGAAAACAGGCTGATTTCCTTCTTTTGGAGGGTGATTCCCCGGTAATACTTGCCTATCATGCCGGAGTGTCCTCAGTTGCTCATGTCTACAAAAAAGGGGTAAACGTCCACCAGCACCCCATATGCGAAAGGAGAGTGCAATGAAAAAGATAGTCGAATGCGTCCCGAATTTCTCTGAAGGAAGAAACAAGGAAACCATAACGGCAATTAGCCGGGCCATCGAAATGACCGACGGCTGCACCCTGCTTGATGTTGATGCCGGAAGTTCGACCAATCGAACTGTTTTTACCTTTGTCGGCGATCCGGAC
>JBHEOR010000205.1:0-4410 GCA_046260685.1 Desulfopila sp.
GCTCTGAGCCTGCCAGAACCACCATCTGATACTCCGGATGGGCGGTGAGAAAGGTGGCGATGTTTTCCGCCATGGTCTCGTCCCATAGTCCCTGAGCTTGAATAAAGCCGCTTACCGCGCCGCTGCCGTGACTACCCTGCGCATGCACCAAATACATAAAGGAGAGCCGCTCGCCGTAGCCGGGCATATCGAGATTACGGTCCAGGGGCAGGGTTTCACGTACCTCTTGAGACAAAGTGTCGGTACCGCCCATGCGAAAGACCTCTGAGGTAATTTGTCGGTCAAGGTTGAGTCCGATGACCGGCAGGCTGTTTTTCCTGGCAAAGTTGAGGATGTCTCGAAAGTAGCGGTAATCAAATCGCCAGACCTCATAGTAGTCAGATTCTTTTAAAAAGGTGCGTTCATCAACATCTTCGCCGCTTAAGGTGTACCTGTCAAGTGCGGCCTGGGAGGAGGCGGGAAACATCTCCATGCCGATGGCAATCTTTGGATTTTTTTTATGCAGGGCCTCGATGATTCGCAGCTGCAACAGATGGTCGGCAAGGGAGGTATGGGTCTCACCGACATAGACCACCCGGGCGGCGGCAAGCTTTTCGACGATCTGTGCAAAAGAAGCAAGTGTGGAGGTCGCGCCACCAGCAGGAAGTTCCTCAAAAACAAAACGGAGACCGGAAGAGGTGGGCTCGATCCTTTTGGTCATGTTGCGGCCGTTCTGGAAGGTCAGGTAGGAGTATTTGCCGTAATGGCTGATGCGCCGGGCAACTGCTGCGGTTTGTTCTTGTGCACTGCTGGAAACCAGCACGGCCACACGATTTGGATTCAGGGGATGACGCCGCACATCGAGAGTGAATCCTTCTGCTGCATGGTCCGGCAGGCCAAAAAGTCCTCTGGCCGGTGCCTGGTCAGGACCGAGAAAGAGCAGATCATGTTCGCTCAGTTCCAGGTTGGTGACTTCTGCGGCGGTGGTAATGCGCAGACCCTTTTCATTGAGCGTGTTGAGAAATGGTTGATAAATGTTCCGGTCGCTTTCTTTGCCAAGAATGACCAGTTTTTTCTCTGCGCCCATGAACCTCGACCAGACGGCAGGTAACTCTTTTTCGGTCAATTGTCTGAGAAAGGCATGATCGGGATCAACCGTAAATGCTAGAGGCACTTGGTCTAGGGGAATGACTATGTGGTTTTTCTTCTCGGCAATCTTCGAGTTTACCTCGATGGTTGATGACATCGTTTCAATACGTATCGGCACGACCAGAGAAAAGGGTTCCGCCGAATGCTGGACGAGGGTGAAAGAGAGGAGGGGTGTATTCTGGGCGTAATCTATTTTGATATCTTCGACATCCAATTCGGCAATGTCGCTTCTGGTCAGCCTTTCGGTGAAAAATCTGTCCAGATTACGTCCTGAAGTCGTGGTGAAACTCTTTTGCAGGTCGCTCCAGCTGGCTTTTTTGCCGTTATAATCCGCATAAAAAAGGCGTACACCGTCAGCAAAGACCTTTTTGCCGATCTTCTCGCGTAATTCGTAAAAAAGCAAGGCTCCTCGGTTATAGCCCACTGCTCGCCGTGCTTCAGCCATCGGCTGGTTATGGGAGGCGGAGGTGAAGGCGGCCAGGGGAATGGCGGATTCCTTGTGCACATAGCTGAGATATCTGGTAATACTCTCCAGGCGATCGGCTCTCCCCTCACCTTTTTTCTCGCGAAAGGCATGGTCGGTGAGAAAGGCGGTCAGACCTTCACACCAGTTGCCCTCAGACGAGTCGACTTCCACACCATTGCCGAACCAGGAGTGGACGATTTCGTGGCCAAGGGAGGTCTCCTTGATGAAGGGGAGGCGCAGGACCATCTGGCCGAGAAGGGTAAAGGTCGGCATGCCGTAGCCGGTGGGAAGTCGGTTGGCGACGATGACATAGTGGTTATAGGGGTAGGCGCCGATCTCTTTTTCATAACGTCTCAGGAAGCCTGCCGCTGCCTGGAGGTAATCGCCTGCGAGTTCCGCGTCTTCCTGAAAAAACATTGTATAAACCATCAGACCTTCACGGACGCGCAGTTTTTTTATGGAGTATGGGCCTGCATTGAAGTGAATGGTGGTGATCGGTTTGGAAAAAGTTGTCGTGACTGTATTGCCCTGTTGCCGCAGTGGAAAGCTGTCGGACTCCATGACCGCGGAAAAATGATCGGGCAGGACGGCGGTAACCTGGAAGAGCATCGGTTGTTGCGGCAGCGGATACCAGTTGCTTGACAGGGAAATCCCGGTAGGGCTGATCAGATTGTCAAAATCTTTAACGATGGTTCGGGTATAGGAAAGGTAGAGGGTGCGTTTCGTCTCTGCAGCGGGAAGAATGAGCACATCGCCTGGCGGCAGGAGTTCATGCTCCCTGCCGTTTGCACCCTGGAGCAGGGTGCCGGTTATCTCAAGTCCGTATAAAAAAAGGGTAAGTTTTTCACCACGTTTAATGGTAATCTTGCTGGTGCCGATCAGCCGGCCCTCTTCAGGGACAAAGGACAAAGACAGCTCATAGTCGCTGTTTTGCGGCCCCGCTGCCAGGGCAATCGAAGAAAAATAACTGTAAAAAACAACAACGACGATCGTGATAGCGGTCGGGAAGTGATTGAAAATATAGGCCATGTGACGTATTCCATGATAAGTGAATGTGCTCCCCTGCCGGTGTGCATGGTCCGGTGGGTGTAATTTTTTCTCAGGTTCGTTATAGAGTAATGTCAAAAGTTTGATCATGCTAAAAATAATTCCAACTTTATTGTGGTTGCAAGGTGTTACAAGTGAACAGCAACAAAAACCAGATTAAAATAGTCGGTCTCAACGCCAGGTATACCCATTCGTGTCTGGCGCTTTTTTATGTGCGCAATGAGCTTTTGAAAAACTGCGCTGCAATCAGCTGCCGGTTGCTTCAGTTTACCATCAATGACAATTACTATGAGATGCTGCTCCGTCTCAGTGAGGAGCATCCCCGGGCGATCTTTTTTTCAGCGGCAATCTGGAACAGCAATCTCATCGAAAAATTGACCCGTGACCTACGCCTCTGCCTCCCTGACTGCCGGGTGGTCATCGGCGGGCCGCAGGCCTCGGTACTAGGGGATCGTCTTAATTGCCCTGATAACAGCGGCGAGGATATCTGTACCGTGGTGCTGGGAGAGATCGAAGCAGTCGAGCCGGAATTCTATAACGATCTACAGGCGGGGCGCCTGGGGTCTCGCTACCGCGGTGCATTTTTTGCGATGAAGAACCGACGTTTTGATTATCCCTATCGACCGGAGGATTTTGCCGGCCACCTGAAAAACCGTCATATTTATTATGAAAGCAGCCGGGGATGTCCGTTCGGCTGCACCTACTGCCTGTCGGCCGCGGAAAAAGGCCTGTATCATAAAGAACTTGTTACGGTACAAAAGGAGCTGCGCGATATACTCAGCCATCGGCCCAAGGTGGTCCGCTTCATTGATCGGACTTTTAACGATATGCCTGACCGGGCCCTGGCCATATGGCAATTTCTTGCGGCCGAGGGAGGGGAGACCCTCTTTCATTTCGAGATGGCCCCTGACCGGTTTACCGACGAGATGTACGATTTTCTTGCGACGCTGCAACCTGGTCGGTTTCAGTTTGAGCTTGGTATCCAGTCCACCAATGAGCAGACGCTGCTGGCGGTCAACAGGCGGGTGGATCCGGTTGAAGCGCACCGGAGCATTGCCCCGCTGGTTGTTCTTGGCAACATTCATCTGCATGTTGATCTTATCCTTGGCCTGCCCCATGAAACAGATGTCAGCTTTGCCCAATCGTTTCGCGATGTATTCGCCATGGGCGCCCACTATATCCAGATGGGGCTGTTGAAAATTCTGCCGGATACGCCTCTTTGTCAGGGTTCGGCTGAATTCGGCTATGTGCACTGCAAAGAGCCGCCCTATGCCATTCTACAAACAAGATGGATAGATCGTGCGACCCTTGGGGATTTGTATTGGTTTTCCGAAGGGATTGAGAAATTTTATAATAATCGCTACTTTCTCTCTCTTTGGCGATATTTGCGGAGGAGAAAAGAAGATGTTTTCGCTTTTTTCCAGGAGTTGATCGCTTGTTGCCGTGCCGACGGTTTTTTTCAGTTGGCGGCGACCCAGGAGCTGATGTGCACGAAGCTGGTCGAGTTAGCATCCAGGCGAGAAGACCGGGAGCTGATCGTTGAGCTTCTCCGCTACGATTGGCTTCGCTGTGGGTTTCGTTTTCTTCCAGCCTGTTTGCAGATTGACAGCAACAAGGAACAACCCCAGGAGACAAAGTCCGCTCTTTACCAGACCTTGCCGCCGGAAATGGCAGGGGTGTATAAAAAAAATAATCGCAATCAGTTCTTCCGAAAATCCTACTTTGTACGAATTTCGCAGGAAGCTTTAGCGGAAATCGGTGTATTGACA
>JBHEOR010000206.1:0-4386 GCA_046260685.1 Desulfopila sp.
GCTCTTTGGGAAATTTGCCGGCGACAAGATCAGTCAACGAACGCAGCTCGCCCTGGCACTGTTTCCTGATATGCTCCCAGTTGGCCTTTTGCACCGGCGCAATGTTTATGACCACCTCATAGGGTTTGGCTCTCGTTCCCTGGACCAGGGCGGTCACCCGGCCACCCTTGATTTTGAGGTCCAGAACAGCGCCATGGCGCACATAACTCTTGCCCCGGCCGATGCGGTTGCTGTAGTCGGCATAGCGCTCCAGGTTTCTGTTCCACGACTTGCCCCACCAGGTGTGCGCCAGAGTGCTGCCAGCGAGAATCACCGGTTCGATACTCGGCATTTTCTTTTTGAGCTGCTTCAGTTTTTTCTCCGCCTTGGCCTTCTTTTCGGCAACCGTGACGTATTTTGGATATCCCCAAGAACTCATGTCGTCACTCCTCATATACGCAATGTAAACAGCTCGAACAATTCCTCGTTGCTCATCTCGGTGAGCCAGTTTTCACCGGAGGCGGCAACCACCTCATCCGAGAGTTTTGCCTTCTCGACCAGCATCCGGTCAATTTTTTCCTCGATGGTGCCCTGGGTCAGAAATTTATGGACCATGACATTTTTCTGCTGACCGATGCGATAGGCCCGGTCGGTGGCCTGATTCTCCACCGCCGGATTCCACCAGCGATCGAAGTGGATGACATGGCTTGCCGCAGTAAGATTTAAGCCGACGCCGCCCGCTTTGAGGGATAATACAAAAAAAGGCACATACTCGCGACCTTGAAATTTCTCGACCAGCTCTTTTCGTTTGCCGACCGGCACGCTGCCATGCAGAACCAACCCTTCGCGGTTGAAAATGGTGGCCATAAACCGAGAAAGCGGCCCGGTCATCTCCTTGAACTGGGTAAATACCAGTACCCGTTCCCGCTTTTCATGGATGGTTTCACAGATTTCCCGCAGCCGCTGGAACTTGCCGCTTTCCTGTTCATTGAAACTGTCCAGCCCTAGATACTGCGACGGATGGTTGCAGAGCTGTTTGAACTTGATGAGCGCTGACAGGATAAGCCCTTTTCGCTGGATGCCTTCCGTGTTTTCCAAAGCCTCACGGATGGTAGCAACCACCTCGCCATAGAGGACGGCCTGTTTTTTGCTCATGGCGGCCCAGGTTTTCATCTCCACCTTGTCCGGCAGGTCGGTGATGATCGACTTGTCGGTCTTGAGACGCCTCAGAATAAACGGGCTGACCACCCGGCGCAACCCAGTGTATCCATCGGGGTGGCTGGCGAGTCGTTTGGTGAATTCTCCAAATTCTTTGGCGTTGCCAAGCAGGCCGGGGTTGATAAAGTCGAACAGGCTCCAGAGGTCTGACAACCGGTTTTCCACTGGGGTACCGGTCATAATTATCCTGTTAGCGGCGGCAAGACTCTTTACCGCTTTCGTCTGCTTGGTACCGGGATTTTTGATGGCCTGGGCCTCATCAAGAATAACATAGTTCCAGGTATAATTATGAAGCCATTCATACCGCTGGGCCAGTGCATAGGTGGTGATGACCAGGTCCAGGCCGTCAAGCTTTTCTTTTGGGAGTACTGCAACCTTTTTCGGCTTATGGAAATCCGGGTGGGCGACAAAAAAGGAAAGCTTTGGGGCAAAGTTCTCAATTTCCGCGGACCAGTTGGCGAGCAGAGAGGCAGGGATGACCAGAAGCGAAGCCGCCGTCTTTTTGGCTTTACCAGCCTCGGTTTTAAGAGCGTCGAGAAAGGCCAGAATCTGTACAGTCTTGCCAAGGCCCATATCATCGGCAAGACAAGCGCCAAGTCTCATTTTGTGCAAAGAAAAAAGCCAGTTGAGACCATCCTGCTGGTAATGCCGCAGCTTGGCCGCAAAGGCCCGGCTGGTTTTGACCTTGGCGATGGACTCTGGTCGCTGCAGTTGTTCGAATACGGTGCGCAGCCACTCACCGTGAGAGACGCCTGCTGTATCGGCAGCCTCGTCGCCCAGTAACTTCTGGGAATTCGCTGAGAGTCGCAGCGCATCGAGAAGAGTAATTCCCTCATCACCATGCAGCTCCGACGCTTTTTCAAAGGCCTCCAGGGTCTGCCGCAGTTTTTCCGGATCGACGGCCACCCATTTGTTTTTCAGAAATGCCAGCCCCTCTGCTTCACGCAGCAGCCGGCGGGCCTCGTCTTCCGAGATTTGCGTGTCCCCGATCATCAGCCGTGGGGAGAAATCGAGCAGAGCATTCATACCGACCGCGGACGGAGGCTTTTCGCCGATGCTGACCTGCATGGTAACGGCGGCTGTCTTTTTCTTCCACCAGTTGGGGATACGGCAGAGAATACCAGCCTCTTCGTAGATCGGGATCTCCTGCAGAAAGACAAATGCCTCCTTCGACGACCAGGCCAGAGGGGAAAACAACTCGCCGTCGTCACGCAGGTTTGCCACCAACCCGCTTTTCCTGGCTGCTTCATCGACGGCGACCAGCAACCTGAGCAGTTTTTCGTTGTCGTCTCTGTACTCTTCCAAAGCGTATCTAAGAGGAAGGTGTCTGGATTCGCCCGCCTCATTCAAGCTGGTGGAATACGTAGCGAGAAAAGCAAACGGCGACTCATGATCCTTGTTTTCAACGAGGTGGAAATAAATGCGGCCGGCAAGATGGACATCTGGACTGTGCTCTCTGAAAAAATCGGCGACCGAGCCCGCATGAGCATCGATCTTCCAGCAAAAGGTTTCGTGCAGCCCTTCCCACAATGTTTCGAGCGTTTCCACCGTGAGGTATTCACCACCAATCATCGGAGGCGCAGACTCAAGCAGTCGTCCGCGTTCCTCATCAGTAAAGGGGATCTCTACCGTGGCGCGCAGTTCTTCAAGATTCGGGGTGAGTCTCAGTTTCCTGATAAAAAGATTGCTGAATGTGCGCCAGAAGGCGAGCGATGATGACAGAGGAATATTTTCCGAACAAAATCCCAGAAAAAAGAGCCAACTGTCCCGTTCCCGAGTGAAACGGTCGAATATTTGATCTTGCAGCACCTGGCTTGGATAATTGCGACCATCTGCAGCAGGCGAAGCCCATTCAAGCTGAATGGAACTATCCGGCATCAATACAGCGGAAAGTTCGGCTCTGTGCTGCTTCATCTTTTACCATGTCCCCGAAGTCGAGACAGGTGAACCTGCCCCACCAGTCTCTCTAAGCAAGTCAAGATAGTCCGCCCAGGCCTGCATCCTTTTTCGGCGTTCCGGCAAAAATTCGGCATAGTTGTATGCTGCCCATATAATCATCAATGGAGCGAAGGACCCGGCGATTTCCCTGGGATCGGTGATAGTTGCCAGTAATGACTTGGCCCGGTCGCTTTTCTGCAGCGCCTTCGCAAGTGAAAACAGTATCGGACGATACTGGAGTGTGTAATGGTGGCGATGCAGGGAATTGAACCCCGGACACTACGGATATGAGCCGTATGCTCTAACCATCTGAGCTACATCGCCATATGATAAGGCGAAGAAAATTACCTTATTGCTGTATCTCTGTCAATATTTTTCAGGCACTCATTGCAAAATTGATCTCATCCAACAACAAAAGGTCCCGATAACGGGACCTTTTGTCTCCTACTCAATCTCACCAATCAAAAGAAGATCGGCAATTTCTTACATCATACCGCCCATGCCGCCCATACCGCCCATACCGCCCATACCTGGAGGCATTCCGCCACCACCTCCAGCACCGGCTTCCTCGGGTACATCGGCAATGACACACTCGGTGGTCAGCAACATACCGGCAACGGATGCAGCGTTCTGCAGCGCGGTTCTGGTAACTTTTGCAGGATCGATAACACCGGCGGCGATCAGGTCTTCATACTCCTCGGTGGCAGCATTGAAACCCATTGCGCCCGCCAGGGTCTTGACATGCTCAACGATGACTGAGCCTTCACGACCGGCATTGTTGGCAATTTGACGAATGGGTTCTTCAAGAGCGCGAAGAAGAATATTTTTCCCGGCGATCTGCTCACCCGGCAAATCAAGGGCGGCCAAAGCTTCCAGACATCGAATATACGCAACACCACCGCCGGGAACGACACCTTCCTCGACAGCAGCACGGGTCGCATTCAAAGCGTCTTCAACACGGGCCTTCTTCTCTTTCATTTCCATTTCAGTAGCTGCACCGACATTGATGACGGCAACACCACCAATCAATTTAGCAAGTCGCTCCTGAAGTTTCTCGCGATCGTAATCCGAGGTGGTATCTTCAATCTGATTACGAATCTGCTTCACACGGGCAGCGAGCTTTTCTTTGTCGCCGGCACCGTCGATGATGGTGGTATTGTCCTTGTCGACACTGATACGCTTGCAGGTTCCGAGATCGTTAACGGTAACATTCTCAAGCTTAATTCCGAGATCTTCGGTAATAACCTGACC
>JBHEOR010000207.1:0-3864 GCA_046260685.1 Desulfopila sp.
GGCACTACCTGCTTGGGGCAATTAATGATCTGGACCAGGTGGTGGAACGGGTTACCCTGACCGATTTATATCCCAATGAAAACGCCTTGAAGACCCTGGCGGCGCATCATCCCCTTTTTGCCTATACAACCGATTCGGTTAATGTCCTGGATATTGATATAAAGCTGGAAGGGGTGCGAACGATATTTTCCAGTTTTCATCATTTTGACACAGCTGAAGCCATCTCCATCCTACAAGACGCAGTAGATAAACAGATGCCCCTCTGTGTTTTTGAATTTACCGAACGGCGGCTGGTTAATCTGGTCATTACCCCGATATCCATGGTGGTTTTATTTGCCAAGCTGCTGTGTGCCAGGCCGTTGACCATGACAAAATTCCTTTTGTGCCTGCTATTGCCTGTTGTACCGTTGATCTACATCTGGGATAGCGCTGTCTCGCATCTGCGCAGTTATTCTCGGGAGGAATTGCAAGCTCTCGTCAGCTGCGTAGACAATGCAGAGACCTTTGTCTGGGAAATAGGGCAAAGTACCTCACCTAAAACCCCCTTGAAGAACACCTACCTCATTGGTTATCCGAAAAAAAGGTCGACGGCCACAAATAAACCGACTTAGACGACGGTCAGCTGCATATAGCACATAGAAAAACGGCCGCTCTCCGGAATGAAGCAGAGCAGCTTCTGCCCTTTTTGCAGCTGTCCCGAGTGAAACAGTTCTTCAAGGATAATGTAGATAGAGGCCGCTCCGGTATTTCCCTTGGTGCTCAGATTGGTGAACCAGCGCTCAAAGGGGATGCCGAAACCGATCTTCTCCATTCGTGTCTGCAGCTCGGCCCGAAAATAGTCGGAGGAATAGTGGGGCAGGAACCAGTCGAATTCGTTCGCCTGCAGCGTATGTTTGGCAATCAGTCGCGGCAGGGTGCACTCCACGGCGGTGGTGATGATCTCCCTGTTGAGTAACTTGACGTCCTGCTTGATCAGCAGGCTGTCCTTGTCGATACCTCCGGCAAGGAATGCCTGCTCGCGCCAGCCGCGCAGGGATCCGTCTTCGAGTTTGACGGCTCCGGCGTACATGCAGGTTTCCATACCATTGGCAAAGGAAAGAAGATCAAGCCAGTCGATGCGCAATGAGATTCCGTTATCGGCCGGCCGGTTGGTGAGAAAGGCGGCGCCGGCGCCGTCGGAGAGCATCCAGCGTAAAAAGTCGGCTTCGAAGGCGATGGCCGGCTGCTCTTTGATCTGGTCGGCGTGCTGCTGGTTGATCGGTCCGCAAAGGCCGGCGCGAAGAAACGAGGAGGCCAGCTCGGAGCCGGTGGCCACGGCATTGCTGCTTTGGCCGGAGGCGACGCTCATCCAGGCGTATTTCATGGCACTCATGCCGGCGGTACAAATTCCGGCCGCGGTCATCACTTCGCAGGCTTGTCCTTTTACTTCGCCATGGACCATCGATGCGTGGCCGGGCATGAGCTGGTCCGGGGAAGAGGTGCCGCAGCAGAGGCATTCAATCTCATTCGGGGTAAAATCCGGCCGCGGCTTTAGGCGCCGAATTGCCTCGGCCGTCAACTGGGCGTTGGTATGGGTTGTTGCCCCGGTCGCCGGGTCGATGGCGTAGTAGCGGCTTTTGATGCGGTTATTGCGCAAAATGATCCTTCGCGTCCGGGAAGGGAGTTGATTGACCATGCCGAGGAGCGCTTCCATCTGTTCGTCGGAGACCGGAGCATTGGGCAGGAAGGCGGCGATGTCGGTGATATAAACGGGCATGTGGTTTTATACCTTTGCTGCTCGATGTCCTTCGGTCAGAAGAGCTGCGTAGCGATTGTAGAAGAGTTCTTCATCAAGCCGGGTCGGCAGTACGGCATTGGTCAGCGTATAATAATCGAGGTCGTGAATACGGATCTGCTCACGTAGCTGCCGGTGAAGCCGGGTGCCGGGCAGGGGCGTGAGCACGGTGTGCATCGGCAGGTCGATCTGTTGCTTTTTGACAAAAACACCCAGCTTATCAAACTGTTGCTCGGTGTAATCCGGCGAGATGATAAAATCACCAACGATGGTCAATCCGAGCTGGTGCAGGATGTCAATGGCCTGCAGATTGCATCGGGTGGTGTTTTCCTTGTTCATCGCGCCCAGTACCGTATCATCGATCTCCTCAAAGCCGATAACCACGGCGCGCAGGCCGATTTCCCGCCAGCGTTTCAGTAGTTCGGGATGACGGACCACCGTATCCGAGCGTACATCGGCTATAAATTGTTTTTTGATGCCCGCGGCTTCGATTGCTTCGGCCAGTTTCAAGGCATGGCTGGGATTACCGAAGGTGTTGGCATCGACCAGACGGATCACCGGGGTCTGCAGGCAGGCGATGGCACGGATGACCGTTTCGCTGCCGGCGGTGAGGTATTTGCCGCCGGTCAGCGGCGCGATACAGCAAAAGGAACAGTCATAGGGACATCCGGCGGCGGAGACAACCAGACCGAGCTGTAGCCCGAGAGTCTCCAGGGTGTAATGCGGGCGATACTGGTCGACCAGGTCGTAGCGGGGAAGTTGCTGCTCGGGTAAATCGTCGCGGCTAAATGTGCGTTGCCGGTAGTGTAGCGGTGCTCCGGGACAGGTGGCGGCAACGCCGGGGATACGCGGTTTTGCAACCCCCGACGCCAACGCCGTGACCAGTTCGCGCAGGCTCTGTTTGCCGAGGCCGATAACGATCCAGTCGATCGCCGCCCGGTTGAAAAACTCCGGATCCGCCGAGGCATGCACGCCGCCGACGACGATTGTCGTTTGCAGGCTTTGTTTGATTTCCCCCGCCATTTTGACGACGGTCTGTGCCTCGCAGGTCATGGCCGTCAGGGCGACGAGGTTCGGTTTGAAGGCCTTTAGCGCCGCCTGCAATCCATGCGGATCGACTTTGAGATCGAGAATCCACGTCTCGTGATCGCCGAGATTGCCGGCCAGTACTTCGAGAGCCAGCGGTTCGCCGCGAAAGATTTGTTTAATCGAGGTAATGCCATACCGTTCTTCAGGTATGGACCGACCGCAATTCGGAGGGTTGATAAGAAGTATCTTCATAAGCAGGAGATGGAAATAAAGCGTCAATTGAGAGGACGATTTTTGCCATTGAAAAAGATGGGAATATACCTATTTGCAGTGGCTCTGTAAATGATTAAGGCCGATAAATGAGATTAATACGTTGATGATGAGGGGTTTTGGCGTTGCTATATCATGCTCTTTGCTTTTATATCATTGCAAAAATATCTATTATCCTGTTGATTAATTGACGTATACTTTATAATACTTTTTACCGCGTGGCATAAAACAGCTCTCCCAGGAACTTGTCCGAGAGAACGATATGGCTTTCATCACGGTACGCGGATAACCTGAATGTGGGTGGCCTGCACTGTTGATGCGGTTTGAAAACGCAATGTAACCTCGCATAACTTTATTGGTAACGATTTTGACAGGATTTGTTTCTTATCGACGAATGAGTTCTCGGGCCGAAGTCTACTGGCCGGCTACTGTTATCTGGAAAGAACAGGTATTGCAGGGGAGGATTAAAAATTTAAGTCGTGGAGGAGCACTTCTTTATCTGGAAGAGCATATCGATCTCCAGGATAACATCCGCATTGCCATTGAAATCCCCAAATATAATTATGTTATTTCCGCAAAAGGTGAAGTCGTCAGAACATTTGCACTGGAAAAAGATACCGAAGAATATTCCTTTGCCGCAGGAGTAAAATTCACCGAAATTTCCGACGAAGACCTGAAGTTTTTTACCGGCAATCTGGCGCCCGAATGGCAAAAAGATTATCAAGAACCCGAGATATCAACTCCCTCCATGCAAAATTCTAATCGAAATATTATTTACGCTCTCCTTGGTG
>JBHEOR010000207.1:3874-4366 GCA_046260685.1 Desulfopila sp.
CAGCTGAAACAGCTGAAACACCCGAGACAGCTGAACTGCCGGCAAAAATTGAAAAAATAGAGACACCCCAAAGAGATATAACCGATACAGGCAGGAAAATAATTAAAGCAACCAAAGTAGTCAAGCCGGCCAAGCCGACTCAACAAGCCGAGGCGGCCAAACCCATCGAGGCGGTTTACCACGTCGTCCAGAGAGGAGAAAATCTGTATAGAATATCTCTCAAATACGGTCTTACGGTCGATGAGCTCAGAAAATTAAACAATCTTTCGCCTGGCACCTCGATTCTGCCCAGTCAAAAACTGCTGGTGAAATAATTACGCGGCATTCCCCTGCCTTGCAACAATGTTCAGTTAATATCTTGCACGGTGCCTGACACTCATCCCGAAGTGGCCAGCAAAGATAACGGTAAAATCACCAGCTTTCCCCAGATTCCCCCAGCTCCGCGACTATGGCACAAATTTTTTAATCTCAAGATCTGTCATTACTTTGTAG
>JBHEOR010000208.1:0-304 GCA_046260685.1 Desulfopila sp.
GGCCAAATGCAAAATCGGAAGAATAGACCGGATAGCCCTTGCCGATGAGCTCGTAGAGCTGACACAGCAAATCGCTGATGAGATCGACCTCGTGCTTGGGACCGTTGATATGGACATCATTGCCACGAACATTGATGGTGACACCGGTTGCCTTTTCAACGGTGACCAGATTACGGTTGAGGTCGCCAAAAAGTATTGCCGCCCTGGCGTTGTCGTCAAAATGCAGGTCGTTGCTGTGTTCGGATGTCATAGCATTACTTATTTGTCAAGCTCTGCATCGATCAGCCGCTGAAAACCCTGCATG
>JBHEOR010000208.1:314-4364 GCA_046260685.1 Desulfopila sp.
GTTGGAGTCCCGGTGACCCCTGCCTTTTTGGCATCCTGGATGTCCGTATAAATTTTACGGCGTATTTCCACCGAGGCCATGTCCTGCTGCCATTGTTCCATGTCAAGATCGAGCCTGACGGCAATATCCTTGATGGCCGAAGTGCTCAACTTCTCAGCACCAAAAAGAGCATCATGGAATTCCCAGAATTTACCCTGTTTTCCGGCGGCCAGGGCAGCGCGTGCTGCGGGATCGGCAAATTTATGGAACTGCAGCGGCATATTTTTAAAGACGAGCTTGACGTTTTCCGGATTGCGCTGCACAACCTGCTTGAGCAGAGGTTCAAGTTCACCACAGTATGGGCACTCAAAGTCGGTGAAGAGGACCATGGTGACAGGTGCATCGACAGGGCCGAGAAAGGGTGATCCGCTGATGTCTATATCGCGAATAAAGCTCACCGAAAGTGCGGAGAATGTTTGTTTCTCGCTGTTGATAAGATAGAGCATTTCCGCTCGAGGAGCTATGTCGATGGCGCTTACACCGGCATCAACCGGTATCGAGCCCTGCAACTCGCCCTGGGCGGAATAGACCATGACCCTGTGTTGATCGGTGAGTATAAAGACATATTTGCCATCAAGGGAATGGACCAGATCGACAGGTTTGTCGGGGATCTGATAGTGCGCACGGACCTGCCACTGCAGACGCGAGGAAGATGATGCTGAATCCGCGGCTCCGAAGGCGGAGGCGGCCAGGGTCAAAAAAGCAATGGCGCATACGGACAGGACAACGGACAAAATAAAACAACTTCTTCTATGGATCATGGTAACCTCATGATGTTGAACCTCGTGATGTTGTATATAGTGTATTGGTAGAGCGCATTGGTAAAGCATGGTACAGTGAGACCGACAATAGCCATTATCGACGATATTGGCAAGAATAGAGCTCGATTATGCCGTAAATTGGTTTTGCCGCCTTCCCATGACCGGCAAACTGTGTTTATATCCCGATAGCCCTTGACTGCGCCCATGTTGTGAATTACACATTGTCAGACTCATGTAATGGAAATGTTGATTGATACGATCATTTATTTTCGCAAATATA
Source organism: Desulfopila sp. (assembly GCA_046260685.1). Lineage (GTDB taxonomy): Bacteria > Desulfobacterota > Desulfobulbia > Desulfobulbales > Desulfocapsaceae > Desulfopila_A. The sequence continues at coordinate 1,395 of JBHEOR010000208.1, forward strand.
CCTAAAAGATGGTAAAAAGGTTCTTTTGTGCATTACTTTCGTGCAGTAACAATATGTACTTTTGATGGATTGCGAGGGTGGCGGAACTGGTAGACGCACTAGACTTAGGATCTAGCGCCTGAGGGTGTGGGGGTTCGACTCCCCCCTCTCGCACCATTAAACGGTTTATATTCAGTCTGGTTTATATTCAGTCTATATTCAGTCTATATTCAGTCTTTGAAGACAAAGCTAAAAAAAGGATGGTACAGATGGAAGTTACGGTTGAAGAAGTTGGAACTCTAACGCGCAAGATCATGGTAACACTGCCTGCCGAGGATGTGCAGAAAAAGCTGAAAAAAGAGTATGATAAGCTGCAGAAAGAATCCAAGATGAAGGGCTTCAGGAGGGGCAAAGTACCTCGCTCCATCATCGAAAAATCTTACAAGCCGCAGGTCGAAGGCGATGTCGGTGAAAAGCTGGTCCAGGAGTCGTATTTCGAGGCCATTGAGCAGGAAAAAATCGATGCCGTAGTCCATCCGGAGATTCTTGATCACTCCTATACTGAAGACGGTGGCTTCACCTACCATGCCCAGGTGGATGTGCGTCCCGATTTCGAGGTTGCCGGATATAAGGATGTGGAGATAGAAAAACCGCAAACCGAAGTGTCGGACGAAGAGGTCGATGAGGAAATTGCAAAGCTCCAGCGCCAGATGGCGCCGCTGAAATCGGTGGAAGATCGGCCCGTGCAGGAGGGCGATGTTGTCATTATAGACTACCAGGGCTACCATAAAGACAACGCCATGAAGCAGGTCCAAAACGAGGACACCTCCGTTGAGATCGGTTCCGGCCAGATGGGCGTCGATTTTGAGAAAAAACTCATCGGTATGAACAAGGGAGAAGAGGCCAGTCACGAGGTCGATTTCCCGGAGAAGCATCCAAATCCGCTGCTGGGCGGCAAGAAGATAGAATTCAGGGTGACCTTGAAAGATGTCAAGGAAAAGGTCCTGGCCGCATTAGACGATGAATTTGCCAAGGATGTCGGTGAAGACTTCGAAACCCTTGATGATCTAAAAAGCTCCATCAGGCAGACAAAGACCAGGGAAAAAGAAGAAAGCGCCGAAGGTGAGCTGACCGATAGCATCATGAAGGCCATTCTCGAGCAGAATGCGTTCGAAGTGCCCAAACGCCTCGTCGAATTTGAAGTCGAACAGATGATAAAACAGACTGAGGAACAGCTTGAAAAGAGTGGCATGAACCTTGAGGCAGCCGGATTGAGCAAAGAAATATTGGCGGAAAACAACCGACCGGTTGCAATTCAGCGCGTTCGTGGTGATTTTATACTTAAGAAGATAGCCGAGGTTGAAGAGATCAAGGTCAACGAAGAAGATATGGATCGCGGTTTTAAGCGTATCGGCGATCAACATGATATGTCGGTGGCCCAGGTGAAAGAATTTTTCGGCAGTCGTGACGATCTTTTGCCGCTGATGAATGAGCTGCTCAACGAGAAGGTGCTTACCTTTCTTCGCGGAAAAGTGACATTCAAGGAGCCCGCTGCAGTAGCGGTGGAAGAACCAACATCGGAGGACGAGGGCTGACCGCTCTACTCCAAAGATTATTTCAAGGTTCCACTTCCGTGCGTTATGTCATGAGAACGCTCTCATGGACAGCGCGGCCCGAGACGGTCGGGAGAGAAGATGGATCAAAAATTAAAGCGACTGCAGCAGGTATCAGCCTGTTGCAGTCGTGTAGTTTAAGGAGAAAACAATGAACCTTGTTCCCATGGTAGTAGAGCAGACTCCTCGTGGAGAACGTGCCTATGATATTTACTCCCGGCTTCTCAAGGAGCGCATAGTATTCCTTGGCTCCGGTGTCGATGACATGGTTTCCAATGTCATTATTGCCCAGCTTCTCTTCCTGGAAGCGGAGGATTCCGACAAGGACATCACCTTTTATATCAACTCTCCCGGTGGTTCGGTTACCGCCGGCATGGCCATTTATGATACAATGCAATATATCAAGTGCGATATTGCGACACTGTGTATGGGCCAGGCCGCATCCATGGGAGCCTTGCTTCTGGCCGCCGGCGCCGAAGGCAAAAGGTACGCGCTGCCCCATTCGCGTATATTGATTCATCAGCCAATGGGTGGATTCCAGGGGCAGGCAACGGATATAGATATCCATGCCCGGGAGATCCTGCGGATGCGAGAAGAGCTCAACGAAATTTTGGCTTCTCATTCCCGGAACCCCATCGAAAAGATCCAAAAAGATACTGAACGTGATAATTTTATGAGCGCAACCGAAGCAAAAGATTATGGTATAATTGATAAGGTGCTCACCCAACGTGAAGAAATCGAAGAGCAAGAGGACAAGTAAATGAGTGAGATGGATAACAACGGCGAAGACTGCAGCTGCTCTTTTTGCGGCAAAAACCAGGATGAGGTCAATAAGCTGATTGCCGGACCTGATGTCTTCATCTGCGATGAATGCATTGATTTATGCAACGAGATCGTCCAGGACGAAGGCGGCGAAGAAGATGATGAGCCGACTGCGCCGACAATGCTGGCGCCCAGGGAGATCAACACGCATCTCGATGAGTATGTCATCGGCCAGGAGTACGCCAAGAAGGTGCTTTCTGTTGCCGTTCATAACCATTATAAGCGAATAGATGCACCGGTTAACGAGGAAGAGGTCGAGCTGCAGAAGTCAAACATCATCCTCATCGGACCGACGGGGTCGGGCAAGACACTGGTGGCCCAGACACTGGCCCGGATTCTCAATGTGCCCTTTTCCATGGCGGATGCCACCACCCTGGCCGAAGCGGGCTATGTCGGCGATGATGTGGAAAACATTCTGGTCAATCTGCTCCAGGCTGCCGATTACGATGTCGAGCGGGCGCAGCGAGGAATTATCTATATCGACGAGATTGACAAGATCGCACGAAAATCCGACAGCCCCTCGCTCACCCGCGATGTCAGCGGCGAAGGTGTGCAG
>JBHEOR010000209.1:0-4339 GCA_046260685.1 Desulfopila sp.
CAGGTTGCCCCGTAAAAGGCGGTGAACACTCCTGTCACGGCTATTGCGGCGACGACAACTGTTGAGAGCTGAATCAAGGGGAACATGCGCATCAGCAGATACAGCCCGGCAGTTACCATGGTCGCAGCGTGGATCTGCGCCGACACCGGAGTCGGACCGGCCATGGCGTCGGGCAGCCAGACCATCAGAGGTGCTTGCGCGGATTTACCCATCGCCCCCAAAAGGAGCAGGAGACCGATTGCGGTGATTACACCCAGGCTGACGGAGTTACCCATCTGGTTTATCTGGGTGATGGAAAGAGTATCAAAGAGCTTAAACATCCAGACGATGGCAATGACCAGACCGATATCGCCGATTCGGGTAACGATGAAAGCCTTGCGGCCTGCGGTGGCATTCTTTGTCTGCTTGTACCAGAAGCCGATCAGGGCGTATGAGCAAAATCCAACTCCCTCCCATCCGAGATAAAGCAGGGGCAGATTCTCGGCCAGCACCAATACCAGCATCGCTCCCGTAAACAGGTTGAGCAAAGCAAAATAACGCACATAGCCGGGATCATCGTGCATATAGCCTATGGAATAGAGATGAATCAAGCCGCAGACAAAGGTGATCATCAGGCAGAGCGAGAGAGAGAGCGGATCGAGGTAAAAGGAAAACGGAGCGTTGAGATCAAACAAAAAAAGCCAGGGTCCGGCCTCAACCACAATGGAACCCGAATATATACCTGCAGCAAACAGGGCGGCGACAAAACTTCCCCAGATAACGGAGCAGGCGATAACCTCAATCGCCCGCCGGGAAATCAGCCGTCCCATCAGGATATTGAAGACCGCCCCGAGCAATGGCAGCAGGATTATAAATATAATGGCTGTTTTCACTCTTCTAACCTCGTAAGAACCTAAAAATTAGGATGGTGATGCCGTAAATCAGTCTCTTAACTCCCTGAATACATCTACGTTTACCGTGTTATTTCTCCTGTGAAGATAGACGACCATCGCCAGTGCCAAAGAGACTTCGGCTGCTGTCATAGCGATGATCATGAGCGCAAAAACCTGTCCATCGGCCTTGCCCCAATAGTTCGATCCCGCAACAAATACCAGGATGGCACTATTCAGCATAATCTCTATTCCTATCAGCATCATGATGACATTTGAACGCCAGATCATTACGCATATCAGCCCAAGGCAGAATAAAATTGCAGCAAGAATGAGCAGGTGCATAAGCGGCACGATCATTTGATGAACCTCCTTCCAAGGTACAGCACACCGACTATGGCAAAAAGTAACTGCATGGAAATGATCTCGATGGCAACACCATACTTCCCGAAGAGGGTGAGCGCAAAATCCGTGACGCTCAACGCGTGCGAGCCGTCAGGAACCTGGAGAGAGCTGGTGCTAAGCAGCAGCACCAGCGAAACCAGGATAATACCGGAGAGCAGCAGGGCAGGAAGACAGTGCATAAAGGGAGGACGCCTGGCATCTTCAGGTCTGCCCATCTCGAGCATCATGACAACAAACATGAACAACACCATGACTGCACCTGCATAAATGATCACCTCGAAAGCGGCAATCATTGGAGCGGACAGGAGAAAAAATATAACAGCCAGGGCAAAGAAAGAGGTCACCAGGTAAATGACGGCATGTACCGGGTGCTTTTCCGTAATGGCAAAGATAGTAGCGATGATGGTCACAATGGCCAGTGTGTAGAAGATTAGTTGTTCCATACTGTATCCAATGAGATTGGTTAATTTTGAGGGTTTATGGCAGTAAACTGCGCAAGTCTACCGGTTTGTCCTCTTCTTTTCCCTCGCCGCGCTGTTGTGTTACCCCGACACCGGCATGATGGTAAAAATTATATTCGGAGGATTTGCCGCAGCCGTCGATCAAGAGATCCTCTTTTTCATAGACAAAACTCATGATATCCCTCTTGCAAAATTCGTAATCAGGAGTCATCTGGATTGCCATTGTCGGACATGCTTCAGCGCAGAGACCGCAATATATGCAGCGGGAAAAATTAATGCGAAACCATGACGCGTAACGCCTGCCGTCTTCCTGTTCAGCCGACTGCATTGAAATACAGTCGACGGGACAGGCGGCCGAACAAAGATAGCAGGCAACACAGCGCTCGCCGCCGTCGGGATCGCGTGTCAATACAATCCTTGCCCGGTAGCGCGGATAAGGTACACGCTTCTCCTCAGGGTATTGGAGAGTTACGGGGCGGCGGAAGACTTTCTTCCAGGTCGTCCACATTCCAAGCAGCATGCCTTTTGTGTCATGGATAACGGACATATTCTCTCTTTACATTGTAATATCTTTTTTTCTGCTTCGTCGCAGGCGGTCGTACAGCATGAATGATGCTCAACGTCTATTTCAGCATAATGAACCATCCGGTTGCCACAATATTCAGCAATGCCAGCGGTGTCAGTATTTTCCATCCCATATGCATCAACTGGTCATAGCGTAATCTCGGGAAAGTCCCGCGGATCCAGATAAAGAGAAAAGAAAAACCCAGCACTTTTATCAAAAACCAAACGACCGGCGGCAGGAAAGGACCTTGCCAGCCACCTAGAAAAAGCGTGGTTGCCAGTCCACTAAGCACGATGATATTGATGTACTCTCCAACAAAAAAGAGGCCGAACCGCAAGCCGGAATATTCGGTATGAAAACCGGCGACCAGCTCTCCTTCTGCTTCAGGAAGATCGAAAGGGATACGTTTGCATTCGGCAAAGACGCTGATCATAAAGATGAGGAACGCTAACGGCTGGTAGACAATGAACCAGCAGGATTCCTGCGCCTGCACAATCTCCGAGAGCCGAAAAGACTGAGACAGCATAACCACCGGGGCAAGCGACAATCCCAGGGTGATTTCGTAGGAAATCAGCTGCGCAAGTCCACGGATACTTCCCAGCAGCGAGTATTTGGAATTTGACGCCCAGCCTCCAAGGGCAGTTCCGTAAACGGCTATGGAGGAAAAAGCGATGAAGAACAGCAGTCCCACATTGAGATCGATGACCTGCATGGGGACTTCGCGGCCAAACAGGGTAATCGGCGCTCCAAAAGGTATCACTGCAAAAATCATGATGGCCGGGATAGCAGACATGGCAGGGGCCAGATAGAAGAGCCATTTGTCTGCTACCGAAGGTTTATAATCTTCTTTGGTTATCAGCTTGATACCATCGGCAAGAGGTTGAAGAAGCCCGAAGAGACCTGCCCGATTCGGGCCGTAACGTTCCTGTATCCGGCCCAGCAGTTTACGTTCGGCTAAAACCAGATAGGCGGCCATAGTCAGGATCACCAGAAAGATCAGGGCGATTTTGCCTAACATGAGTGCTATGTCGAGTGCATCATAAGTCATAAGGTTTTCCAAGCGCTTTTGCGGTGCTATTTAACCTTGCCTTTGGTTTTGTCTTGAATATGAAAAAACATAGAGCCGTTCCCTTCAGCGTTGAGATCATGCAGCTTTTCCCAATGACCGGAAAACGGTTCGCCTCCACGCCCTGCTTCCAGCTTTTCGATAATATCCGCCATAGCTTTCCAGGCAGGACGCGGCTCGCCCCCTGGAATTTCGAAAGTATGCTGCCTCGGCGGATGTAAAGGCGCATCAAATCTTCTGATCGGCAGCCCTGGGTCCATTGTCTTTTTGAACCGCTGAGCCCGGCCCTCATTGTTTATAAAGGTGCCGTCCATTTCCACCCAGGCAGTGGTCGGCAGAACAATAAAGGCGTCCTTGACGGTATCTGTATTACGCCAATCCAGAGCTGCTATAAAGGGTATGGCTTCCAGCAGTTCAGGCGGTATATCTGCCTCAATGGCTATAATTCCTTTTACCCTTCCATTAGCAATGGCCTTTGTAAGCGAGGTTGCTTCATGCTCCAGGGAAAGAAGTGCGGTGCCGAAAGCGTTCGGTCCGTCCAGCAGATAGACAAGTTTGGCGTCTTTTGGTAAAACCCGGGATAAATCCTCTGCTTTGTTACTGCAACCCATTATAATGATGATTTTTTTATCATCATTTTGGCGGAACGGAATGTCATCTGCTGCCGATACGAGGATCCACTCGAAGGGGAGCGCCTGTTGAACTTCCGGCGTGGATGGGTCTTTAACCAGATAGACCTTCGCTCCCTTGCGCCATGCCTGGCGAATAGCAAGGGCCATCATCGGGCCATCTTTTATTAAATTACAGTTGATAATTCCGATCAGATCCGCTTCCCGAACATCGGCCATGGAAGCGGAAGTTTCTCCGTTTAGTTGTGTCACCGCTGTTGCCGCGCAGTCGGCTTCAGGTTCATCGATAAAGTAGCAGAGCGCACCTGCGGAGGTACTGTCACGCAGCCTGTGCAACATGGATG
>JBHEOR010000021.1:0-515 GCA_046260685.1 Desulfopila sp.
CCGCTTCACTCCCCTCCGCCGCTTTAAACAAAGTGTCGCTGACCAGTTTCCTCTCGGCGCCCTCGGGCAGTGCCTGGAGGACCTCCTCCGGCTGTAAATCATTATTTTCATATATCATACTCTGAATCTGGAGGAAAACAACTTCCCCTATCCCTCCCTGAAGAATAGTCCTGATTCCAGCCCGTTCAAGCTCTTGGAAAAACTCAAGATGAAGAATCATAAACTCAACCAGCCTTCGCTGCGCTGCAGTAAGCGGCCGTAACATCTCCGCCTCGCCTCGCCTGGCTGGTTGCTGTGCACGCTGCTGCGGCTCATTGATATCCGCTGGTGCTGTAGATGCCTCGAGCCGGTCCGGCGCAACCCCGAGCTTTGCTGCAAAATGGGCTGTCACGACGGAGCGCTGCAGTGCGGAGGGAGCAGCAGCCAGCAATGGTTGTATCTTCTCAGCAATTTTACTCTTGCCCTCCAGGGACAAGCCGTGCTCCACCACCAACTGGTTGACCACAAATTCCGGC
>JBHEOR010000021.1:525-35184 GCA_046260685.1 Desulfopila sp.
ACAGAGCGCCTCCAGCTTTTCCACCCCTAATTGCTGAACATATGTATCAGGATCATGACCTTCGGGAAGCAGCGCCACTTTAGCATGCACACCTTCACCAAGAAAAAGGGGCGCAGCACGCATTGCCGCTTTAACACCCGCGGCATCACCATCAAAGAGCAGAATCATCTCCTCGGCATATCGGCCGAGCAATTTGATCTGCGATGCCGTAAGGGCAGTCCCCAGTGGGGCAACCGCATTGGTACAGCCGTGGTGTACCAGTGATATCAGATCAAAATTGCCTTCAACGATAATTGCCTTTTTTTTCTTGCGAATCTCCTGCATCTGCTGATGCAGGCCGAGCAGGTTACTGCTTTTATTATAGATCAGGCTTTCAGGAGAGTTCATATACTTGGGCTGGCCCTCACCAATGATACGGCCGCCAAATGCGCAAACCTTGCCCTTGCGATCATGAATGGGGAACAATAAACGGTCACGGAACCTGTCATACCTGCCTCCATGGTTCCCCCTGGCCAGAAGCCCCACCTCTTCAGCGAGCTTTTGCTCTTCGGCGGACAGTTTTCCACCCAGAAAATTCCAGCCGACCCGCTCTTTAGGCGGGGCATACCCAAGCTGGAAACGCGCCTGGATTGCCGATGGAATTCCACGTTTTTGAAGATACTGCCGGGCCATCTTCCCGGTGGCCTCATCCTGGAGACATCTTTGATATATCCGTGTCGCCTTCTCAAGTACCGCATACATCCTGTCGCGTCTTTCCTGCTGTTCTTTTTCTTTCCAAGAGAGCTTTTTCTCAGGCAGCACAATATTAAGTCTGTCCGCCAGATACTTCAGCGCGGTGGGAAAATCATAATTATGGTATTTCATGAGAAAGGAGAAGACATCACCTGATTCAGCACAGCCGAAGCAATGATAAAACTGCTGTGCTCCGTGCACTGAAAACGAAGGTGTCTTTTCACCATGAAAGGGGCAGAGTCCCAGGTAGCGCACTCCGCTGCGCTTCAAGTCAACATATTCACCGATAATCTTGACGATATCGGTTTGTTCTTTAATTGTGGCCTTTATATCTTGACGTGATTCCATAAATCCCATAAGAATGTTTCATAGGGTTGCACTCCTGCACAATACTGGAGTTGCCCTGTTGCCCCTGGACTGGAGTAGCCATTGTAAAAATAACGACGATACTGCAGAACACAATATCTAACCGGCAGGCAGATAGCAAATTACAGGAATATCGCTCACAGTCAAGTACATATTCAAACACCTTGCGGCGAAACATACTGCATAATGGACACTTTCCCATACCGCAACGTTTTTTACATCCGACTGTGCGCCACTAGCTGAAGAATCAGACCCTGGTTCTTTATCATGTTATGGATAATATAGACAAACACCTCTCTGTAGAAGTCAAGCAAGATATAGCAAAGAGATTTTTCGGCTTCCGCAGAACGATCGAAAAGGACACGGGCACTTATCTTCAAAATATAGAAAGGGCGGCCATCGAGCTCGAGCAAAGCGTCGGCCACGACCTGGTTCGCATCTACCATCTCCTCAAAGAACATGATCTCATCAGCCGTTTCCGCCAACTTACCGAATTAGCTGAAGGTTTTTTTTTCGACGCCTTTATCAACACCGAACCGCGAAAGCAGGCCATCATCAACAACCAGAAGAAGCGGGGTTTTACCCGTAAAGGATGTCTCCACAACCTGTTTTTTGATGCCTATGAGCAACTCTACAATGATATCTTAAACTACCAAAAAACATATAACTCGTTAGAAGAAGACCACGCCACTCTATGTGAGCAGATCAACATTTTTTACCGCAAAAACGATATAGAAACAATTTTCCAGTTCCTCCGCGGCCTCGACAATGGCAGCATGGGAGAAACCGGCTTCGCCCAGAACCGGATTGCCGGCAAAAAACTCGACGCCAAACTACGGCTCACCCCACCGGCGCCGGTGTCCGAACTTTTACCCTCCATCGCCCCTATCCCAAAGGCCAGAGAAATCCGCAAAAAACTGCGCGAACTTATCACCAGCGCCTCCAGGCGACAGCCATGATCCTGGGAACTGCGCTTTCGTCAATCTAGCCTGACCAAATTTGCCAATTCCGTTTGCTTTTTTCCAACCTGAGAATATATACTTGACTACACACATTGTTTTTTTACAGGATCTGTATAACTTTTTACACGGATATACGAACAGACGGACAGGTTTTATGGCCAACATTCTTCTCATAGATCCCCCGGCAAAGACACCTCACCGTTCTCGCCAAGGCGGTTTTCAATACAGTGCCATTTTATCCATTTTTACCTCTTAAATTCCATGAAAATCAACGCAATCAAACGGACCATCCTGGGAACCCGTCGACTCGCAGAAATCCTGACGGTTTTGACACGCTTTGGTTTTCGCCAGGCTCTGATCGACTCCGGACTCTCCCGTATTTTTGAGTTGAAAAAAGATACCGGTGACGCTGCGCATGCCGGAGATCAACCCAAATCGGTGCGCATCCGCATGGCCCTGGAAGTTCTTGGCCCCACCTTCATCAAGCTCGGCCAGATTCTTTCAACGCGTCCCGATCTCATCCCCCCGGAATGGGCGGAAGAGTTCAAAAAACTCCAAGACCGCTGCACACCTGTACCCTTCTCAGCTATCCAGGAAGTCCTGGCCACCGAATTTGCTGGAAGACTTGAACTCCTCTTTGACTCAATCGACGAAGTTCCCCTTGCCGCCGCCTCCATGGCACAGGTACACAAAGCCAAGCTGACGGACGGCCGAGACGCGGTCATAAAGGTCATCCGGCCGGGAAACCGCCAGATTGTTGAAGAAGACATGGCCCTGCTCCAGAACCTGGCTCAACTGGTTGAGCAATACTTCTCCGATCTAGGCTACAGCCCCATTCTCGTCGCCCAGGAGTTTTCCCGTGAACTGCTCAAAGAGGTCAATCTGATCTATGAAGGGCAGGCCACCGACAGACTGCGCCGCTATTTCGAAGACGATGGCGGCGTCACCTTTCCGTTGGTCCACTGGGGGGCAAGCACCAGAAATGTGTTAACTCTTGAAGAAATCAAGGGCAGAAGACTCTCCGAAGTTTCACCCGATGAGTTAAACGCCACGCAACGGCGAGAGATCGTCCAACGTGGTACCGACGCCGTTTTCAAACAGTGCTTACAGTTCGGGCTTTTTCACGCCGACCCACATCCCGGCAACATTTTCCTTCTGCCCGGCAACAAACTCTGTTTCATAGACTGCGGCATGACCGGCCAACTCGACAAAAAAACCACCGACCTGCTCATCGATCTGGTGGCGAGTATTATTCGCGGCAACCTTGACAAACTCACCCGAGTGGTCATAGAACTGACGGATGCCAGCCCATCCATCACCTCCCGCAAGGATTTCCGCTTTGAGTTGCAGCATCTGGTCAATCAGGTGCAGCAAAGCGACCTCGAGCGCATCGACATCTCAACCCTGTTGCAGGATTTTTTTACCATGCTGCGGCGCTTTCGTATCCAATGCCCCAGCGACCTGCTGCTGCTTACCAAATCACTGACGGTTATTGAAAGCGTTGCGGAACAGTTTGATCCCACCTTTGATGTTTTGGGCCATGTCGAACCGCAGATCCGTGATATCATTTCTCAGCGTTACAGCTACAAAGCCCTGCGGGAGAGAATGATGAAGTCTTTGGGCAGTTATCTGGCATTACTGGAGGGCGTTCCCCAGGATGTGCAGCGCTTCCTTGATAATATCCGGCGGAGCAGATTCACCCTCAATCTCGAGTTGGAACGTATAGAACACCTGGCCTCCAAGATAGATCTGGCCAGCAGGGTCATGGGACTTGCCATGATCATATCGGCTCTGATCGTAGGCTCCTCCATCCTTATCCTGGCCGATAACATCTCACGCGAGCACGGCCTTCTCGGCAATATCGGACTGATAGGCCTCATCCTTGCCGCTGCTTATTCAGCGGGATTCGTCATCTCCTTTCTGCTGCCGAAGAAAAACAAATAGCCATCTGGTTTCCATCCGGAAGCGAGATCTTTTGCGGGGTCTCACTCCGTCTACTTACCTGTTCTACATCGGGCTTCTCTCAAAATGTACAGGCATAGAGTTGCTATCGGAAAACTCTTTAATGCCCGGTGACCGCCGTATACATTGCGGCAAAAGACTTCGCCTCAAGACTGGCGGATCCGACAAAAAGGCCGGCAACACCTGCCACGGAGGCATAACGTTCAGCATTATCGACATCCAGGGCCCCTCCATAAATAACGGGCCAGCGCGGATGGACCTCGGAGATAAAGTTCACATCCTCAGCTACCTTCTCGGGAGGATGGGGGATGCGAAAATTCAAGGCATCCACCGGTGCATAGGCCAGAATGACTGCATCACTGTCAATATCGCCAAGAGAGGTCAGCTGAGACATGGCATAGGGTTTGTCAACACAAACAATCGGGGTAAGACCGGCATCGGTGGACTCCAGTACTTTATTGCCAATGTCATTGATGGTTTCATGGAAGTATCGTCTTCTCTCGGAATGACCGACGATGACATACTCCACCATGTCTTTGAGGAGATCCGCAGCCACCGCCCCGGTATAGGCTCCTTTGGGAAAAGGGGACACATCCTGACCGGCAAGCGCTACATTTTTCAAACGCAGCGACTGTAAATGGGTTGATACCTGTTCCAGGCAGAGAAAGGTTGGGGCAATAATCACCTCAACGCCATTCACCGGGGTATACAGTTCGGCAAACTCATCAAGCCAGCGTCGTGCCTCGGCAATCTTTTTATATGACTTCCAATTGGCTATAACATATTTTCGCAGTGCCATGATCCCCCCCTTCTACCGCGCCCCTTTTTCACGCAGCAGTGACGCTAGCGTTTTTCGAATAGCATGTGCCTTGAGATCTCCGAGTGCAACAACTTTTTTCCTGGAGCGCTCCCCGCTGACAATTTGCACGTCTTTCTTCTTGAGACCGAACACCTCGGCGAAGAATGCTGTGATTGCTTGATTGGCCTTGCCATCCACCGGTGGTGCAGCCACAGCAAGCTTGAGCATGCCGTCATGAACTCCAACAATCCCTGTCTTTTTGGCTTTGGGCCGGACAAGTACCTTGAGCCCCATCCGCTCGTTTTTTATCACGGTGAGCCAGGTCATGCTCCTCAGTTATGGTTTTTCGTCAAATCATCATTGGCAGACGCATCCATAGACTCCTCCGTGGACTCATCTACAGTCTCATCTGCAGTCTCATCTGCAGTCTCATCTTTCAGGAAGAAGGCGTTCTCCTCACTTTCCCCTGTTGCATCCATCAAGTCGAAATTGACATGTATGTCTTGAAGCTCATCCCCATTTTCTTCCTCATTTTCCTTTGCAGGGACATGGTTGTTCGCCCTCGTTGCACTATCATCCAGCTCGATTTTTTCGAAAAGTTCGCCGTCGTCGTTTTCATCTTCATCCTTAAAAATATCAAGGTTTTCAAGCGACAAGGTCAGTACCGCCTCCAATTCGTCACGAACCTTACTCCTTTTCTTTTTGAGGCGTTCGATCTCCGCCGGATATTTGGCAAGCTCGGCAAAAGTATCCTGGCGCAGCTGTTCGGCCTCCTCTCTGGACTTTTGCACAATCCTCCGGGCTTCCCGTTCGCTTTTTTGCTTTAACTCAGTGGTAAACTGTTGGGCTGCCACCAGGGTTGATTTAAAACTGAGTTCCTCACTGCGCAACTCTTTATTCTGCTTTTCGAGATCATCGATGCGGTCGTTGAGCTTATCGTTACGTTCTTTTTCCCTGGCGATAGCCTCTTCCTGCCTCTTCATCACGGTCTGTGCCTCGGCAAGCTCCTGATCACGGCCGCTGCACTGCCTCTCAAAGGATTGGACTTCCTTCTTGAGATTTTCAATCTCGGCCTGCAGAGATGCGACCTCATCATCTCTCTGGGCGGATTCCGTCTTGATCTCCTCCGAACTGCCCCGGGATTCATTGAGTTCATCCTGCATCTTTATCTTTTCCGCCTGCAGCATATCCCGTTCTTCCACAATAACATCGAGCTCATCAACCTGATGGCGCACCTGCTCGAGCAGTTCGAAAAATTCCTCGGCAATGAGCTCAAGGTACGCCTTAACTTCGACAGGATCATACCCTCTGAATTTAACGAGAAACTCCTGGTCCTTAATAGCTTGCGGGGTTATAGCCATGACAATGCTCCATTCAATTTTGATTGTGATTACCAACAAAGTTCAACTCATCGACCCAAGACATCACATGTGATGTCCTTGCCCTTCGTGCTTCGAGCTGAGCTTTGGTGGTCATCAGCATTTTGCTAAGAAAATTTGCACCATCCATATAGCGGAGGATATGTACCTACATCGCTATCTGTTTCAGTGTGGGAACAAGGAAACTCTGTAAAAACATAATAGCCATGATAAGAATCAAAGGTGAAAAATCGATACCTCCCATGCTTATAGGCAGCGCCCGACGGATACGCCCCAAGAGTGGCTCGGTGGCCTCATAGAGAAAACGGACAATGGGATTATAGGGGTCGGCATTGACCCAGGAAATAACAGCCCTTCCTATAATTATCCACATATACGCCGTGAGGGCGAAATCAATCAACTGGGCCACGGCCAGTAAAAAATTTTGTGCCACAAACATATCACTCTCCCTTGCTATGCTACAGCGCTGCCGTTTTCTACCGGTGCGCTCACTGTTGTTAAAACTAACCGCTCATTTTCTCCATCGCCGGTCCTTGCCGCCAGCAGCATACCTTCCGAGCGGATTCCCATGATCTTCGTCGGTTTCATATTGGCAACAAGAAGAACCTGCATACCGGGCAGGTCCCGCGGATCATAGTGCTCGGCAATGCCGGCCACGATGGTTCGTTTTTCAGGGGCCTCGACGCTCAGCAAAAGTAATCTGTCCGATTTTGTTACCCGTTCAGCCGCGGTGATCTCGGCGACTTTGAGCTCCACCTTCTTGAACTGCTCGAAAGTTATAACTCCCTCTTCGGCAACAAAACGCTGCGTGTTCTTGTGCTTTGCCGGCGATGCTTCTTTTCTGCTGTCCTTTTTCACATCGACCCGTGGAAAAAGGGCAACCGCCTCGCCAACACTCAAACCGGCCGGATATCCACCCCATGCGGCTCCTGTCTCCAGGCTCAACACCAGCTCAGCCCTGTCGGCCAGCCCCAGGGTCGCCGCCATGCTCGCCGCCGTTTCCGGCATCACCGGAGAAACGGCAAGAGTGATCATACGCAGCGATTCGACAAGATTATAAAGAACCGTGGCCAGCCTGTCACCCTGTGCCTCGTTTTTGACAAGAACCCAGGGCTCACTGATAACAATATATTTATTGGCCTGGCTGACAAGCTCCCAAACCGCCTGTAAACCGCGGTGAAAAGCAAAGCAGCCCATGTGTTTGCGATAGTCCTCAAACATTTGCTGCGCCGTTTGGCGCAGCTGGATATCGGCTTCCTCCATCCTGTCCGTTGGAGCAGGAACCACTCCATCACAATACTTGTGCAGCATGGTAATGGAGCGAGAAAAGAGATTGCCCAGATCATTGGCCAGATCGGAATTTTTCCTGGCAACAATGGCATCATGGCCAAATGAGGCATCAAGCCCGAAGGACATCTCCCGCAAAATAAAATACCGCAAGGCATCCCTGCCATACTCCTCGATAAGTTCCGCTGGCCTGACAACGTTTCCAATACTTTTTGACATTTTGGTGTCATCGACATTCCAGTACCCATGGACATGGAGTTTGGCAAAAGGTGCAACCCCCATGGCCATGAGCATGGTCGGCCAGTAAATGGCATGCGGCTTGAGGATATCCTTGGCAATCAAGTGCTCCGCCACATCCCAGTATTTACGAAACTCTTCTCCGTCCGGGTAGCCTATCCCGGTAAGATAATTAATAAGTGCGTCAAACCAGACATAGGTGACGAAATTATCGTCAAAGGGCAGCGGTATCCCCCAGGTCAGCCTGGCGGTCGGCCTGGAAATACACAAATCCTCAAGCGGTTCGCCGAGGAAGGAAAGGACCTCGTTGCGATATCTTTCCGGCGTTATAAAATCAGGATGTTCATGGATGTGATCAATAAGACGCTGCCTGTATCGCGACATGCGAAAAAAATAATTCTGTTCCGTTATCTCTTCAGGCGGTACCTGGTGGTCCGGACACTTGCCGTCCACGAGCTCTTTTTCCGTGAGGAAACGCTCACAGCCTTTACAGTAATGACCGGAATATTCGGCAAAGTAAATATCACCGTTCTCATACACCTGCTGCAGTATCCGCTGTACGGTGGCAATATGATTCTGATCGGTGGTTCGAATGAAATAATCGGGTGTAATTTTAAGAAGCTTCCAGGTGCTGCGAAACATTTCACTGACATCGTCAACATACTCCTGTGGTTGCTTTCCCTGCGTGTACGCCGCCTCCACAATTTTATCGCCATGCTCATCCGTACCGGTCTGGAAACGAACGCTGTCACCGCAGAGCCGGCGAAATCGGCTATAGGTATCGGCAACGATGGTGGTATACGCATGGCCGAGGTGCGGCTGAGCATTCACGTAATATATGGGTGTTGTTATATAAGCAGTCATGACTTTCGTTGGTAGAGTTGAAGATGCCACATCAGTGTTTTTCACCTTTGGGCTTTTTGTTTTTGCCCCTCTGCAGGGATTGCCATTTTTTTTCATCAAGCACGAGTTCCTCATTATTTGCCGCAACCACGATGAGCTGCTGCTGCAGAGGGCGCTGCTGCTTAACCTTATAATCAACACCATCAAGTGTTATCCAGCTGCCGACCTTGGGCATTTTACGGCGCTGTTCATGGTAGGTTGGAAACTCGTAGGTCAGGCAGCACAGCAACCGGTTGCAGACCCCCGAAATCTTGGCCGGATTAAGCGGAAGATCCTGCTCCTTGGCCATCTTGATGGAGACGGAATCAAACTTTTTCATATAGGACGAGCAGCACAGTTCCCTGCCGCAAGTCCCCAGTCCACCCAGCATTTTCGTCTCATGGCGGACACCGACCTGGCGCATCTCCACACGTGTGCGAAATTCCTGTACCAGATCCTTGACCAGCTCACGAAAATCCACCCGATTATCCGCGGTGAAATAAAAAATCATTTTACTACCGTTAAAAAATTTTTCCACCCTGACAAGGCTCATCTCAAGAAAATGCTTTGCTATCAGCTCGGCACACACGGTGAGACCCTTTTGCTCGGCCACCGGTAAATTTTCGTAGCGCTCATGTTCTTCTTCCGTCAACCGTCGGACCACAGTATAGCTTGCACCACGTTTTTCTCCACAGCCGCAGCAGGACGGTGCTTTTCTAATGATAGTCGCCGGCTCAAGACCATGGTCGGTTTTGGCCATAACCGTCTCACCGGCCAGAAGATCCGCCATCGCTGATGACGCCGTAAATTCCTGCCCATCAAAGCGAAAACGTATTCTATAAAAGACATGTTCCTCCAAATGTTCTTCAGAAGATATCTTGGCCTGTTCTTCCGTATCTGTCATAAGATCAACTCTTTTCAAGGGCTATTCTTCTATGCGAGCAGCAGTTGCGCGGCAGTTTTATAATCGTTCAATACTACCAGCCGACCGGCACCATTGTGTCAACTGTCCATCAACATGCAGGTTCACTGATATTGCCATGGACTCTGCAATGCCCTCTATTGTAATCGAAACAGCAACATTTCGCACACCAGTAAACGATTACAGTTACGGGCAAGCTGCCGCTCTGCCTGATCGACCGCCTCCATGCTCTCAAAGACCCGTTGTTGTGTTTTCGCCCCACGATGCCGTTGTTGCTCGTCATCTTCGATCTCATCGAGCTGATCACGAAGCCACAGGCGCAAAAGGCCCAACAGCGGCACAAGATTTTCCTTCAAATCTGCCATATCGGCGGCCCATTGCATAACGGTGGCACAGTGGCGCTCACTGCGTAACTCTTCATTGCTCAAAACTTCGGTCACACCTCTCCATGTTGCAATCATATCGGTCTGATGGAGCAACAAAGCTTTTCCCGGGCTTCCTTCAGCCAAACGCGCCAACAGCCCAGCCTGCTCGGCATCAAAATTATGCTGTATGCGCAGGATAACCGCCGTTTCCTCCAGACCCAGAGGGAAAAACGGAATAATCTGGCAGCGGGAACTCATCGTTGGCAGGATGCTCTTCGAGGTCTCCGCCGTCAGAATAAGAACATTGCCCTCCGGCGGCTCCTCCAGCGTCTTGAGCAAACTGTTGGCTGCTTCAGGCCGCATTGTATGGATATCCTCCAGCACCACGACACGCCACTGCGACTCATACGGCGGAAACGATAACGATTTAGTGAGCTGCCGCACCCGTTCTATCTTGATCACTCCTTTTTCGGGCTTTTCAACTGTATAATCGGGATGATTACCCGAGTCATATTTGCGGCAGGAGGCACATTGTCCGCATGCCCCGGCGGGTCCCGATACTCGACAGTTTAATGCTTTCGCCATTGCGGCGGCAAATAGCGTTTTACCCACCCCTTCCGGGCCCCTGAAAAGATAAGCGTGGGCTATACGACCACAAGAAAGCGATTTTTCCAGCAGCGATTTGGCCCTGCGCTGGCCGCCAAGCTCCACAAAGGGACTATCGGATACCGATGATTGCATACTCTTCTGCCCATCTCCATGTGATATACATAATCCGACATCTAGAAAAGTGTTTTCTGCCGCTGCCGCGAAGCCAAATCCGGTTGCTGCTCTTCCACGGGCTCCTGTTCCAGTGGGCCCAGATATAAAAACCGCTCAAGGCTGCGCTGATAGTCGGTCCACAGATGCCCCTTGGCCGACTGCTTGCGGCGCAGCTGCTCCAGGAGGTTCATTTTAGAATCGAGATCATCGATGAAACTCAGTAAAAAGGCCTCGGGAGTCATGGGAACGGCTGGTGAGCCGAACTCCTGTTTGCCGTGATGGCTCAGAATCAAATGTTGAATCTGAAGCAACAACTCCTCGGGAAACTCCTTTATTCTGTGGGCCTGTTCAGCCACCAGTTCACTCCCCATCACCAGGTGCCCCTTGAGCCGCCCAACCGTGGTATACTCCACCAGACCGGTATTTTCCTGCAACTCCTGTAACTTTCCTATATCATGCAGAAAGACTCCGGCCAACAACAACGAGCGGTTTATCCCCGGATAATGTTTCGACAACATATCAGCAACGCCGGCCATGGAGAGGCAGTGTTCCAAAAGGCCGCCGACATAGGCATGATGTATACCCTTGGCCGCCGGGGCAGTCTGGAAACTCTCCCACATTTTACCATTCTGGAAAAAACGATTGAGCAGCTTGCGGATCCATGGATTTTCCACCGATGCCACTATCTTTTGGAATTTTTGCGCCATGTTATCAAGATCATACACAGAAGACGGCACAAAATCGGCGAGCGCAACCTGCGCTTTGTCCACCGCCTCGATGTGCTCAATGCGCAACTGCAGCTTATCACGATAACTCTGCACCTGTGCCCTGAGGTGAAGGAAATCACCGACGCGGCTGATCGCGGCCACTTTTTCTGCATTATCCCATACCGGTCCACTGATTTCTCCGCTCTTATCCACCAGGTCAAGGAACAGACACGGTTTGCCGGCCCGTGTTTCGGCCAGCTTGGAAGTTTTCACCAGAAAGAGATCGTCGACATGATCGCCTTCCTTGAGCTCTTCAATAAATTTATTTTTCTTCATTGCGCACCGTAATGAGGGCATTTCCGGATGAATACAAACTGTAAAAAAAGCGCAGTATACTCAATAATACCCGAGAACGCCTGCTCTTTCAGAAATGTTGTTCAGATCGACAAAAGATGTACTATGCCAAAGAGTTTACTCATAACGCAATGCAATATCCATCCGGCACCGGTTTTTTATTAAAAGCGATGAAAGCGATGTATATACATCCTGCACGTAGAATATATTGCAAAAACACCATAAAGGCTGTTAAATACTATCACAGTTCGAAGAAACCAGCCCTGTCATTTTACACTTCAGGCGAGGACACAGTCACGAATCAACGATGCCTTGCAAGAATACGAGCTGTTGTGGCAAAGGTACTAATAATGGGTGTGGATACGGTAAGTGATGCTGAACTCAAAAAGGTTATTGCCGATTTTCTGGAAATGGGCCATATGGAAAATATTGTCGCCATGTTTCGAAGAAATCCGCAATACTATGGCTGGACCGGAGAAATTCTTCAAGACGACCGCTTCAATGTCCGGCTGGGACTCACCATTGTTTTTGAAGAACTCCAGGCTCTCGGCGCAGCCGAGATAGACCGTGCCCTGCCATCCCTCGCCTCCCTGCTCAACGACGATTCTGCCCTGATCCGGGGGGAGGCCATAGGCATTCTTGGCATTATCGGCACCAGGGAGGCCAAGGAACTCATCACGACCATGGCCGATGATGCCAGTCCGCAGGTACGCGAAATGGTGGAGCTTGCGCAGAACAACGACTAAATTGCCTGCAATACAGCACCCCCGCCTCAACCCAGGAGATTGCACCCCATGTCAATCAGAGCCATCGCCCAGGAAGTTTATAAATGCCAGGCCCGGGTACATACTCTTGAAGATACGCTGAACCAGGTCCCTTTTCATGAGCAGGACAGCCTCAAAGAAGAACTCCGTAAGGCGAAGATGGAGCTCAAACAGGTTAAAAACATGCTGGATAACCGCAAGGAGACACCTCTTGCAAAACGCAAACGCTTTCCCTTTCATCGCTGATTTTTTCCACGCTTCACATTCCCGGCACCACCAGTGATACACCTTGAAGGGGGTATATTGTAGTCACCACGCTATTCTTGTTTACAAGTTCAGCAGCAGATGGGTACAATGGCTGTTTTTCGTAGACAAAGGCCACGGCTGTATGGACTGAACACACCTTCCCGCACACCCGGCAACCAGACACTGTTATTAAGGAGAGAGTACATATGCAACGGCAGATGGTCATAACCGTAATGCTGAAAGACAGAACGGGAATCATCGCTGATGTTACCGGCGCCATCTATAAACTCCATGGCGATCTGGCCGATATCAACCAGTCCCTGCTGTGCGGCTATCTTACCATGACGTTGATAGCTACTTTTACTGATGATATTACTGTAGAAGATGTTCGGCAGCAACTTATCACAAGCGAATCAGAAGAAACCTTTGAAGCTATTATTCAGGCAATCAAGTCCCCTCTTCACAGCAACGCCGAAAGTGGGCTCCCCCCAAAAACCTATATCGTTACCGCCCAGGGGAAAAACAGAAGTGGGCTGGTCCATGGCATCAGCTCTTTCTGCTGTGAGCGTGATATTAATATCCTTGATCTTTCCACAACCCTTTCCGACGACCAATACACAATGGTTCTGCAGCTTGACCTCAGCAAGATTGTCGACATCAAAAAGCTTCGCCATGACCTCGATGCCTACGCCGACACAGCGGGCATGCACGTGATGATGCAGCACTATGATATTTTCAGGGTGACCAATGAGGTTACATTGATCTAGGAGGCCGCCCGAGAATGCCCTTTTCGCCCATATCTTTGTTGAACTCGAAAAAATTATCCTCGGAATATTATTTATATGCCTCCGGTAATTTTTTCGAGTTCGCCTCGATCTGAACGAAAATGCCTATTCTCGGACAACCTCCTAGGAGCTCACCCGATCCCACCAAATCATATATCGGTATCGGCGCAAGGACTGTCGCATTGAATGTACCATTATTTCAAAACTATATCAGGAGATATGCACATGTTACGCTCGGATCAAATCCTTGCTACCGTAGAAATGATACAAAAGGAAAACCTCGATGTTCGTACTGTGACCATGGGGATAAACCTGCTTGACTGCCGGGCCGGCGACATAGGCGCAACCTGTGAAAATATTGAGGCAAAAATCAGACGACTTGCGGAAAATTTCGTACCGACCTGCGATCGCATCGGCAGAAAACTGGGCATCCCCGTGGTCAACAAACGCATTGCCGTCACTCCCATCGCCCTGGTCGGAGCGGGATACACCCGGCATGAATTCATCGAACTGGCCAAATGCCTGGACAGATCAGGAGACATTGCCGGCGTTGACATTCTCGGCGGCTTTTCCGCCCAGGTGGAAAAGGGACTTTCTGAATCGGACCGCGAATATATCCTCTCCATCCCCGAGGCTCTGGCTGTCACTAACAAGGTCTGTGCTTCCATTAATATTGCCAGCAGCCGCAAGGGGATTAACATGGATGCACTGGCCATGGTGGGCCAGACGGTCAAGGATCTTGCTGAAAACACTGCCGGGGCGGGTGGGTTCGGGGCCGCCAAGTTTGTGGTTTTCTGTAACCAGCCCGGTGACAACCCCTTCATGGCTGGTGCCATCCACGGGACAGGCGAAGCCGACGCCGTCCTCAATGTCGGTGTCAGCGGTCCCGGTGTTATCGCCCGGTCGCTGGAGAGACTGATTGGCAACAAAGGCAGAGAAAATCTCCTGCTTGACGACATTGCCGACGAAATCAAGCAGACCACCTTCAGGGTGACCCGCTGCGGTGAGTTGGTGGGCCGCCAGGTTTCCAGAGCCCTGGGCATAGAGTTCGGCGTCGTGGATCTCTCTCTGGCACCGACACCCACCATCGGCGACAGCGTCGGTGAAATACTGCATATCCTCGGAGTTGATGCCATTGGCGCACCGGGTTCCACAGCCATCGTCGCCATGCTCAACGATGCCGTAAAAAAGGGTGGAATATTCGCCAGTAAAACGGTGGGAGGCCTCAGCGGTGCCTTTATTCCCGTGATGGAGGACTCCATCCTGGCCGATGCGGTGGGAAAAAAGGAGCTCTGCCTGGAAAAACTTGAGGCCATGACCTGCGTCTGCTCCGTTGGTCTCGATATGGTCGCCATTCCCGGCTCCGTTGATGCCGACACCCTCTCCGCCATTATTGCCGATGAAATGGCAATCGGCATGATCAACAACAAAACCACCGCTGCCAGGCTTATACCCGTCCCAGGCAAAGAGGCCGGGGAACATGTCAACTTCGGCGGGCTCTTTGGGGCAAGCCCCATCATGGAGGTTCGCAACGTCGGCAAATCAAGCCGTTTCGTCGGTTGGGGCGGCAGGATTCCAGCTCCGGTACATAGCTTTAAAAATTAAAGGCCATTTGTGTAAATCAATCCTCTTTAGACCCAGCTCCGAGTGCCTGGCGACATACTCATCAAAGACATTTAAACTTCATGACACCATTTTATGCTGATACTGCTCTCTCCTTCTAAAACCCAGGAACCGGAACACACCTGTGCAGAGACCACCCTGCCGGAATTCCAGGACAGGGCCATGACGCTTGCAAACAAATTGCAAAAGCTCAACACCGACGAGATCGGCCAACTGATGCAGGTTAGCGCCAAACTGGCGCAAACCACCCGGCAGCGCTTTGTCCGCTTCACCTCTTGCCCTGCCCCCAGCAACTGCTCCCCTGCCCTGCTGGCCTTTCGAGGTGATGTCTTTGCCGAAATGGATGTTGACAACTACACCCTGGAGGATTTCCATTTTGCCCAGAATCACCTTCGTATCCTTTCTGGGCTCTACGGCATCCTGCGGCCCCTCGATCTCATTCAGCCCCACAGGCTGGAAATGGCAAGCCGCTTCCGACCAATGGAAAACAGCAACGCCAGCCTCTATAACTATTGGTGCGAGCCGGTAACATCCTCGTTGACGGCAACGCTTGCCGGACACGATCCGGCAGAGGTTCTCAACCTTGCCTCCGATGAATATTTCAAGGTGATAGCAAGCAATAAACTGGCGGGAAAAGTGGTCAAGGTCTTCTTCAAGGAGCACACCGGCGAGAAACTCCGCACCGTGGCCATCCATGCCAAAAAGGCCCGAGGCGCTCTCGTTCACCATATTATAAGCAATCGTCTGAGCTCCAGCAGTGCATTACACGCTTTCAGCCACAACGGCTACGTGTTCGACAGGGGGATGTCCAATGACAATAACCTCTATTTCATCAAGCGGTAAAAGACAACCGGCTACCATGCAAAACTTCCGACCTGTTTATCTTATTCGTAAAAGGTCTATGGACAAGATTGCAGGAATACTCAGGGGTGTTCCCAGGGGTGTGCATCACAGTATACTGCTGAGACGATGCGCTGAGCTTTACGGTAAACTGGATATGATCACAAAAGATACTTCACGGCAACCAGTCCACCGACCAGCAGGATGACAAAGACAATGGAGAGGATATTGAAGTAGCGATCGATATATCTCTTCACCGGGGCCCCGAAGAAATAAATGCAGGTGGCCACCAGAAAGAATCGTGCCGAGCGGGAGACCAGGGAGACCAGCAGAAAGGTAAAAAACTTGATCTCAAAGGCGCCGGCCGTAATGGTAAAGAGTTTATAAGGAAGCGGGGTGAAACCGGCAGCAAAAATCGCCAGGGCATCATACTCGTTATATAAATGACGCACCTGCTCATACTTGTCTGCCAGACCGTACCACTCGACAATCGGTTGGCCGATCCCTTCCATGGCCCACATTCCCAGACCGTACCCGAAAGCACCACCCAGGGTTGAGCCTATGGCACATACTGCCGCATACTTGAATGACTTCCTGGGAATACCAATGCACAGAGCAATGAGAAAGACATCTGGGGGCAGCGGGAAAAAAGACGATTCCGCAAAGGCGATAATAAAGAGGACATATATGCCATAGGGACTTTCCAGCCACTCCATGCAGGTGTCGTAAATACGACGCAGCATCCCGCTTTGGGCACGATCAACCGGACCAGCCATACTTGCCTATAAGATCAACGAACCGTACCCTGTCCAGATGTTCGACGGTAATGGTACCTTCGTTTTTAGTAAGAAGTTGGAGCTGCTGCACATCCTGCCCGCCCACCGGGATCACCATACGTCCCGGGTCAGCCAACTGGGCGACAAGCGGTGCAGGAGTTTCCGGGCCGCCGGCGGTGGCGACAATGGCATCGTAGGGACCGTTTTCCGGCCACCCCACCGTGCCATCATCAAGTTTAGCAACAATATTATAATAGCGAAGCTGATCAAACACCTTCCGGGCCTGAGCAAGAAGACGGTTAATCCGCTCAATGGTATAGACCCGCTCACACATACGCGACAGGATAGCCGCCTGGTAACCGGAACCGGTGCCTATCTCCAGAACCTTTTCACCACCGCGCAACTGCAGAAGTTGAGTCATCCGGGCGACTATAAAGGGCTGGGAAATGGTCTGGCTCGATGCAATGGGCAATGGGTAGTCCCCGTAGGCCCTGGCCCGCATGGCATCCTCGACAAAGAGATGCCGCGGTACCTCGTTCATGGCCGCAAGGGTCAACGGGTCTGTTATACCGCGCGGCTTGAGCTGTTCTTCAACCATCCGGGCGCGGCTTGTGGCATAACTGTCACTCACTCTTCACTCTCTTGCCAGTCATAGTCATCGGCCCAGTCAAACTCATCTTTACCTGATTCCCTGAAACGGCATGACTGCACGATGTCATTTTCCAAAACGATATACACCTTTTCATGGCCACTGCCGCCGAAATAACCGCCCACCAGAGGGGCACGCTGCAATTCCGATGGTTGTTCTTCAACATACAGCCACTCTTCGCGGGTGTCGGAAAGGCGGCGCTGATGATCCGGCTCACCAAGGTAGGTGAGGACATCATGGCGGCTTGAGCGGTCCACCTCTATAAGGCCGGCATCCGAGGCCAGGTGTCTTCTTGACTTGGAATAGCAGCCCGGCAGCAAGAGCAGCAGGACAAGCAGAAGGATTGTCGATATTCGTAGAAAAATGGGCATATACAAATCCTCACAGTTTGACTGGTTTTTTAGATCCAAAGTTTTAGCGCAGATACCGGGCGACCATGCGGAAGTACCCTGTTTGCCTTAATCGAAAGAGAAATATCTGCTCTCGGACAACCTCCCAAAGAGGTATAACTCCAGATATGATATTACAGCTCTATAAACCGAAGGTCGCCATTTTTCAATATCTAAAACATAAAAGAAGGAAGACGGAAGACGGAAGACGGAAGAGTCCGACAGGATTTCCTCTTCCGTCCGGGGAGTTGCACTATGTATTTACACCACCTGGGATTACCCCTGCGTGGCGCGATTCAATATTCGGTAGTTGCGCTTCACCATATCAAGATGATTAACAAGCAATCCCGCCTGGATCATGGCATTGTCATAGATCTGCTCGGCCACTTCAGCGGCAAAATCGCCATCATCCTTCGTCATAGCAGCAAGACGCTTGATAAGCGGATTGGCCGGATTGATCTCCATATTCTTCTTACTGTTTTCAGCAAGCATTCCCTTCTCCTGCCGACTCATGGCGATAACCCGCTCCATGGAGGAGGTCATATAGCCATCCGGATTGACGATCATTGCCGGTGAATCCACCAGCCTCTTGGAGACGATAACATCGGCCACCTTGTCCCCCAGTGTGTCCTTGAGCCATTGCACCAGGGTTTCCTCCTGGTCTTTTGGCAGAGAGGGGCCGTCATTGTCTTCATCTTTTTTCTTTTCATCGTCAGCCACCTCGTTTCCCCCAGGCAGTGAGATGTCGGCGCGATCGGCGGAGACAAGCTTCTTCTCTTCAAATTCGCCCAAATGGTTGAGGACAAAATCATCGATGGGTTCCATGGTATAAAGAATCTCTATATCCTTTTTGGTAAACATCTCCACATAGGGGCCGGCCTCAATGGCCTGTCGCGATGCACCATTAATGTAATAGATCTCTTCCTGATCAGGATTCATGCGGGCAACGTAATCGGACAGGCCGATGGGCCTGCCGTCTTCCGACTTGGAGGACTCAAAGCGCACCAGTTTGGCCAGCTCCTTCTGAAACTCATAGTCGCTGGTAACCCCCTCCTTGATATAGATACCAAAGGTTTTCCAGAACTCAAGGTATTTTTCCGGATCCTTTTTGGCCTGCTCCTCCATATACTTGAGAAAACGCTTGGTGATAACCTTGCGCAGCTTGGCGACAAGGGCGTTGTCCTGCAGGGCCTGCCGGGAGATATTGAGCGGCAGGTCCTCACTGTCCACAACTCCCTTGAGAAATCTAAGCCATTCCGGCAGGATATTCTCGGACTGCTGATCGATGAGTATGCGCTGGCAGTAGAGATTAACACCTGGATCAACACGGCCAAAGCCCATGATCTCAAAATTCTCTTTGGGCACAAAAATCAAGGCGTTGATAGCCAGTGGCGCATCGGCGGAAAAATGCAGGCGGAAGGTGGGCTCGTCAAAGGCGTTGGCGATAAATTTATAAAACTCGGTGTACTCCTCCTCGGTAATCTCTGATTTATTGCGGGTCCAGAGCGCCTGTACGGTGTTGACCTTCTCTCCCTCAAGCTTGATGGGAAAGGTGACAAAGGCTGAGTATTGTTTAATGATTGATTCAACCTTCCACTTCTGGGCATACTCTTGGGCCTCTTCCTTGAGCTCAACAATTATACGGGTTCCCCGGTGCAGCCCCTCGACCTCCTCGATGGTAAAAGACCCGGAGCCGTCGGAGAGCCACTCATGGCCCTGGCTGCCGTCCCATGACCGACTCTGCACCCGCACCCTGGACCCTGCCATAAAGGCGGCATAAAAGCCGACGCCGAACTGGCCGATCAGGTTGACATCCTTTTGCATGGCTTCCGCAAGTTCGGCGAGATAATCCCCTGAGCCGGAATGGGCGATGGTGCCGAGGTTTGACGCAAGTTCCTCACGGGTCATGCCGATACCGGTGTCGGTGACGGTAAGGGTATGCTTTTCCTCGTTAAGATCGATGGTTATCTCAAGAGGAACGTGGGCATCGAAGAGGTCATCCTGGGTCAGACTCTTATGTCGAAATTTCTCCAGGGCATCCGCACTGTTGGAGATGAGTTCGCGAATAAAGACATCACGCTCGGTGTAGAGCGAGTTGATGACAATATCGAGAAGCTTTTTGGTTTCCGCCTGAAATTCATGTGTTGTCGTGGTCATCTGTTCACCTCAATAATTCTTACAAAGAAAGGAAAGTAAAAAACATAGAGTTCTTCCCATTGATTTTTTTCTCTAAGTCGGCGAAAATGGTAAGCACATATCACATCATGTCAAGTCCGTCGCAGACATACCTTTCCCCCTGCCTTGAACGAGGAAAAACCATGAAAATTATAGCCTTTGGCGATATTCATATGACCACCTCAACGCTTGCGGAAATAGAAGAGATCAGCAGCGCGGATCTTATAATTGTCAGCGGTGATATCACCAACTTTGGCAACAGAAAGGATGCTAAAACGGTGCTGGGCGATATCCTCAGCCACAACAAAAATCTCCTCTGTCTCGCCGGTAATATGGACAATATTGAAGTAAATGATTATCTTAGCGATCTTGAAATTAATCTGCACGCTCAGGCCCATATGGTCAAACGTCAGGTTTGTGTCTATGGAGTGGGTGGATCCAACCCCACGCCTTTTGACACGCCATGGGAGCTCAGCGAAAACCGTCTCCACCAGGCAATCCATGAGGCACATGAACAGGCAAAAGAGCTCATCGAGCTGGCCCTGCCCATTACCGGTTCGCCGCCTCCAACAATCTTCGTCAGCCATGCCCCACCGCACAATACAAAAGTTGATCGCCTCAAAAGCGGCAAGCACGTGGGCTCCAGAGTTATACGAAAGTTCATAGAAAGCACTGCCCCTGATTTATGCGTGGTCAGTCATATCCATGAATCAAAGGGAACGGATTATATAGGCCCCACACCGGTGGTCAATCCGGGGATGCTGGCCGACGGCGGCTGGATAGATATTGCCATAACGCACCAAAAAATCACCTACACACTGCAATGACACACCATCGCGATACAATCATCATCGGCGCCGGCCTCTCCGGCCTTGCCGTGGCCCATACTCTTCGTACATCCTGCTATGGCCAGAGCTTCGCTGTCCTGGAAAAAAACCTGCGCACCGGCGGTGTTATAGGATCTCACCGGGAAAATGGCTACACAGCGGAGATAGGGCCACATGGCTTTCTCGACAATTGCGCGGAAAGCCGTGATATCCTCAGCGAGTGCGGCCTTGAAGAAGAATGCATCAAGTCGCCGCTGATCAACTTTGTCCGCTATGTCCTCATCGACGGCCGGCTGCGGATGATCCCCCAGACACCACTGAAAATCGTCACCGCACCGCTCATCCCCTGGAGCGCCAAATTGCGCGTACTGGCCGATCTCTGGAAAAAACCGCTGGATGGAGAACCCACAGTGGCAAAATGGGTCAATCACCGCTTTGGCCCCGCCCTGCTGCCCTTTGTTGACGCGGTCTATACCGGAACCTATGCAGGAGACCTCAACCGGCTCACCATTGACAGTGTCATGCCCGGAGTCCGTGCTCTTGAGCGCCGGCATGGCTCGGTGATTCGCGGCCTTGTCGCCAAAGCCAAAGCGGGCCGTAAAAAACATCGGGGCAATGGTCGCGGTTTCACCATGCCGTCCATGACCAGCTTCCCCGAAGGAATGGCGCGACTGCCGCAAAGATTGACAGAGTATCTACGCCCCGACATGGATCTTTTTCTCAATTGCGAGGCTCTGAAGATCCAACGAGAAAAGGACACCTGGCAAATCTCCACCAGCCGCGGCATTTTCCAGGCCGACAACCTCGTCCTGGCGGTCCCGACCAATACCGCTCTCAAGCTGCTGCGCGACATGAGCCCGCCGCCGCTGCCCAAGGTTCCCGAGGCTGGGATTCTCACCGTGGTCTTTGGATTTGGCAACGGCTCCACACTCCCCCCCGGGTTCGGCTATCTGACTCCCGAGCAGGAGGGCCGCTTCTCCCTGGGAACACTGTTTTCTTCCAATATGTTTGCCGGCAGAGCCCCCTCCGGTCATATCCTTTTTGAAACGCTGGTGGGGGGCCGCCGCCATCCGGAACGGTTGCAGCTGAACGACGACGAGCTCATCGACAGGGCTCACAGAGATGTCAGAGACGTGCTCGAACTCAAAGGGGAACCGACCTACACCAAGGTTTTACGTCCGTGGGGCAATATTCCTCAGCTTGAACGGGACTACCCGGCACTGCTTGCATGGCGTGACAGGCTGAGCCGCGATTTTCCCGGGCTCCATGTCTGCGGCTTTGGTTGGGAAGGTATCGGCATCAATGACATGATCAAACACGGCGTTCGCACCGGACAGACGATTGCAGCAGAAGCTGGGGCACGCCGTAGCGCAGCAGAGATCAAAGGTGTTTATTTCTGACACAATCGACGGCAGGACCACCTGCTCGGTGAGCCCGGCACCTTCGTCAGAAACACACAGCCTGGCTGTCTCGACATTTCCCAAGAGGTGCGGTATGGAACAGATGCACAGCGAAACGGTCATCCCTTCAAGCGCCATAATGGCAGAGGAAATCAAGGCCTCCCACGAGCGCTCGAGGGACTTTGGTGTCTGTCCCGATGCGCGTAACCCCGAGCAGTTCAAGTTGTCACCGACTGAGCTCAAGAAGCGCAAGAACACCAACAAGGACTTGCTCAACGTGGTAGTCGCCCATATCGACGAATTCTATCAACTCCTCTCACCGGAACAGTTCATCATTGCCTTCGTCGACAGCGACGGCTTCATCCTCCACTTCGCCGGCAATGAAACATTAACATTGCTGTTTGCCGAGGGAAATTGCGCTCCGGGATACCGGTGGAAAGAAAAGGATGTCGGCACTTCCGCCATCAGCCTGTGCCTGGAGAAGCACTTTCCCATCCAGCTCAACGAGCAGGACCACTATTGCAAAAAGGCTCACGGTTTTACCAGCTCAGCCGCCCCAATTTTCGGCAAGGACCGCAACTTCCAGGGAATCCTGGTGGTCTCCGGAGTGAGTAAAATGGTCCATCCCCATACCCTTATAATGATAACCATGGCGGCCCGCTCCATTGAGAAGCATATGCGACTCCTCCGTCGAAATCGGGAAATGTCATTGTATACCGGATTCCTCGACCGGGTCATCGAATCTGCTGCAACCGGAATGTTGACCGTCGATACTGATATGCGCATATGGAAAACAAACCAGAAGGGTAAACAGATCCTCAAACACCAACATATTGAGGGGAAACCCCTTTCCGTGCTCAAGGGGCTGGACCTCAATCTCGATGATCTGCGCACCAATCCTGCAAAATGGAAGGGGCGCGAGGTCTGTCTGAAGATAGATACGGAGAATGTGCATTTTTACTACTCCGCCAAACCGGTTGTGTCACGGAAAAATGAACTTCTTGGCGCCGTCATGGTGTTTGAGGAGTTCACCGATATCCGCAAACTCGCCAATCGGATTTCCGGGACGGAACCCTATTTCACCTTTGAGCTGCTTATCGGTACATCCCAGACATTTAGCGATGCCGTCGAGCTTGCCAGACGCGCCGCACATTCCGATTCCACGGTTCTCCTTTTGGGGGAAACAGGTACCGGCAAGGAGCTGTTCGCCCAGGCAATTCATAACGGCGGTAAGCGCTCCAGTCAGACGTTTGTCCCCATAAACTGCGGGGCCATTCCCGGAGAGCTGCTTGAGAGTGAGCTCTTTGGCTATGTCGACGGCGCCTTCACCGGTGCCTCAAAAAAAGGAAAGCCAGGGAAATTCGAGCTGGCCAACGGCGGTACAATGCTGCTCGATGAAATCGGCGATATGCCTCATGATATGCAGGTCAAGCTGCTCAGGGTTTTACAGACGGGAGAAGTGCAGAGGATCGGCGCCCGCAACCTTACACAAACCGATGCCCGCATCATAGCCGCAACCCATGTCGATCTGCAGCAAAAGATCGCCATGAATCAATTCCGCAGGGATCTTTTCTATAGACTCAACATTGTCCAGATAAACCTGCCTCCACTTCGCCAAAGGGGCCCCGAAGACATTGAGGCTCTCGCCCTCCACTTCATCAAACGCTATGGCGGGAAAAGCAAACTTTCAGGTAACGCACTCGACTGCCTTATCAATTATGACTGGCCCGGCAACATACGCGAATTGGAAAATACCATACAAAGGGGGTTGCACCTCACCGAAGATGGTGAGTTACACCCCGAGCACCTTGGAATAGCCCCTCAGATGACCATGGCACCGCCGCTGCGATCGGGGACAATCAAACAGATGGAGCAGGAATTGATCACCCAGACACTGGCGCAAACGAATTGGAATATGACACAATCAGCGGGCAAACTCGGTGTATCAAGAGCCACGCTTTATCGCAAAGTTAAAGAATATAAGTTGCTAAACACCACAGCAGTATGTTGAACATTCTTTTCATAACATCCCCCGTTCCAAGAAATCTGACACATGCAGCTGTTGAGGTGTTAAGATCTGCTCCCCGCACCTTGAGCGGCGGGGAGCAGCGTTACACTATTACTCCACTATACTGTCAAGGACGCCCTGTCCCCAGGCCTCGCCAACATCTTCCAAAACCTCCGGCCATACTGTTTTATGGACCTTGGCAGCAATGGAGGCAATCTCGTCATCGCTGATGTTTACAATTTCAGCGCCAAACTCGGCCAGACGCTGCTCATTTGCAGCCTGGTCGGCTTCGGCATTCTCCCAGCGTCGATTTTCAAACTGCATTGCGACATCTGTGAGGAGCTGCTGCTGCTCTTCGTCAAGGCCATCGTAATAACGCTTATTAATGATGAGATACCACACCTCAAAATGGGTGTTTGAAGGGATATAGTATTTCGTCACATCACGAAAAGAAGCGTAGTAGCCCTCGGCGCCCGAACCTATCACACCATCAACCACGCCGGTCTGCACGGCGGTAAAGGCATCGGAAAACGGAATCGGAGTGCCCATATAGCCGGTATTATCAGCCATCATCTGGAAAGTTTTCATGGGGGGAACACGCAGCTTGATTCCTTTATCAGCTTCCGGATCACCCGGTGCCACGGGTTCAGTGTTCAGGGAAATTCCGCCAAAATAGACAGGCCAGGCAGCCAGCAGATGAATATTCTGCTCGGCATAGAGCTCACCGACCACCTCGCGCAGCGGTGCACCCTGCGAGTAGTTCTTTTTGGCCTGGACCCAGTCTTTTACCATATAGGGGAAGTAAACGACCTGGAAACGCTTGTCCGCAGCGGAGGCCGGTGGTTGACAGGCCATGTCCACAGCACCAAGACCGACACGTTCCTGAACCACGGTGTAATCACCCAGGGAACTGGCTGGATATATCTTGGCTTTCATCTTGCCGCCACTCGTCTCCTTAAGCTTGGCGGAAAACCAGCGAAGATCCTTATCAATGGCGGTATCCTGCGGACGCACATGGGAAATCTTCAATGTTTTTGCCTGAACCACGCCTGCCAGAAAAACTGCACAGACGACAAGCATTGCCATACTCACTTTTGTAACCGTTTTCATGGTACACACCTCTCATGTAATGTTGATTAAATATGAAAGCTCGGGCACTTCCCGCTTGGCCATACTGAAGCGCCTGACTTCCATTGATCATTGAGCCGATCAGCACACCTGGATCAGCTTATTAATAGCCGAAAAGACCAGGAAAAAACAGCGACAGACTCGGCCATAACGATGTCAAAAAGACCACCGGCACATAACCGAAGATGATAAGGATCATCGCCGGCTTGATTACTTCGGAAAACTCCACCTTGCCAATGCGCATTCCCAGGTAGAGAATGGAAGCATAGGGCGGGGTAACTCCACCCATGGCGGTATTAACCCCCATAATTGCGGCAAACTGCACGGGGCTTACGCCTATTGCCTCCATCAGGGGCAGCAGCAACGGGGCAATAAGGATGATAGCAGTAATATCGTTGACTATCATGCCGACGAAAAAGAGGAGAAAATTGATAAGAATAAGGAGCAGGATCTTGTTCTGGGTAATATTGAAAACTCCTTCCACCATGGCCTGGGGCACATCCTCCATGACGAAAATCTGACTCAGCATCAGCGAGAAAATGATCATGATCATTATTGACCCGACAGCGGTGGCCGAACTCTTGGCCCCCCGTAAAAAAGTGGCCCATGTCAATCCTTTGTACACCAGAAAGCCGATGGGAATGGCATATATCACCGCCACAGCCGCCGCCTCGGTGGGAGTCATGATCCCTCCATAAATACCACCAAGAATAATCAGAGGCATAATCAGGGCGGGTATGGCCCGCGTTGTATACGTTACGCCTTCCCGCACCGCTTCAGCAGGTTTCTTGGGCGGATCGAGAACCAGTGGGAATTTCCGCGACATCACCATATTGACGGTGGCAAAGAGAAGGGTTATCAACACTCCCGGTCCCAGGGTTGCCAGAAAGCAGGCGAGGATGGAGGTGTCCGTCACCCAGCCATAGATGATCATGGTAACGCTGGGGGGAATGAGCAGCCCCAGTATTGACGAGTTGGCAACCAGAGCTGTGGCATAGCCGCGGGGATAGCCCTTTTCCGCCATCTCCGGTATAAGCAGAGGACCGGTGGCGGCCACACCGGTGAGCCCGCTGCCTGAAATGGCACCGATTATGGCGCAGCTCACCGAAGCGACCACCCCCAGTCCCCCCTGTATTCTGCCGACAAAGATATTGACAAAGCGCAGCAGACTGGCGGCGATGCCGCTTTCACTCATAATCGTGCCGGCAAAAACAAAAAGCGGGATACAAAGCAGAACCGGATTGGAAAGCTGATTATAGCCCCAGACCATTGTGCCCTGCATGGTGGCCCCGCCGAAAAGACACATGGTCATCAACGCCCCTCCGAAACAATAGGGCAGCGGGACACCAAAACTCAGCAAAACAACGAGAACTCCTAAAGCGATGAGTGATATGGTAACAATTTCCATGATTACGCTCCTTGCTCAGCTTGGCTGATGGAAATAAGTTTTCGAAAATTTTTCACCAGGTAGATACAGGCAAAGATTGTCATCAATACCATACCGACAAACACCGAGCATTCGGCATAAAATGTGGGGATATAAAGCGTGGGGCTTTCCTTCCAGACACGCAGGGCATAGCGAAAATAGTCGTAAGCCCAATAGGTCAGCCAGGAGGAAACAACAACAGACATGAGATCGGCTATAACCCTTACCACCAGCTTAGACCGATCCGTCTTGATAAAGACATCGAGGACATTGGCCTTGATCTGGGTATCTTCCCGCGAGGCGTTGACACTTCCGAGAAAATAGAGCCAGAGCGTCGGATATACCAGGGTTTCCTCAAGTCCCATAACCGGTATCTCAAGGATATATCGCATGATAACCTGGTAAAATGACATTGCGGCCACCGTGCTGATCAATATGGTCAGCGCATATTTAAAAAACCGCTCCACCGCAGTCTCCTTTGTATAGTTTGTATTTTTACCCTCTACTTTCCTCTTTTTGCGCCGCAATCACGGATATCTCAACCAGGAGATCGGCCCGAGCCAGTCGAGCCTCTACACATGCCCGTGCCGGAGCACAGCCCTGGGGCACCCAACTATCCCAGACGCTGTTCATCGCTGCAAAGTCTCTCATATCGCGCAGATAAATCGTTGCAGAAAGGATATTTTCGCGGTCACTGCCTGCCGATTCCAATAGAGCATCCACCTTGGCGAGCATGTTTTCAGTCTGTTCGCCGGCACCGGCATCGCTATTGTCGGCCACCTGCCCGCAAAGATACAGTATGCCAGTATGACAAACAACTTTACTCATTCGCCGGGTCGTTTCCATTCGTTTGATATGGTGCATGTGTTGCTCCTTGCTCGAAAAATAATTTTGCTGTTTACCCTGAACTGTGACTGTTCAGCGACACAACCGGGCGGACCCGGCCTTTATTCTAAACGAAACGTAGCTCGAAGCACTCAAGGGCAAGGAGTCCGCCGTGTTGTTTTCGTGGGTATCTGCAGTCCGGACGGCTGCAGCTAAGCCCCCAGGGATGGGTTTATGGCGTCCCATGAAAACAACACGGCGGACTCCTTGGTCGACTCAGCTGCGTTTCGTTGGTAATCAAAAAAAGCATACAATATGTATTCTCAGTTATTTAATGCGTTTGTTACTTAGCAGTGCACCAGGTACGCGCAGACTCCGGATGTGCACAGCCAGCCTGGAAAACTATAGTGTGACTATGTTTTTTAAGCTGATCGTGTGCAGATGGGGTGCTGCTGTAGAGTTACTATTTTTTCATGTTCTTAAAAAGATCAGCCTGCACCTGAGAACTCATCTCTATTTCCATTTCGGCCAGTTCTTTTAATGGGACCGGTTTAAGGGGCGGCCTGATGGTGAGCAGGCCCGTCTTGTCCGGAGAAACATTGAGCCCGGCCGCCATGATCTCAGCGACCGCAGGGCCGCACATTCTTCCCTGGCACGGCCCCATACCGCAGCGGGTAACAATCTTCATCTCGTTAACCTCACAGACTCCCTCCCCGACCGCCTTACGAACATCAGCCACCCGCACATTTTCACAACGGCACAACACGGTTTCGTCCTGAAAGTGGCCTCCGCCATTCTGCGGAGCGTACATTGCGTCTATAAACGGTCGCGGCCAACTATCATACTGCAGGGCGGCCTTGAGAGGCGCGGCCAGACTGTCACGCTCATAGCCAGGAAGAATACCCAGGCACCGCGCTATTTCCAGTGCGGCAATTTCGCCTTTATATTCGGCTGCCAGCGCGCCGCTGACACCCGCTCCATCACCTGCGGCAAAAATATTTTCAAAATTTGTTCTTCCCCATGTGTCGCTTTGTGGATACCAGTATCGCTGCATTGTGTTCCACTGCATGGCGCAGCCGGCAAGACGGAATATATGTGTATTGGGAATGACACCAAAATGAAGAAGGAGAAGGTCGACGGGAAAGCTCTGCCTTTTGCCATCCACCAGGGCTTCAATGGAGCGAACGGCGGAATCTCCCGATGCACGCAGCTCCTTCACACCTTTGTGGTATTGAATTTTAGCTTTTTTTATGTCCCGCAGCATTTTGATGCCTTTCAGGAGAAAATCGGTGCGCCGTAAAGCGGGCGGCAGATACCTCAAGGCCTGCGCCGAAGGGGTTTTGGTGGTGGTCTCCAGGATTGCTTTAATGTGAACACCTTTTTTGATCAAAATACCGGCTTCCAAAAGCAACAGTGGCCCGCTGCCGGCAAGCACTACATTGCCTTCAGGCACAAGATCCGCCTCCTTGGCCAGATTATTGGCCGCACCTGCCCCCATCACGCCGGGAAGATTCCAGCCCGGCATGGGGAAGGGTCGCTCCATGGCACCAGTGGCAATAATGACATAGCCGCCACGGATCTCCTGGGATTGTCCTAGTCGTGAATAGGCGATACGGCCATCACTTTCGACATTCCAGACCGATGCACCGCCTTCATACTCAGCACCACTGACGTGAAAACGCCGGGCCAGGCTCTGCCCTCTGGCATATTCCTCCCCCATAATTTCCAGGGTATCATTGGAAGCCGTCTCTATTCTTTTATAGATCTGGCCGCCCACCCGATGCTGTTCATCCAGGAGGACAACCTTGATCCCCATTTCAGCCAGACAGGCGCCGGCGGCCAGTCCTGCGGGACCAGCGCCAATAATTATAACATCATAGCAGCGACTCATTCGTTTTCTCCCTGGTATTCATCGAGTCCACGATTTATCTCCAATCCTTCTTCAACTTCAACCACACAGGCCTGGCGCTGCACACCATTTATCTCCATGAGACACTCAAAGCACACCCCCATGAGACAATGGGGCGAGCATGGCTTATGCGACGAAGGAGAGATACGTGATGTCACTTCACCAATGGAGAACAGAGCTGCGGCAACACTTACTCCCCCCGGCACCTTCCTCGTTTGACCATCGAGTTTCACCGAAACCCACTCCCTGTTTTTATGCTCTTGCTGTTGTTTAAACATTGAATCGCTCATTGCTGAAGTGTGCTATTTGCGGCGCTTCCTCTCTGCCGAGAATCCATGGCGCAATTTTGCTTATTTTCAACGGTGCCAGAGACACAGCACTGTGCAGGGCAAGCAGCGTTATATTGTCATGCTCCGGCACCCTGCTGTAAATCGGCGCACCATCCGGGGTCATTACCCGAATGGCTCCCCAGGATCGCACCCAGTTCAGTTTTTCAAGCAAAGGGAAGAGCCGTATTGCATTGGCCGCCTGATTTTTCATGGCCGGCAGAGTAACACTACTATCCAGTGCCGCATCCTCGGTGGACAGGCCAATGAGAAACGTCCCGTCGGGGGTCTGCCTGGTACACAGGACCGGGATGCGCAGCACCCGCCTGTATCTCTCACTCACCATGAGCTGGCCCCGCTGCGGATAGACGTGCAATTTTTCTCCGAAAGGGGCAAGAAGACGCCTTGAACCATGTCCCGCCGCCATCACCAGCCTGCCGCAGCTATAGGTTCCCCGAGAGGTTTTGACTGTTATGGTGCCGTCTTTTTCAGGTTTAATTGCACCCACGCTCTCCGCACCATGGTATATCCCTCCTTTGTGCTGAAAGGCGCAACGCACTGCGGCCAGCAGCTTCAAGGGATTGACATGGCCTTGCTCGGCGGTGTACATAACCCCTTTGACATCTTCACCGACCTCAATGTCAGGCACCAGATCGGCGAACTCTTGCCTGGACAGCATACTCACCGGATACTCCAGCCCCACTTCTCCACATACCGCTTTGAGAGTTGCAATTGACTGGGCGTGAGCCTGATACTGCTCATCGTCAAAGGCCTGGATGGCCCCACCCGTCCACTCAAGTTCCAGGTCATAGCCGGTTTGGTCTTCCAATCCGGCGGCAAAATCTGGCCACTGTTGTGTTGCCATGCGACACCACTGCGCATACACCGGATTATTAGCGCCCTTGCACATGAACCAGGTCAGACCAAAATTTCCTCTGGACAGTCGCTGTGAGGGGAGCTGCTCGTCAAAAATCAGGACTTTGCCCGCCTCCTCCTCTACAAGTCCTAAGGCTGCTGCTGCACCGCTGATACCGCCGCCGATTACAATTACATCTGCTGAACCCACCGAGAATCCTCCGTAAAAATGAAAGAACGGGCAAAAACAATGAACATGTCAGGGAGCCTCTAAAGGACCCGGACAATGCTGGACAATACTGTACGGCATACAACACCAGCACCGTCAGCACCGTCAGCACCGTCATTACAGGTATAGCGAAAAACATGCCTGAAACACCATTAAACCTGCGCAACAGGTTATAAAGATGTGATTTTCTTTTTCCATTTGGTGGTATTTTACAGATAACAGTTTGTTTTAGTATGGCATTTCTGATAAGCTGAGAATTCATGTGAGAAAATCCAACAACACAGAAACCGCACCTGAAACAGGCGAAGACGGTGGAGCACTTCTCGCCGCTTATGTCTCAAAAATAAACACTACAATGGAATAACGCAGGTTTCAGTAGCAGGCATGGGCCATGGCAACGTCTGTCTCAAAAAAAGACATGTTATATTTTGAGACAGACGTTGCCATGGCCCATGCGAAATCGACGTATCCAGGGAGTCTGCCATGATTACAGCCCGCGATATCATGAGTACCGGTTTCAATTCACTGCATCCGGAAACTTCGCTTGCCTCGGCACTCAACCGTTTCAAGGAAGCTTCCGCCAATGCGGGCAGAAGGGTCTTCGGCATGATGGTGATTGACGACCAGGCAAATCTCGTCGGCATCCTCTCCATGTATGATATTCTCCTTTTTATTCAGCCAAAGCATGCCCAGATATGGGGGGAGATGAGTGATATAGACATATCCGGCCTTCTTGACAACATCTTCAAGAAATGCCGCGGCCTCCAGGTAGGCGATATCATGACCACCGATATTCTTACCATTGAGGCCGATGCCCATCTCTTTGCGGTGCTTGAACTCATGAACAGGAAGCATATCCGCCGCCTGCCGGTCACCGATCAGGGCCAGGTTGTCGGTATAGTCTATATATCGGATCTCTTTTTTCACCTCGTCGAAGAGATGGGCAAAACACAGTAGTACTCTTTTTTCTCAACCTCGGAACGCCGCCATGGATATAACGCTGCCCGGCACCACCGGCAAAAACTCGGCTATTTTCAGCAAACTGACGGTCAGAGATACCATGCGGCGACGTGCGATCTCACGTGGTGCAAGCGACACCATTGTTATGGCGACGGCCGTGCTCATTAAGCATAAGCTCAACTCCCTGCTCATTCATGACGACAATGGCATGCCGGCCGGAGTGGTGACCAAAACAGAAATCGCCGGGGCCTATTACGCCGGCCTGCCGCCTGCAACCCTGCTGGGCGACATAATGGGGGCGCCGGTTATCCAATGCGCTGAAGACCACAGTCTGGAAGCGGCCCTTGTCACCATGCAGCACCATGCCATCCATCGGCTCTATGTGGTCAACAGCGCCGGCGTTGCCGTGGGGACATTGGCCTACCCCGATATCGTCGGGACATTATACCGATACTGCTGTAACTGTCCTTTCGGCCTGCGCCGCAGAACTGCCCAGCACGATACGGGAAAAGTACGCTATACGGTAAAGGATGTAATGACCTCTGCGGTGGTCAGTATATTGAATAACAGCTCGATTCAGGAAAGTATCGAACAACTTGCCGCCCATGGGCTTGGGGCAGTGCTTGTGGAATCAAAAGATGGCCGGGCGCAGGGAGTCATCTCAAAAACCGATATAATTCTGGCCTACAGACGCGGTCTTGACCTTGAGAATAGTGTTGCCACGATTTTTCACTCTCCCGTGGCCGCATGTCATGAAACCACTCCCCTTGAAGAAGCCATCAGACAGATGATTTTCGCGGAGGTGGGCAGATTGTTCTGCTATGCCGACTCCGCCGACCGGATAACCGGGGTGCTCAGCCTCTCCGATGCGGCTCGTATCCGCTCCGGCTCCTGCCAGGCCTGCTCCAGCTCTCGCATCGAGATCAAAAAATAACGGTATCGTCGGGCGACATCGCCTTTGAGCGAGTTACCAGACTATTCCGGGGCTCCACCGGGCTGGCCCTGCAACAATATATCAAGAGCGGTGGCCGCCAGGGATTTAGCGGCGACAACCATTGTGTCCAGCGCCTTGTCCGACATGCCGGCCTGGAGAAACTCCCTGGTATGGCCGGCCATATCCGGCTCACCTATACAGAGATACGGGTGAATGGCAGGGACCACGTGGCTGACATCCCCCATGTCCGTGGAGCCGAGATTCCTGTCAGGATCGATGGAACTATCGTACACAACGCCCAAGCTCTCACTGTTCCGACGAAATAATGCAAGGAGCTGCTCGTCCACCTTGATGGCCCTGTACGCCCCCTGCATTGCCAGCTCCACCCTACAGCCCGTCGCCAGCGCCGCCGCACGTGCACACTCCTCGACCTTTGCCAGCACGGCGTCACAATACTCGTCGTCCCGGGCCCGCACATAAAAGAGCGCCGAGGCATAGTCCGGCACCACATTGGGCACCTCACCGCCGTCCGGGATCACGCCGTGTATTCTGACATCCTCACACAGGTGCTGTCGTAACGCGTTAATATTGTTAAAACTCAAAATCACGGCATCCAGGGCGTTTATCCCTTTTTCCGGGGCGGCGGCGGCATGTGAGGACTTGCCGTGAAACTCCATCTTCAATTTTCTCCTGGCAAGGCTTCCCCTTTTGAGGATGTTTTTGCCGGAGGGATGAAGAAGCCTGGTAATTATACGGCCCACGGTGGTCTTACCGGAGCCCGACTCGCCGACAAGTCCCAGGGTGGTCCCCCTGTCGATGGCAAAACTGACATCGTCAACCGCCTGGATCATTCTTCTGTCAAAAAGGCGGGCGACATGATATCCCTGCCAAGTTTATCGGAACCGAGCAGAAACAGATGCCCTTCCCGGCTGGTCGCCATGATCGGCAGTGGATTACGCTGGCCTTGAGGGGCGTTATACTGCTTGACGGGATTGCTTGGCGATATCACAGGTGCGGCCAGAGCGATAACCACGAAAATCAGAACCAGGACACCACCAACCAGAGAAAGACGATTTTTCTTGAAGGTATTCCAGAATTCCTCCAGAATACTCCTGTGCCTGCCTTTATCAATCTGCAAATCTGCTGCACTGCTCATTTTGAACCACCATAGCGAATACGGGGATCAATTGAGGAATAGGTCAGATCCACCAGCAAATTGACAATAATCCGAACAACCACGATAGCCAGCACGATGCCCTGGATAACTGGAAAATCCCGGCGAAAGACAGCTGTGATAACCAGATTCCCCATGCCCGGCAGGCGAAATACCGTTTCAGTGACGATGGATCCACCGAGAAGATAACCAAAGGAATTTCCCATGACCGTTACCACCGGAATCATGGCATTGCGGGCGATATCACGAAGGACGATGGAATATTTTTGTATGCCCATGGCTTTGGCCGTACGGACATAATCCTGCCCCATGACATCAAGCATGGAGGAGCGCATCATACGCATGACGATGGCGGCATAGGCTGTACCAAGGGCGATGGCCGGTAAAATCATGCGCAGCAGATTGCCGGAAATACTCTCGCCAATGGCGACAAAGCCGCCGGCCCCCCAGGGCAGGAGAAAATAGACGCCAAAAACCAGGATCATGACAATGCCGAGAAAGAAGTTGGGGATGGACACCCCCAACAACGCCACAATCCTGGAGAGATGATCAACCATTTTATTCTGGCGCAACGCGGAAACCATCCCTGCCGGCAGGGCAATCAGGGTTGCCACGACCATGGAAAGCAAAGCAAGCTCCATGGTCACTGCAAATCCCTCGGCAATGAGCTTCATCACCGACGAGCCTCTCTGGAT
>JBHEOR010000210.1:0-4290 GCA_046260685.1 Desulfopila sp.
AATCCTTACATCGCGGCACGCAGAAGCTCAACAACCTGGCCGGTAAAGGGGTTAGCGTACAGGATAATAATACAGATAACGAAAACGTAGATCGCCAGAGACTCGATCAGCGCCAGACCAACCATCATGTTGGTCAGAATCTTGCCGGATGCGCCCGGATTACGTGCAACCCCTTCACACGCCTTGCTGATGGCGATACCCATACCGATACCGGTTCCGATAGAGCCAATCCCCATGCCGAATCCTGCTGCAATGACACTCCAGGTGAAAAAATCCATGCTACTCTCCTTCTTTTCTTTAAATGTTAGCGTTTCTATTTGTTCCTAAACAATATAGGACTTATCCCTTCACCCCTGTGAAGAGCATGAAAATTAATCAACTCTACTAATGCGCCTCTTCGAGAGAGCCCGCGATATAGATCATCGACAGCAGAACAAAGACAAAGGTCTGAATCATACTGATCAGTACCCCGAGGAACATAATCGGGATCGGCAGAAACAAGGGCACCAGAGCAAAGAAGATCATCAGCACGATTTCCTTACCGTACATGTTGCCGAAAAGACGCAAAGACAAAGAGACGGGACGCACCAGATGACTGAGGATCTCGATGATGAACATCAAAGGTGCCAACCAAACGATCGGCCCCATGAAGTGCTTGAGGTAATGAGCACCATGCCTCTTCACCCCGACATAGTGGGTCACTGCAAACACCGTCAGCGCCAGAGCCGCGTTGGTATTAAGATTGGCCGTAGGCGGAAAGCAGGAAGGAACAAGACCCAACAGATTACTCACCAGAACAAACAGGCCGATGGTAGCGATCAGAGGAAAGAAGGGTTTTCCTTCTTTACCCATAACCCCCTCAATCAGACCATCAAAGCCGGCAATGACCGATTCCATGAAATTCTGCATCCGTCCGGGGATCATGGTGACACTGCGACCAGCCAACCAGGCGGCCCCAAGCAGAATAGCCATAGCGAGCCAGGTATACAGAACATGGGGTCCGACATGCAGATTTACCAAGCCGGCAAACCATTCCAGAAACATAAAAGGATGAATCATGATTTATCTCCTGTCTTCCATCAAATCTATCTTCAATAAAGTCGCTTAACGGCTGTCAACATCAAATTCAGGACATACACCGAAAGTCCGGCAGCAAAGCCTACCGGGTGAATCCGGGTATGCACCAGCAACAGGTAAATAACCAACCCGATTACCGCCATCCGCAACAAAAAATCACGGCCGGAGCGAAACTTGCCCTGCGGCGGCTGCCCCTGATCGACAAGCAGCTTGCGCAGCGAGCGTCCCATCCAGTGATAATTGACCGCCACCACCAGCCCGCCGGCCACCACGCCAAGAGTCACCGGCAACGAACGCCACAACAGGCTTATTACAACCAGAACAGCAAGGATGATCCAGTTCCGTCGGGCCAGCTCAGACGGCAGATTCTCATCCCTGCTGGTCATTATCGCTATCACCCTGCTCGTCGTCACGTTTCTGACGACGCAATTCCCAGGAGGTCAACACGTAAACATTGCGAAAGCCGGCAGCGATCCCAAAAAACAGGCCGACGATGGTGATAATCGGTCGCGTATCCAGCCACTGATCGAGGGAGTATCCGATCCACAGACCAAGGAAGGTTGCCAGAACCATGGATATCCCGACCGAGGATAAAAATCCGAGACTCCTGTAAAGCCTGCGTTTGTCTTCGCTCATTTATCTGTGCACCTGAAAGGCTTGAAAAACAACCGCAAAACGGTCACTCAAGTAGCACAGTGTCCCGCCCGTGTCAATCTGTTTTTCCGCGACAACAAGGCCTTCGCCCATATCAATAACTACAATTGGGCCAGAGATTTTTGCGTGGCTTCAATGGTTTTATCGAGATCACTGCGGGAGTGGGCAATACTCATAAAACCAGCTTCAAACTGGGATGGAGCCAGATTGATCCCCTGCTCCAGCATCAAACGGAAAAAGTGTCCGAAGGTGTCCGTATCACTGGTTGCCGCGTCGGCAAAAGAATAAACCGGACCGTTCTGAAAGTAGGTACAGAACATACCACCGACCCGTTGCAGGCAGGTTGCCACCTTACTGCCGGAAGTGACTTGCCGTAGCCCCTCTTCGAGATAAAGGCTCTTCTCCTCGATCTGCTCATAGAAACCTTCTTCCTGCAGCAGTGTCAAGGTGGCGATACCGGCACTCATAGCCAGAGGATTCCCCGACAATGTCCCTGCCTGATAAACCCCGCCAAGGGGGGAAAGACAAT
This sequence comes from Desulfopila sp., assembly GCA_046260685.1. Classification (GTDB taxonomy): domain Bacteria; phylum Desulfobacterota; class Desulfobulbia; order Desulfobulbales; family Desulfocapsaceae; genus Desulfopila_A. The sequence continues at coordinate 2,261 of JBHEOR010000210.1, forward strand.
CCATAATATCGCGGCGTCCGCCAAAAGCCCCAACCGGCAACCCGCCTCCGATAATTTTACCAAGACAAACCAGATCGCCGCGCACAGCGTAACGCTCCTGCGCACCACCGTAAGCCACCCGAAAACCGGTCATCACCTCGTCCATGATCAACACAATCCCTTCGGCCGTACAGAGCTTGCGCAGCCCTTCGAGAAAACCGGGCCGGGGCGGAACACACCCCATGTTGCCGGCGATCGGCTCGAGGATAATGCAGGCGATCTCATCCTTGTTTGCGGCCACCATCTGCTTGACTTCTTCCAGATCATTATAGGTCGCGGTCAGGGTGTATTTGGCAAAGTCGGCCGGTACGCCGGGCGAGGTCGGCACCCCGAAGGTTGCGGCGCCACTGCCCGCCTTGACCAGAAGGGAATCGGCATGGCCATGATAACAGCCATCGAATTTAAGAATCTTATCGCGTCCGGTAAAACCGCGAGCCAGGCGGATTGCACTCATGGTCGCCTCGGTGCCCGATGACACCATGCGCACCTTCTCCATATTCGGATAGGCCTGACACACCATTTCCGCGAGTTCTGTCTCCAGAGCGGTCGGCGCGCCGAAGGAAGCCCCTCTGGTTGCCGCCTGCTGAATAGCTTCAACCACCTTCGGATGACAATGTCCGAGAATCATCGGCCCCCAGGAGCCGACATAGTCGATATATTCATGACCGTCGACATCATAAATTTTACTGCCTGACGCCCGATCAATAAAAAGCGGCTGACTGCCGACCGACTTAAACGCACGTACCGGGCTGTTAACGCCACCGGGAATGACTTTTTGTGCCTGCTTGAACAACTCTTCCGATTTGGGATATCTCATAGGTCACACAACTCCTTCGTAAGGACAGGGGAATCTATGCATGCATATACATGCACGGCTGGCCGCCACTGTAAAACATTGCAGTCCTCTCGCCAAGGGAAATTTCCGGAGACGCGCAGGCGACGTGCCGAAAAGATTAGTGGTTTTTTAAAACGTTGTTATTTTTTATATTGACCTTAACGTAAAGAGAAGATACAAGGTGAAAATCACAGAGCGACCGTTCGTGAAGTCAGCAACCGGCATGCATGGGCTGCTGACGACCTGATGCTGACCACAAGGGCAATATCAAAAGTACAACGTTTTTTTATTCTTGCGCAGGTTTCGGGTCAAAGATAATATTTACCGTGCTTTTTATTTAATCTCCTTAAACAAAATTGATTCTGCCTTGAGACCTCCTGCCACCGAAGGCCTGTTTAAGTCTCAGCGCAATTTAGTGTTAAGGGCCTGGTTGATGCATTCAAACTGATCCAAGGAGGAATCACATGAGCATCCGATCTGTGAAAAGCTGTAAATTGTCCGGCAACAACGCTCCACCGATTCTCTGGTTACTGGCTCTCTCCTTTCTTTTTACCTTTCCTGCCGCCGCCTTCCAGTTCACCCTCGGCGATGAAGTCAGCGGCAACCTCGACACCACCCTTTCCTACGGTGCCGCCTGGCGGATGGAAGATCGCGATTCACGCCTGATCGGCATTGCCAACCAGCAATTCAACTCAGGCAAAGGCAGCGCCTACTCCCTTAATTACGACGATGGCAACCTGAACTACGACAAGGGTGACCTGATCAACCACACCGCCAAGATCACCAGTGAACTGGCCCTGAACTGGAGGAATTTCGGCCTCTTTGTTCGGGGGACCGCCTTTTACGATTTTGAGAACAACGACGGCAGCCGTCGGCGCACCGACTTAAGCAGTGATGCCAAGGACTTGGTCGGCAAAGATGCCACCTTGCTTGATGCTTACCTCAACTGGGATTTCGACATCGCTACGGCTCCGGCACAACTGCGCGTCGGCCGGCAGGTTTTAAGCTGGGGGGAGAGCACCTTCATCCAGAACGGTATCAACATCATCAACCCCTTTGATGTCAGCAAACTGCGGGTTGCCGGAGCGGAACTGCGGGAAGGGCTGGTGCCGGTAGGGATGGTTTCCGGCTCCATCAGCCCGACTCAGAACATTAC
>JBHEOR010000211.1:0-4235 GCA_046260685.1 Desulfopila sp.
CCTGTGACCAGCGCAAAACTGGCGCAAAAAGTTTATTTAAACCCCAGTACCATTGTCGGCATTATAGACAGGCTGGAAGAAAAAAAACTGGTGCAGCGCAGTCGTGACAGCAAAGACCGTCGTCGTATCCATATTTGTACTACCGAAGCAGGCGAAGAATTAATAGCAGCAGCACCATCTCTCTTACAGGACACTCTTGTCGATGCACTGGTCGAACTTCCGGAATCAGAGCAGATTTCTATTACTCTCACGTTGGAAAAACTTGTCGATTTGATGGAAGTCGGCCATATCGGAGCTGCTCCTGTTCTGGAAACAGGCCCCATATCCCGCAAAAAATAATATCTCCCAGCACCAGCTTCCGACACCTGCAAAAAGGCAAAATGGGGCATGATGAGGTTTCGGCTGTCCTTTGGCACAGTCTTGCCCCTTGACAAGCAAGAATATTTCTGCTACAATCGTTCGTACACAAACTATTTAATCAATAAATAATTTGTGTCCTCCTTATGAGCAGCCTGTAAAAAATAAGACTAAGAAAAGACGAAAAGTTCTCTGGAACCTGAAGCAAAAAGGATCGGGACGAAAACGTCTATAATCTGCCGCAGCTCGCGGTGTAACCAGCACATAGCTCAACGGACAGCCTTTTCGTCTCAATACAGATCATGTCGGTTTGCTTTGAGGCGCCTGTTCGTTGCATGCAAGGATTTGTAATATCATGACAATTAATATTTTTTCCAACAACCAGCAAGAAATCGCCGACAATCTCAGTGACGAAAAAGTAGAGCTGTCCCAGTGGAAAAACTGGCATTGGCAGCTTAAAAATTCTATCACTGATGTCGAAACATTTGAAAAACTGCTGAATATAGAACTCAAACCGCTTGAAAGGCGGAAGGTCGAATTGACCATGAGGAAGTTCCCCATGTCGATCACGCCCTATTATCTTTCCTTGATCGATCGCAATGACTTTCGTAACGATCCGGTTTTTCGCCAGGCATTCCCTGACGCACATGAGCTGGAGATTGAAAAGTGTGATATGGCCGATCCACTGGCCGAGGAAAAGGACAGCCCGGTGCCGGGAATCACCCATCGGTACCCGGATCGGGTTCTCTTCCATGTCAGCAATGTCTGCTCCATGTACTGTCGCCATTGTACCCGCAAACGTAAAGTAGGCGATGCCGATTCGATTCCCAATCGGGAGCAGATCCGAGCGGGGATTGACTATATCCGTAATACCCCGGAGGTACGCGATGTGTTGCTCTCCGGCGGTGATCCACTGATGCTGAGCGATATTCACCTCGACTGGCTGCTCACCGAGTTAGGGCAGATAGATCATGTCCAGGTTATTCGCATCGGCACCAGGATGCCGGTCGTCCTGCCATATCGCATTACCGATGCACTGGTGAATATGTTGAAAAAACACCATCCGCTCTGGGTCAACACCCAGTTCAACCATCCGCGCGAGATGACCAGTTCTTCCCGCCAGGCGCTCAAAAAACTTGCCGATGCGGGGATTCCTCTGGGCAACCAGACGGTGCTCCTGGCGGGTGTCAACGACTGTCAGAGGATTATCAAAGCATTGAACCACAAACTTGTTGAGAACCGTATCCGGCCGTACTACCTCTATCAGTGCGATCTCTCCGAAGGATTGTCTCATTTTCGTACCCCAATCGGCAAGGGCATCGAGATCATGGAAGCGCTGATCGGCCATACCAGCGGCTTTGCCGTGCCAACCTATGTGGTGGACGCACCGGGTGGCGGCGGTAAGATACCACTTATCCCCAACTATCTGATCTCGCTGTCGACCAACAAGGTGATATTGAGAAATTACGAGGGAGTGATTACAACCTATACGGAGCCGGATAGCTATAAAACCAAATTCTGCGATCGGAATTGTGGCGATTGTCATCTGCAACTCAAACTTGAGGATGGTGATGAAATGGCAATAAGCGGCATAGAAAAGCTGCTTTCAGACTCCGATAAAACGATCAGTCTGACTCCACAAAAAAACACCCGGATGGAACGGCGTGACGACAATTGATCGAATCGAATATTTCGGCGGATCATTAATTCAGCATGGCCCGGGGAGTGACCGAGTCTATCTGATGAAATTGGACAAAGCTGATACGCCGGGCATTCTTCATCACATCGATGCATTGGCCAGGCAAAAAGGTTATGCAAAAATATTTGCCAAGATCCCGGCCGGTAGTAGAACTCTTTTTGAGCAGGGTGGCTACCGGCTCGAAGCCGCTATCCCAAATTTTTACGATGGCCGGGAAGATGGCCTCTTTATGGCCCGTTATTATCATCCGGATCGTCTGCTCGATCCTGCTTGCGAACGAGTTCGGTCGGTATTGGCACGAGCACGTGAGAAAGCTTTTGAGCCGCATCATTATAAAGTCAGTCTGGGGCTTGAGGTCCGTCTTGCGACACCAGCTGATTGTCTGCAGATGAGCGAATTGTATCAGCAGGTTTTTGCCAGCTATCCTTTTCCTATCAATGATCCGCAATATCTGCAGCAAACCATGGCTGACAATGTGCTCTATGCGGGAGTCTGGCAGGATAAGAAATTATTGGCGCTTGCTTCGGCGGAAGTCGATGAGAAAATGGCCAATGCGGAAATGACTGACTTTGCCACCCATGCGAACGGTCGAAGCCGGGGCCTCGCCGGTGTCCTGCTGGAAAAGCTGGAAGCCCTGATGGCAGAGGCGGCTATCAAGACCTGTTACACCATTGCCAGGGCGACCAGCTTTGGCATGAATATTACTTTTGCCAGAAGCCACTATACTTTTGCCGGAACATTGATCAACAATACCCAGATCTCAGGGGCTCTGGAAAGTATGAATGTCTGGTACAAACATCTAGACCGGAATTTCTGATTCGCTACGCCTTCACTATAACCACACCTTAAACGGCAAAAAAATACGCTGAAACGCCATATGTCTTTTTTATCATAGACGTTTCAGCGGCGGTATTGCTTTTGGCTATTGCTTATGGTTGTTGCTGCGTTACGTAGTGTTGTCAGCAGCCTTCAAGCGCGCGTCTTTTTTTGGGTTCTTTCACGGTATCACTGGTTTCACTGGTATCATCGGTACCGTTTATCATCTCAGCCGCCTTGTCCTTTGCCTTGATTGCGGCATCTTTAGTGGCTGAGGCAGCGTCACTGGCCATTTCAGCAGCCTTTTCCTGGGTTTCTATTGCGGTTTCCTTGGTTGTTTCAGCAGCTTCTTTTGCGTCGTCACTGCTGCAGCCATAAGTAAACATCAAGAGTAATCCCACACATGCGATAACAACTTTTTTCATCGATCATCCTCCCTGTCTTTTGTTAGAGTGTACTACGGAAGCAGTACACAAAGAATACCATCTTTTTTCCTGGATAGCCAAGATACCTGAAATTACGATTAATTAACAGTAAACTTATTCGTGAATGGCAACGATAAGTGTTCTCCTATTAGGACAACTATAATCCTCATGGTGTAAAAAATATAGAGGAAAAATTATATTCGGAATGAAATAAAAAGTGATTAGTGTTTCCCAAGCCATGAACCTTGGCGTGTTGTTCGGCATAGCCGCCCGAAAAAAAATGTCTAAAGCAGACGGCAAATGCGGCTGTCACATCTCATTAATACTTCACAAAGGAGAAAAAACCAATGAATGAACGACGTATTTTTCTTAAGACAGCTGCCGCCGCTTCAGTGGTGGCCTTCGCTGCCACGCCCCTGGCTTTTGCTGCGGGGAACACTGAATATACCAATATTATCTATACCACGGATAGTCCTGGAAAATGGAAGGGAAAGGCCGCTATTCATGTTCCTCAAGTGACGGTAAGCGGTTCAAAAGTTGATCTGGTCACGACGCACCCGATGTCGGAGGCACATTTCATTGTTCGCCATACCCTTATTCTTGAGGATGGCACCTATTTAGGGGCGACGACTTTTACTGCTGAAGATACACCGGAATCCAGTTACGAGCTGCCTGCAGGGTATAAAGGCAAAATTTATGCGACCAGTTTTTGTAACCTGCATGATTTCTGGCTGACGGAAACCATGGTCTGATACACTTTTGTGTTGATTTTTCTCGGACGGGCCCATTGGCAGACCTGCATGACATGCTGCAGGTCTGTCGCACGTTTTTAGCCATGTTTTGTATTTTTGGCAGAAGGCCTGTCTTCTATCTTGTCCACACCTCAGGTTCATAGCTGCCTGGAGTGCAATATTCTATCCGGTAGGGTTCGATAACAA
>JBHEOR010000212.1:0-975 GCA_046260685.1 Desulfopila sp.
GCGCCAGACCTCCTCGACACATGGACCGGAGGGATATATAACCACCGATCCTGCAATCATAGAGCAAGGAATTCTCCGGCTGAAAGAAAAACTTCACAGCACTATTGATGATTTCACCTTCTTTGAGCTTGATGCTCAGCCGGATGAGGACGACGACATAACCCTGCTGGTTGTGTATGGAGTGACTTCAAGAGCAGCAAAAACCGCAATGAATGAACTGAGGCAGGCAGGCTGCAAGATTTCCCTGCTCATCCTTAAAACGCTTTATCCGGTCCCGCAAAACCTTATTCGACAAGCTATTCAAGACAAAAAAGAAATCGTTGTGGTTGAAATGAATAACGGCCAGTACGTCCGGGAGATTGAGCGATTGGCTGGTTCTGTGCCGGTTCGTTTTTATGGACAGATGAATGGCGAACTTATTTCACCAGAGAGAATTGCCAAAGAGGTCACAGCATGACAACACTTCTTAACGCCGGCCGACCGCCGGTCTTTTGCCCCGGCTGTTCCCACGAAAAGGTTGTCCACGCACTTGACCGGGCACTGCAGACGCTGGAACTTCGTGGCGAAAATGTGGTTATCGTCAGTGATATAGGCTGTTCGGGGCTTTTTGATACCTTCTTTAACACCCATGCCTTCCATGGCCTCCATGGCCGTGCGTTGACCTATGCAACGGGGTTGAAGATGGCCAGGCCGGAACTAACGGTCATTGTTGTCATGGGTGACGGTGGGCTCGGCATCGGAGGTGCCCATGTTCTCAGCAGTTGTAGACGAAATATGGATCTAACCCTGCTTATACTTAACAATTTCAACTATGGCATGACCGGAGGGCAGTGCTCGGCCACCACGCCGGTCGAGGCCCAAACCACTTCCAATTTCCTTAATCAACTGGAAAAACCGCTGGATATCTGCCGGGTAGCCAAAGCTGCGGGAGCACCCTATGTCGACCGGACGATGGCCGGCGACAAAGAGTTATCC
>JBHEOR010000212.1:1065-4234 GCA_046260685.1 Desulfopila sp.
AAATGAGCGTGAGGAATATTCCACCCATTATCGAAGGCTCGCTGCTGAAAGTCGACTCATTGGGGAAATTCCAAGAATTGCCGCAATCTGTGAAGCGCCGACATTCAATAAGCGGAGCGAGGTTCTGATACTCGGCGCAGCCGGGCAATATATCAATACCGCAGGAGAAATACTCTGTCTAGCCGGGATGAGCGGCGGGCTGCATGTTACCCAAAAAAACGATTATCCCATCACCGTGCTGCGCGGCCATTCCGTGTCCGAGGTGGTACTTGATCGAAAACCGATCGGTTATACCGGAATCAGCAAACCTTCAGTCATCCTGTGCCTTGCTGCCGAGGGTATTGCCAGAAAAAAAGATATTTTCAGATCAATGGGTCCAGACACCATAGTCATTAAAGGGAGCGAACTCGCTCTCCCTGAAACCGTGGCGAAGGTTATCGATGTTGATTTTGCAGCATTGAATATCAAAAATTCGCAGAAGGCACTAGCTGCACTGGCCTCACTTGCGGTATCAATCGGTGAAGGATCTGTTCTCAATAAACAAATGCTCCTGGCCGGTATTTCTCATCGCTATCACGGAAAAATGCTTGAAGAAGGAATGGCATTGGCAGCAATTATTTTTGAATACAAAAAATAATGTTAAATATGATGACGTCATAAAACCACTTCATCGGCTTCTTAAAAAATAAAGAGGAAGAATGCAAGATGGAGCTGAAAGAGTGCGAATTGGGAAGAATGAACAAAATGAGGAGTGGGTTAAAGCAACAACAGTCGAGAATCAGGGGGTAATCAGAAGAAATAGAAGGCGGCTGGCCGAACTTCTGTGAAAAAAACATCCAGTACTAGTCTACATGTTCTACTTCAAAAATGTTCCAACAGAGTTGGAAAAAACGCATTAAAACTAGATCAAACACATCACTTCTAAAATACCCTTCGGTTACCGCAAAAAGGCCAGCCGCCTTCTGGCACACCTTATAACCGACTCTGTTGAGAATTACAACAATAAAATTGAATGGTCTGTCATTATATTCCCAAACTCAAGCATAGCTGAACCAGGTTTGGAAACCATGTCTGTATAGGATCGAATCACCTCATTTTGTGATCGAGAAAATCAGTTCCTCGGGAAACCCGGCAAATCCGAAATGATGATTCATTTAGATCAGGCTGGTAATCAACCATCCTGTGGCGCCTGTTCCGACGACAACCAGCCAAGGCGGCAGCTTCCAGAACAGCAAGGCGACAAAGGCCACCAGGCCAAGACCAAAATCCTGTGGTGTATGAATCGCACTTGTCCAGACGGGCGTATAGAGCGCTGCTAACAACAGGCCTACGACGGCGGCATTAATCCCGGCCAGAGCCGTCTGCATCCGCGCATTACGGCGCAATTGCTCCCAAAAAGGCAATGCCCCTACTACCAGGAGAAACGATGGAACAAAAATCGCCAGCAGGCAGATTGTGCTACCCACTATCCCCGATGGAGCACTCTTCATAGAGGCACCGAGAAATGATGCAAAGGTAAATAAAGGGCCCGGAACGGCTTGGGCCGCACCGTAACCCGCAAGAAACGTCTCATTGCTGATCCAGCCTGATGGCACAACTTCCGCCTGCAGCAATGGCAGAACGACGTGTCCACCTCCGAACACCAGAGACCCCGCCCGGTAGAAGGAGTCGATCAGCGCTATCGTTTGACTGGGTGCGAGTTCGGCAAGAATGGGAAGACCACCCAATAATATGAAAAACAAGGCCAGGAATAGTGCTCCGGTACGCCGACGCACCTTGAGTGGCAAAGGGTCATGAACGACAATCTGATCCGATTTGAACATGAAAAGACCAAGAACAGCCGCGACAACGATTACAAGAATCTGCCCCAAAGCAGTCGGGTGCATCAGGACGGCGCAAGTTGCCCCAGCCATGATCGAAACGCGCTGCACATCGGTGCACAGACTTTTCGCCATGCCCCACACTGCCTGGGCCACAACTGCCACCGCAACTATTTTCAGTCCTTGAAGGCCACCGGCAGGGAGTATCTCACCGTAGTTTGAAAGCCCCAGGGCAAACAGCATCAATGCGATGGCGGAAGGCAAAGTGAATCCTGCCCAAGCGGCCATCGCCCCTCGGTACCCGGATCGAGACAGGCCCAACGCCAGTCCGACCTGGCTGCTGGCCGGTCCCGGCAGGAACTGACAGAGAGCGACCAAATCCGCGTAGCTCCGTTCAGAGAGCCAATTTCGGCGTGACACGAACTCTTCTCTGAAATATCCGAGGTGGGCGATGGGGCCGCCGAAAGAAGTCAGCCCCAGGCGCAGGAAAATTAAAAATACAGCAAGTGCATTTTGATCGTTATGTATTTTTTTGGTCATCATTCCTTCGCCTCTTTGATCTTTAATCGTATCTTCTTTCAACTCCTTCATTTACCCTAAAGCGATTGCAAGAATTTCTTTTCCCAGCTATGTGACATAAAATGATCGTATGGCGCGAAGACCCGCAGAGGCATCCGTTTCACTTCGAAGCCATTCGAGACGCTCCATCCTGTGCAGGATCGGGTACAGCGTACCCGGGCGGGCTGACATCATGTCCATGATGCCTCAGTTCGTTCAGCATCCACTGCCCTGCCAACGGGCCTTCGGCAGCCTGAAAAAATTAAAAATAAGTCGCATACATCATCCCTTCTAGCGTACAATGATTACATGGAGTGTAATTGGCCTGACCTCATGACCTCATGATCTCATAAACAATTACTTCAATCCGCCCACCAATACCAGCATATTTCAAGCAGATGTGCTGCGGTCGGCGACGGGGAGGCAAGGCATATGTCGCTCAAGAACCTGGATATCCTGTTTAATCCTGAAAGGATTGCCGTTATCGGGGCAAACGAGGATGATACGTCGGTCGGATTCCATATTTTCAGGAACCTGATCGGAAAAGGCTTCAAGGGCATCGTTCATCCAGTTAATCCCCTTATGCGCGGGGTGCAGGGCGTCGAAGCCTACCAAACCGTAGCCGACATCCCTCACTCTGTTGATCTTGCCTTGGTGGCAACAGGGCCGCAAAACCTGCAGACGGCTCTGCAACAATGTGGCGAAAAAGGGGTAAAGGGAGTCGCCATCCTTGCCCCGGACTATTCCTGTCGGGTCAAACAGCCATCCCTAATCAACGAACAGATCAAGAA
>JBHEOR010000213.1:0-4228 GCA_046260685.1 Desulfopila sp.
AGCTGGTGGTTGTGGTGCTGGTAGTGGTATCACTGGAGATATCGGTGACAAAAAACTCATCGGAGCCGACCTTGATCACCGCCTTCTGGTTATTTATTGTTGAAATACGGGGACTTGACAGCACCTGGACATCGCCCTGGGTCTCCAGCATCTCCACAAAAGCCTGAAAGTCCTTAACATTCAGTGCCGCGCTAAACACGCCACCAAAGACACTGGAATCCAGCGCACTGGGCAGTGGTTCTCCGGGAATCAAACTGCCGCTGTTGCCGGCATTTTCGGAGAGGCCTGTATCAAAAACAGTACCACCGCCACTCTGGCCAAACAGCACGGTTTTGCCGCTTTTTGACTCCTCCAGGGCGCCCCAGTTAATGCCGCTTTGAAAGCCATCGGCCAGCCGGACCTCTATCACCTTCGCTTCAATGACAACCTGCCGCTGCAGATTGCTCTGGATGGTCTGCAGATACTTCTCCACCATGCGCAACTCGTCGGGCATCGCCACAACCACCACGACACTGGCGTGGGGCTGGACAATAACCTTTCGACCGTCCTCATCGCCGATCAATCCCTGAATGGCATCCCGCAGTTCCCCCCAAAAATCAGCTTTTGATTCCGTATCTATCCGGCTGCCTGAAACAGCATTATTACCGCGATTATTCGTGCCATTATTATCTTGAGTGGTATTACTGGAATCACTGTCCGACTCTGTTATCTGGCCGGAGCTGACCCGCGTCTGCGAGCTGCCCGTGCGTACCATATCAAGATAGTTGACCTGAAATGTCCGGGCCTGGAGATCAGCCGGCATTACCTGGTAGACATTACCCGTTTGAAAATAGGGATAGCCATACACATTGTGGACGACCTCCAGCACTTCGGCGATGGTGATGTTTTTTAAATCAATGCTGACAGTGCCGCTGACCTTGGGATGCACCACCATATTGACCGGACTGCCCTCCACCAGACTCATAAAAAACTGCCGTGCCGGAATCTCACTGGCGGCAATGTCGAAACGGCTTGCATCCACCGGCTCAGCCGTCTCCGCCATATCCTCGCCCCGGGGGATCAACGCGGCACTGATCTCCGCCGGCGGTGGCGGCGCAGCTTTAGGCTGCCGGGAGTCGGTGGGCGTCTCCATTGTCTGCTGGATGGCCTCCACCGGTGTTCCACCGCGCGGTTGCGGAGCACAACCGGCAAGCACCAGCAGCACCGTTGCAATTCCCACAGCAACGAAGGCTTCCGTCCATATTTTCGGGGACAACACTCTCACGATAGACTCCTTATAACAACGTCTCAGCCGCATATAAACATGTTGGTTCCAGGATGGGCGCTAACGAATATTTTTTTTCAAACCGGTTCCCACTCTGTGCAGCACCAGTTCTTTTTCTCCATTCTGTAAAAGGACATGATCAGGCTGAATATTCATCACCGTATAGCCTTGCAATTCGTCGTCCTTCTGCAGCGATTTCCCGTTTATCACGGCGACCACACGATCAGCACCACTAAGAACGGCGGTCAAGCTCCATGAAACGGTATCAACTATCTGGTCTTCACTTTTCTCTACTGGTGCAGGAGCCTGGTAATCCTCGGGACGCATGGGGTCGACAAGTTCCTCCGCCCGGGCGAACCCGTCCGACCGGACCACTGAGACAAGCAGGATAGCTATTAGGCAGACAACACTACAAACAACACTACAGACAACAGAATATCTATCCACCTATCCAGCCCTCCATAAGGCTCAGGGTATACACCTTAAGCTCCACCGTGGCCTGGGGATAGGCACCGGTTGCAATATCGACCTCCTCCCAGACCATTGCTCTTGGCAAATCTTCCAGCTCACGTAAATAGTGGAGCAGGGCCAGATAGTCACCACTAAATTTCATATGAAGCGGATGACGATACACTACCGGCTGCACGACTTCAACCTCCTGATCATCTCCTGGCTTCGCATCTCCCAGCACAATACGTTCCGGTTGCTGATTCTGCAAAAGCAACAAATCCAACTGCTCCTCCCTGGTCAGCAATTCTTTGAGCAGTTCGGGCATATGGCTTGGAGCAATAAGGCTGTCGATCCCCGCCTCAAGTTCTTTGTGCAGTTTCTCCGCCTCCCGCTCCAAAACCTCAAGCCGCCTTCGATTTTGCCGGTCCGGATCAGCGTTTTTATACCCCTCCACGATCATCTTTTGTGCTGCGATCTCCTTTTGTTCAAGCTGCAGGGCATCGATTTCCTGTCGCGCCGCCCTTCTCTTCTCATCCAGCGGCTGAAGCATGAATTGATGCGCCAGATAGAGTACCACCACGGCAATGCAGGCAAGCAGCAGTATACGCTCACGCAGCGGACGATTGTCATACCACTGTATCATGGAAGTAATTCCGGCCGTCACTGGTTTTTCTCCAAGGCACTTTCCAGCACAAAATCGACCCGCCCATCCGCATCTCTTTGCTTTTCGGCATCGTTGTCATCAAGACGCTCTACCTTGAGCCGGGAAAACAGCTTACCGCCGAGAATATTCTCCTCACCAAGCAGGGCAAGATAGTCGGGGACCCTGTCGGCCCGCACGGCGCTACCGCTGAGCTGAACCCCCGCACCGCCATCATAGAGCCGGATGCGGTGCAACCAGAGTCCGGCAAAGGGATGTCTTGCCAATCCTTCCAATGATTCCAAAATCCTGGCATTACTGGTATCGTCATTCCGGTCAAAAAACTTCAGTGTACTTCTGCTATTCTCGATGTCGCGCTCCAGTCGACGGACTTTTTCTTCCAGCAACACACTTTTTTGGGGCTCTGGATATTGCTCTTGCAGCGCAGCAAGCTGGGTGCTTGCACGCCCAGTGTTGTGACGCAACTCCTTCACCCGGACGGCAAGATCATTTGCCTTGTAGGAAGAATACGCAAACAGCAGGCCAAGGCAGCATACAATGACAAACAGAAGGGCAACCGCCTGGCGATGCTGCAGGGGCTTGGACTTGTCGATCAATATATCCTGATACAGATTAATCTGTTGCCGCATCAGCCCACCTCCTGTCGCAAAGCCCCACCTATGGCCAGCAGATGACCATTGAGCTCGATCTGCTCGGTGGCCGCCGGAACGTCAAGAACACCGGAAAAATCAAGAGGTTCAACCGACGTTGCCAGATATTCGTCGAGATAGGTAATAAGAGCCGGGATATGACGCCGGGTCTGGGCGACCAACAGGCGGGAGACCATGGGCAGGTTGAAGGTACTCTCGCAGAAATCAAAGGAGCGCTGGACTTCAAGGACGATGGCGTCCAGCTGGTCGGTAAGGGCCTCATAGGCGCCGTCGGCATGGGGCAGCAGACTGTTCATGCCGGTATGAAACAGCCGGAAGAGATAGAGCCCCCCATCGCGTACAATGGCCAGCATGCCGCTTTCTTCAAGCAGTAACAGAATACCAAGGCCTCGGGAATCCTCAACAAAAAGATCGCAGACATTACGCAGGGCAAATTCGGGAATATCTATGGCGACAGTTTTGAGCCCGGCATCGCCCAGTATCTGGAGATGACGACGCAACTTGGCCTGCCGGGCGGCAACGGCGTAGGTCTGTGGTTTTCTGTCACTGCCGAAAGGGGCGATATCAAAGAGATCGACAACCGCCTCCTCCGGTGGATAATTAATACGTTCAGCGATCTGCCAGCGTGCGGCGGAACGACCTTCTTGCAGAGATAACCCGGCCATATCGACCTGGATCAGCTGGTATGAATCTCCAGCCAGCACGTTGACACAGCTTGACCTGTGCAGATGATGCTGACGAATTGCCTGTTCCAGGGACGCTCGACTTTCATGCATGGCGGGAAAGTCGACCCGAGCCGTCATGAGCACCGGCAATGCGTTTATCGGCCGTTTAATGCCGGCGATGCTAGCGCCGGTCTCCTCCAGAGAGACGCCGACAATTTCACTTTTCTTCTTTTTGTTTCTGCTAAGAAGCCCCAGAACACCCTCCATCTTGATTACTGTACGATGCCATGTAATGCTGCTATACCCAAATGATGCTGCGTATAATGCTACTTATGATGCAAAATTGATTGTTTACAATACCATTAGAGCGTATAGCACGGCAAAAATCAACTAAAAGGTGTCGATTATATTGCCTGCAACGCTTTGGTGGACATCACGTTTGCATTTATGGAGTACTCTTCCTCGAGCATTTGACAACAGTTCTGGCAAGATCGGCAAAAACCAGATTGTGGATGGGCACAATGGAGAACCAGTAGGC
>JBHEOR010000214.1:0-4158 GCA_046260685.1 Desulfopila sp.
GGCATTGCCAGTGGAGAGATTTTCCGGGTTGACTCCCCCGAGTCCATGCGTCGCTTTCCAAAAGGAAGCATCCTGCTGCTCGAATACCCCTTGCCGGAGTGGGCACCACTCCTGAACCGGGCTGTTGCGGTTATCGCCGAAGGCGGCACCGAGGCCGGACATTTGGCGACAGTCTCGCGGGAATTCGGCATTCCTGCATTATTTGGCCTGCCGGACGCTCTGAAACTTCTTGAAGATGGTCGGACGATTACCTTGCATGCTACCGGCAGGGCTGTGTTCGATGGACGCAGGGAAGATCTGCTCCGCCAAAAAAATGTGAAAAAAGATATTATGGCCGGCAGTCCTGTCCAAAGAATCCTGACTGAGGCCCTGCAGTGGATTACTCCGCTCAACCTTAACGACCCTGCATCACCACGCTTTAAATCATCGTGGTGTGAGACTCTGCACGATATCACCCGTTTTTGTCATGAAAAATCGGTGATGGAGATGTTTAGTTTCGGCCAGACCCATCGTTTCGACCAATCCGCCGCCAAACGACTTGTCGGTGAAGTTCCGCTGGAATGGTGGGTGATTGATCTGGCCGGTGGTTTCCGGGACGGGGCCGGGGAAGGTGTCAAAACTATCCGGATCGAAGACATAGTCTCGATCCCGATGCTTGCCATCTGGCAAGGTATTTGCGCCTATCCGTGGCTTGGGCCGCCCGGTGTCAGTGCCCGGGGCTTTGGCTCGATTATCTTTCAATCGACCATGCGTCCGGAACTTGATCCAACCGTGCCATCAGCTTTAACCACCAAAAACTATTTCCTTATTTCTAAAAATTTCTGCAATCTCAGTGTACGGCTTGGCTACCATTACGCCATGATCGAAGCTTATCTCAGTGATCTCCTTACGGAAAGTTACGTCACCTTCAGGTTTAAAGGCGGGGCTGCCGACCAGCATCGCAAAGCGGTACGTACCAGGCTGCTTGCCGATATTCTGCTGGAATACGACTTTCGCATCGAATTGCGCTCGGACTCCCTGCTTGCCAGGGTAAAAAAACGTTCGGTGGAATTCCTCGAACAACGGCTGCAGGTTCTTGGCTATCTGACGTTGCACGCTCGCCAACTGGACATGGTTATGGATCAGCCTGGGATGGTAGATCAATACCGGGTGAAGTTTTTACGGGAAATTGAAGAAATGCTTGGCAAAACAGTATCTACATCTGAGGAGAATCATCATGGCGAAGAAAAAGAAAATCCTGTTGGTTGATGATGAGGCTGATTTCCGCGAAACAATGGGTAAATTTTTTGCCAGGAGGGAAGTTGATTTTAGTCTTGCGGAGAGCTGCATGGACGCGCTGGAGCAGATTGATCATGACGATTACGATGTAGTGGTTATGGATGTCACGATGCCGGGACTCGATGGTCTGAAGTGTATGGCGGAAATGAAGAAGGTTTATCCTCACCTCGAGGTCATAATTCTTACCGGTCATGCCTCACCTCATGCCGGTGTTGCTGGAATAAGAAAAGGGGCTTTCGATTACTGCCTGAAACCAATCGACTTCGAAGAGCTGCTTGAAAAAATAATGTTGGCCAGAAAATCGATTGCCGAGTAATGGCAACATTTGAACTAAAATACTGGCTATTTTTAAAACAGGCGGAGCTAAGCAGGGTTGTTCGGTTGCGTCGAGTCCGGAGGCCCCTGGCATGGCACGTCGAACTTGATTTGTTTGAGAGTATGGTTTATAAAAAATATAAAACCAGTCGATTTGTGAACTCGATCACAAGAAGAAGTACCTTGTTGAATCAACGATTTTTTACCCAACACCCGATATCTTCGGCATACCAATCAACAGCCTTGTACTAATGAGCTACCATGCGCCATCTTCTCTGACACCGCCTTGAGATGATTTTTTCATCAAACAGTGCAGGACTTCAGTTTTCAATTCCCTGATTAAGACTCTGAACCCTTTTTCAGTACAAACCGTTTCCGTTACTAGTTATACGCTATAGCCCGCACTTCTCATCAGTTCAGGCGGCGTCAGCTTCAAAGTTTTTGGTAGTGAACCATAGTAGGCTATATTCACTGGCAAAATACTGCCGAAGATGGCGCCGCATGGACTGACCTTTGGTAAACATTGTGTTGATTAATAGAACAAATTGAAACAATGTCGAACATCTTAAAAAAACAGATATATTCTGAAATTTAACACAATGTTTATGAGAAATGCGGGTTAGTACTGTGAAATCAAATACCCCACCTCATTCGAGGTGGCGAGTGGAGGTGATAGTATGATCGGCGCTCTTGCTGGAGATATCATCGGATCGGTTTATGAAGCTTATCCCATTAAGACCAAAGAGTTCTCACTTTTTCACCCGAACTCACGCTTTACGGACGACTCCGTGCTCACCATCGCTGTAGCCCAGGCAATTTTAGCGGATGGGGATTATCGCCGCTGGGTCCGGGAAATAGGCCGCCGACATCCCAATGCGGGTTACGGAGGCACATTCATTCGTTGGCTCCTTTCCAGCGACTCCAAACCTTACAATAGTTGGGGGAATGGGTCGGCCATGCGGGTCAGCCCGGTAGGCTGGGCCTTTGACAATATCGATACCGTCCTGCACGAAGCGGCACGGTCGGCGGAGATATCCCACAATCATCCTGAAGGCATCAAAGGGGCACAAGCGACCGCCCTGGCCGTCTTCCTGGCCAGGACGACACGAGACAAGCCGTTGATCAAAAGTGAGGTGGCAGCCAGGTTCGGTTATGACCTTAATCGAACCATCAACGATATCCGGCCTTCCTACGCCTTCGATATATCTTGTCAGGGAACGGTTCCGGAAGCCGTCATCGCCTTCTTGGAGGCCGACAATTATGAGGATGCCGTTCGCAATGCGATATCACTCGGCGGCGACAGTGACACACTCGGCTGCATCACCGGGGCGATTGCCGAAGCGTACTACGGACCAGTTGCTCAACCGATCCCGGCAAAAGTTAAAAAGTGTCTGACAGCTGACCTCTGGTCTATAACGGAACAATTCTGCCGCAAATACATTGACCTTGAGTAGGTTTTTCCCTCCTGTCCAGCTAATATATGACGTTACTACCACAATAAAAGTGAATACAACCATGATTAACGAAAGTGAAACGAAAGAAAAGGCGCATCTGGAAAGCGCAAAGACGAAACTACACGCTGCAGTAGAGCGAATAGATTCCACATTGAGAGACCACGCGACCAAGATTCAGGAGCAGAAAACCTATTTATGGGAGCACAGAACGGATATGGATCATGCCGAGAAAGTATCGACGCGGCAATCCACAGAGCAGCGAGTCCTTGCCGCCGAAGCTGTTCTTGCCAATAAAAAACGTATCGTAAAGCTCCTCCAGTCTCCTTATTTCGGACGTTTTGATTTCATTCGGGACGGTCAGACGAGGTCTTTAGCGGTCTATGTCGGCATTCACGCATTTTTCGACGAGGATCGAAAAGAGAACCTTGTTTACGACTGGCGCGCACCGATTGCTACGATGTTCTACGATTATGAAGCCGGTAAAGCGCATTACGAAGCGCCATCTGGCGATATTACCGGAACAATAGCATTGAAACGTCAATTTCGGATTCGCCACGGTCATATGGAGTTCATGCTGGAGAGCGCGCTGAACATTCAGGACGATGTTCTGCAGGAGGAGTTGAGCCGAGCCTCCGACGATAGAATGAAAAACATCGTGGCAACCATCCAGCGCGACCAGAACGCCATCATTCGCAATGAGGATTCGCATGTGTTGATTATCCAGGGCGTGGCCGGTTCGGGTAAGACCTCAATCGCTCTCCACCGGATAGCGTTCCTGCTCTACAGGTTTAAGGACACCTTGACCTCGAAGGATATCCTGATCATTTCTCCGAACAAGGTTTTTGCCGATTACATTTCCAATGTACTGCCGGAACTTGGCGAAGAAAATATTGCCGAAACCGAGATGGAGATCCTGGCGGACGATTGGCTGGATTATAAATACAAATTCCAGACATTCTTCCAGCAGGCGGCCTTGCTTCTGGAAAGAAACGATGAAAAATTACGGCACAGAATCCAGGAAAAGTCATCTCTTGAATTTCTGAAAAAACTCGATGAATATGCCGCTTATATTGAAAAATCGAGTTTCTGCGCGGAAGATTTACAGATAAAC
>JBHEOR010000215.1:0-4144 GCA_046260685.1 Desulfopila sp.
GGTCATTACGGTCTGACTGAGTTCGGGCGTTCGCTCCGGAAACACAAACAGCGCCTGCGATGTGAAACCAGCGCTCCAAACGGCCACGCCCAGCACCACGGTTGCCAGGGAACGCCTGCTCCATCCTAAAACCAAAAGCGTCAAAAACAGCGCAATGCCGACGCTATAGCACAGAACGCAGGCCTCCTGAATGCCGAACCTCTGAAACCCCAGAATTCCGCCGTCAAAAGACAGCCCGGCGATCAGGAGAATTGTGACCAGCATCCGGAGCCGGGTTTTTTCCAGGTACTTCTCGAGAAGCAGCAATACCGCCAAAACCCAGAAAAAAACAACCCCCAGGGCAACGAAGATGATTTCGCCATACTTGACGAATGTACCGACCACTGCACATCCCGTCGTAGGGCAGAGCCCACCGTACCCGGCTTTTCGCAATCCGAATTCAACGCTCAACAACAGCGCCGCTATCAAGGCCGGAACTGCGGGTGCATACAAACGACGCAAAGAACCAGCGGGTGTCACTCTGGTGGATGGGTCTAGAGTACGATCATCTGCCACCATACTATTCCTCCTCTTAAAGAAAATCTGCCATGATGTATTGGGTCTATTTCACTTTATCTCGCAGCAGTCTTCTTCTGGTGGGGGCGGCTTGTGCAAGTCTTTACACTGGCCTTCCATGTCACCTTCGACCACATTACCCCCGCCTTCGGGAGTGAAAACATTTCCCTCACACACCAGGTTGCCCTTGACGGTGTTGCCGATAAGGGTCGACCGTCCTTTGTTGTCAAGTACCCGCAGGGTACCGCCAATAATGGTCTTTGCGACTTTCAGGGAACGTCGGCTTGTATCGATGATAAGATCCCGACCGATCTCCGCTCCGTTTATTTCTACTCCCCCTGAACGTAAGACCCGGACACTGCCGCCCACGAATGACCCCGAAAAGACGCTCACCTGAGAGGCATCTTCAGCCTCGATATCGCCGTTGACACGAACGTTGAAACCATTCAAAACAGCATCTGCCGACACCCTGATCGTGCCGCCCACCCGAACACCGAAAGCGTAGAGCGTGGCTTTCGGCGCCACCGTGATGTCGCCCGTTATTTGTGTATCCTTTAGGGTGCAAATGGCGCTTTGCGGAACGCGCAAGCTTTCCACAGTCTCCCCATCCACTGTGCCGCCGGTGCAATCATTCGCATTTACCTTGGCGGGTAAATGGATCGACAACAACAAACCCAGAACAAAAGATGCGCCCAGAAATACCGTCTTCCGAACCGAATTACTGCTCATGTACCGTCCCTCCGTTAAAAACCGGGCCGGCCCTGTCGGTCGGCCCGGTATCAGGTTATTCCACAAGCCCTATTTCTTTGCTACGGGGTAGCCCTTTTCTTCCCATGCGACAATACCCCCCGGATATTTATAGACGTTCTTAAAGCCGTTATCGACAAGGATTTTGGCCCCAAGCGTACTCCTTCTGCAGGCGACAAAGCCGCAATAGACAACAATAGTCTTCTCTTTGTCGATTCCGGCCACCTTGATAAGATTATCCCGATAAGCCTCGGTGAGTTCGGCTTCCGTCATGGGCAGACCACCGTTGAGTGCGCCCGGCAATATGCCATCCTGCTCGTCCTCTTCAATAGGCAGGGTACTGATGATGGTAAACGACCTTGCTTCGTCATACCATTTTTTCAATTCATCGGTTCTGATGAGCTGATACTTGTAATCGCTTGCCTTTATATCCTCTACAAGTTTTACCGATGCGTTTTCAATCGGTATCTCTTTGCCTTTGGGCGAGGTCCCGTGACCCGCGCAGCCAACTACAACAAACGACATCATTGCAATACACCCAACTACAAAAAATCTTTTCATTTCATTCTCCTCTTTTTGTTTTTTGGTGAGTACCATGGATCTCTGTACAAGGTTTATCTGGTACGTTGAACTTTGGGTTTGATCTTTCTTTTCAGCCGATGTTTGAGAAGCAGTCGATTCAAGTAGGTGAATGGCGGACGTGCTACCTTCGGATTACCATCCAACCTACTATCGGGCCGGTACAATAGATCGGCGATATGGATCGTCGGCGCCACCCGACCCAAAAAACCGGTACATCCGGCACAGTAGGCTACCATCGTCCGTCCGGCGACCTCTCGCTCTCGAAGAGACGCCCAGCCATGGGCCAACGAGGGTTTCACGAAACCAACCATGCCGCCCTCCCCGCAGCAGATTGTGCGCCGCCCCGCGTGCTTCATCTCCATAACCGTCATTCCGAGCTCTGACAAGAGGCCGCGTACGGCCTGATGCACCTGTGGTTTGTAGCGCAGCGCACAGGGGTCGTGAACACTGATCTCGGTGCCGTCGTTTTGCGTTTTTGCCTTGAAACCACTCGCGTGAATGGTTTCGTAAACCGTGGTGACCGCCAGGCCGTTGGCGTATTGCCTGAAAATTTTGTAACAGTTGGGGCAGGCGACCAGCACCCGCTTCACACCGTGACCGGACAGATACTTGGTCAGCTCTCCGAACATGGTATTGAAATGCGTCTGCCGACCCAGGTCGTGTGATGGCTTTGCGCAGCAGTCGAGAACAATTCCCAACGCCGGGATGGTCTTTCGCAGGTCCTGGAACATGTTCATGGTGACTTCCGGCCGGGTGCCCGGCAGAGTGCATCCCGGAAAGAACACGGTGTCGCAACCTTCAGGCAGGCCGTACCACGAGAACAGGGAAGAAGTGCCACGTTTCTCATAACCTAAAATCGCACCGTATTTTGATTCGTCGAGTTGCCCTTCATCCACGTACTGCCGGCGAATTTCCAAGAACAATCCGGACGGATCGAGATTTTCCGGGCAGACGGCGGTGCACATACCGCATAGACTGCACTCGTAAGCGATGGCCTGTTGATACGGCGCGGAGAAATCGAACTCTGTGGCGATCGCTTTGGGGGTGCCGTAATGAGACAGAAAGCGGCAGGCTTTGGTGCAGGCGCTGCATTCCGTGCAACGTTCGCGGATATCCCTCAGATATGTTTCCACCGATGGAGGGATCTTTCCGTCAACAGCTGTGGAAAAGTCGGCACTTCCCGAGTCCTCGTGCCATCGGCGGCGGTATAATTGCAATAGGCGCCGTATCAGTAGTGGGAAAATACCCAGCAGCGCCAGCGACAGGATCAAGCCCGGCGAGAGGATGCCTCCGATCGATTCAATCCGGCCGAGCTGGTTACCGGCGTTGACGAAAATCACCGTGCCCGGCAACATACCCAACTGGGATACCCAATAAAATGTCCACAGGCGTATGGAGGTGAGCCCTGTCACCAGGTTGATAACGAAAAAGGGAATGACCGGCATGAGTCGCAAGGCGAACAAATAAAAAGCCCCTTCAGCCTGGATGCCGTCGTTGACCTTTTTCAGCTTTTCACCGAAGCGTCGATGGACATAGTCCCGGAGCAGATATCGGGACAACAGGCAGGCCAGGCTTGCGCCTATGCTGCTGGCAAAAGAGATGATGATGGTACCGGTCAGTGTGCCGAAGAGCGCGCCCGCTGCAAGGCCGAGAACGAGGGCTCCGGGAAGGTTAAGCGCCACCACCGGGATGTAGACGGCCACGAAAGCAGCAATCACCGCAACAGGATGCTGGTGATAGCTTTCCTGAAAGTCCGCTTGCTGTGCTTTTACGCTCTCAAGCGACAAGTGCCGATGCAGCCCGGTGGTGAAAAACAAGACTACCAGTACGGCAATTCCCACCAACAGCAGAATGCGTTTATGCTTTATCATCTACTTATTTCATTCCGGCCCATTCTTCACTATCGATACCGATAGCTTCCAGCTTCGCCGATAGTTGTTTTCCTTTCTTCGTTTTCATTGAATTTCCGTTATTGTGTAAAACTTAAATGATGAATCATTGAAGACCCTTGCGACTGAAACACAGAATCATCCTCTCTACCATGGGGAAAATCGATATGTCCAATTGTATATACAAATACACAACGATGTATTTATCGGAATTTTCGATAAACTGCGATTTACTCCTCTAGGACCTCGTGACTTCTCTCAATCCTGAAATTCTTTGTAAGACCATCAGTCGGCTTTATGCCGTCGGCTTTATGAAAAATGGCTGTGCAAGACAGCCGGAAATATGGTTGACAGTGTCAACCGTGTAGGTT
>JBHEOR010000216.1:0-408 GCA_046260685.1 Desulfopila sp.
CCACCTGTTGCCAGCCAAGCAGCTCAAATACTTGTTTATTTTTGTCATGTTTTACATGGGTCTAAAAATGTCCGGGGTATTTGCTTACCTTCACCTTCCCCTGTAGCTTGATAGTACACGGTCAAAAATCTGGTTCTTCCGGACAACCAATACGTCATCGACACTTTGCTTTGATATGCCATGGCGGCCTACCTGCCACTCTGCTGGCTGGCGTTGATACGCATAGAAAAAATTGCTTTCCGGCATTAATTGTATTTTGTCAGAGGACTTTTTGTCCTAATAAAGTTACTATTCTACCAGTCCGATAGAACAAACATTCAGGAAGGAGCGAATCATGGTGAAACGGATTGTGATATACGGCGGCTCAGGCGGGATCGGCTCGACAACCGCCAGGCTTTTACAGGCAGG
>JBHEOR010000216.1:459-4013 GCA_046260685.1 Desulfopila sp.
AAACGAGAAAAAGCTTGCTCCCCTTGCGGCAGAACTGAATGCTGGCTTCACAGTCGGAGATGTCTGCGACGAAACCCTTTTCTCCCAGGTAACAAAGGATTTTGCCGCTCCCTGGGATGGACTTGTCTATAGCGTCGGAACCATTACCCTCGGCTCCATTCGACGACTTACCAGCAATGATTTTCTGCATGATTTCCAAGTGAATGCCATGGGTGCGGCGCTTGCTGTAAAAGGAGGATTGTCGGCCCTTAAAAAAAGTGCTGGTTCCCCCTCGGTGGTTCTCTTTTCCAGTGTTGCCGTGCTCCAGGGTTTTACTTTTCATAGCTCTATAGGGATGGCAAAGGGCGCAGTGAGCGGCCTGACCCTGTCGCTTGCCGCAGAACTGGCACCAAAAATTCGGGTCAATGCCGTTGCGCCCTCTTTAACGAAGACCCCGCTGGCTGAGTCGATTTTAACCAATGAACAGGTTAGCTCGGCGCTGACAGAGCTTCACCCTTTGAAAAAACTCGGCACCAGTACAGATATTGCCAATCTTGTTGTCTTTTTGCTTTCAGATCAGGCAGCTTGGGTCACCGGGCAAATCATCAGCATCGACGGCGGGCGGTCTACTCTCCGGCCCACCGGTTAGACCGGGCAGCCAAAACAGAATGACATACGCCGAGTTTCGCCGCCTGAAAATATTCATCGGTAGCGGCTGCGTGGAAAGCGCAATACGTCGTGTTATTCACGCCCTTGGACGGTAACGATTCTGCTCATGAAGATCATGATGCATGGGCATGAGTTAAGAGTCCAGCTTTTTTTACACGAAGGGGGTAGAGGTGGCTCAACCGGAGGAGAATAATGATGAGAATGGAGTGCCACTAAAAGGGATTGCACCCTTAATGTCCTATGGTTGCAGGAAGAAACCTTGTTTATCTAGGCCTAATGTCAGTTTCGGATGCAACCTTCGATTAATTGCAAAAAGCATGGTCAAAAGATAATATCGACATATCGGATAGGATTGTTCTCCCTTGGAAATTGCGTCTTTAGGAATTCCGATAAAAGTGATTGCTTGCCACATAAACTGATTGGAGGTGAATGGTGAAGCGAAATCCTGCTGCAATTTTGCTGTTTTATCTCCTCTCTCTCGCCATGCTGCTTGCTCCACGCGATGTTGCAGCTGTTCCTCCACAGGACATTCTAATCGTCCACTCCTACCACCAGGGCTTCCCCTGGACAGATAACGTGATGGCAGGGATGCTGGATGTTCTTCAAAAAGAAGCCTTAGATGCGCAAATCCATGTCGAGTATCTGGATGCCAAACGCCACCCCCTTGAGACATTTGGTCCTATCTTGACCGAAACCTTGATTCGCAAAACCTCAAGGCTTAAACCAAAGGTAATCTTGGTTTCAGATGACGCCGCTTTCGACCTCATGCTGAGCCTTCGTAACGAGCTTTTTCCTGGAGTTCCGCTAGTCTTTTGCGGCGTGAACAATCTAAAGGATGAACGCCTTACCGGTCAGATGGAAGTGACGGGGGTGGTTGAGGACTTTGACATCAAGAGCACCATTGATGTCATCCTCACTCTGCACAAACAGGCTACCCATCTGGCGGTGATCAGTGACTCCACCGAGACAGGATCGGTTAATTTTGAGCGGTTCAGACAGGTCGCGCCGATTTTTACCGATCGCTTGCAGTTTCTGGAGCTGTACGATCTGTCCACGGAGGAACTCTTCGGCAAACTCGAAAAACTACCGCCGGATACTATCATCCTCAACTTATCATTCTTTCGTGACAGGCTGGGGCAAAGCTACTCTACCCAGGATGGCAACAAACTGATCGCCGCCCATGCCGGGCGTGCCATGTATTCCTGCTGGGATTACTTTCTCGTTGGCGATGTCGTGGGCGGGTATATGACCAGTGGACGCCAGCAGGGGAAAGAAGCAGCCACCATGGTTACAGCAATTCTGAAAGGAATTCGCGCAAACAACATCCCCATCATACGCACGAGCCCCAATGCGTACATGTTCGACTACAATGTTATGGAGCGGTTTGGGATCAAAGGGTCCGCCCTTCCCGAGGGGAGCGTCGTCATTAACCGCCAGGTATCAACGATGGAGGAGTACCTGGGTTGGATTCTTGGCATTGCCCTGTTCTTTGGCTTGCAGACGTTTTTGATTCTGGCTTTGTTGACTCGCGGGAAGAGACTACGTTCGGCCAATGCTGCGTTGCAAGAAAGTGAAGAAAAATTCCGCGCCTCCTTCGATGAAGACTCCATCGGCCGTACTCTCACCGGCATCGACGGCCGCCTCCTGCGGGTAAACCAGCGCTTCTGTGCAATGCTCGGATATGCCCCCGAGGAAATCGCCACCTTGAGGTTTGGCGACATAACCCACCCGAACGACATGGCATCCAGTCAAGAGGTTTTGCGCAGCCTGCTGGGAGGAGAAAAGAATAACTATCGTCTCGAAAAACGCTATCTGCACAAGGACGGTACGCCCATCTGGGCGGAGATGACCACAACCCTGCTGCGTGATGAACAGGGCAGCCCCCGGTATTTCATCACCGGCATTCTCGATATCAGCGAAAGAAGAAGGGCGAGCCAAGCCCTACGGGAAAACGAGGCCAACCATAAACTCGTTCTTGGCATGATGCAGGAGAGTCTCTCGGTAATCGATAGTGACGGCAATTTTCTTCTCGCCAACACAACTGCGGCAAGAAATCTTATCGGCGGAGACGCCGAGGAACTTATAGGCAAAAATATCCGGCACCTGGTTCCCGAAGAGCAGGGCCGCAAACTGCTGGAAGTCTATCGCCAGGCGCTTGACTCCGGCTCACCTGTACTGCAGGAGGTACTTGTATCCCTGCCGAAAGGAGATCGCTGGTTTTACAATACGCTGCGCCCTCTGGAATACGGAGAGCGAAAGATCAGGGCGCTGCTTTCCATATCGCTTGATATCACCGCCCGTAAGCGAGCGGAAGAAGCGCTGCGTGCGAGCGAAGAAATGATGCGCAGTTCACAATCTGTGGCTCATATATGTTCTTACTCAACCAATCTGGATGTAAACGAGATAGAGAAGAGCTCATGGGTCTGTTCGCCAGAATTTTACAACATATTTGGGATAGACCAAACCTATCCTCATACCATAGCTGGTTGGGCCAACTTTATTCATCCAGACTATCGCGAAGAAGTATTTGATTACCATGAATCGGTTGTGAAGGAAAAAAAATCGTTTAGTCATGAATATAAAATAATTCGCCATAACGATGGTGCAGAACGATGGATTCATGGTACGGGAGAACTTGAATATGATGAAAAAGGAAGCCCCGTCAGAATGCATGGGGCAATACAGGACATCACCGAGCGCAAGCGATTAGAAGTGGAAAAAGAAAAACTTCAATCTCAATTGGTACAGGCGCAAAAGATGGAGTCCATTGGCCACCTGGCAGGCGGAATAGCGCACGACTTCAATAACATGCTGGGAGTAATTCTTGGCCATACTGAGATGGCCCTTGAGGAGTCAGATCCTGCATCGCCACTTTATGCCGATCTACATTCGGTCCACCAGGCCGC
>JBHEOR010000217.1:0-274 GCA_046260685.1 Desulfopila sp.
CGCATATGCTGATCGAGGGCATTATTATCTGCTGCTATGCCATCGGGTGTCATGAAACCTATATTTATATTCGCGGCGAATATACCTCGCAGGTCAAGATCCTGCAAAAGGCTATCGATGAAGCCTACGAAGCCGGCTATCTCGGCGATACGGTTGCCGGGCATGACTTCAAGCTCGATGTTACCGTCCACCGGGGCGCAGGGGCGTACGTCTGCGGCGAGGAGACCGCCTTACTGGAGTCCGTGGAGGGCAAAAAGGGGCAGCCGCGCAGCAA
>JBHEOR010000217.1:360-3972 GCA_046260685.1 Desulfopila sp.
CATGTGGAAAAGCCGGGCATGTATGAATTGCCTTTGGGACTGCCGCTGCTCGAGGTGCTCGACCAGGTTGCCGGTGGTGTCTGGAAAGGAAGAAAGCTCAAAGGCGTGATTCCGGGCGGGAGTTCCACCCCGGTACTGACCCCGACAGAAGCGGCGACTGCTACTCTTGATTACGAATCCATGGCGGAACACGGCACTATGTTCGGTTCCGGTGGTATCGTAGTGCTGGATGAAACCGTCGATATCGTTGCCCTGGTAAAAAATCTGATCGATTTTTATCACCATGAGTCCTGCGGCCAGTGCACCCCTTGCCGTGAGGGACTGGGCTGGATGCTGAAGATTGTGAAGAAAATCTTAGCGGGTCAGGGCAGCAGCGATGATATCGAGCTGTTGCTGGAGTTGTGCGATAATATCGAAATGAAAACGGTTTGTGTGCTTTCGGCGGCTTGCACCATGCCGGTACGCAGCTATATCCACAAGTTCCGGCATGAATTCGAGGCGTATGTCGAGAAGGGCGCCTCGATGCAGGCCGCTGAAATTCAGAGATAAGGCAAAGCTCATGGCTGAGAAGATAAAACTGTTTGTCAACGGAGAAGAGGTGGAGGTCGAATCAGGTAAAAACCTGATAGACGCAGTCGGTGCAGTCGGCATCGAGATTCCCCATCTGTGTTATCATCCCGCCCTTGGCGCCGACGGCAACTGCCGCATGTGTCTGGTGGGGATAGAAGACGGCAGACCGCCGCTTGTGCCGGCCTGTAAGACGCCCGCCCTTGAAGGGATGAAGGTACAGCTCGATACTGACAAAATTAAAAAAATACAGCAAGATATCATGGAGTTCGAGCTGATCAATCACCCCATTGACTGTCCGGTCTGTGATCAGGCGGGGGAGTGTTCGCTTCAGGATTACTATATGAAGTACGACTGTCAGAGCAGCCGCATGACTGTCGAGCAGGTGAAAAAGGGCAAGAAAATGGATTTTGGCGGCGGCGTGGTGCACGATCAGGAACGCTGCGTACTCTGTGGCCGATGTGTCAGGTTCTGCCGCCAGATAACAAAAAGTGGTGAGCTGGGCATTGCCAATCGCACCGATGCCGCCCGTGTCGTCATTTTTCCCGGCAGGCCGCTGGCGAACAGATATGCCCTCAATGTGGTGGATCTTTGTCCGGTGGGGGCCATGACCAGTGCCGATTTTCGTTTCCGGCAACGGGTCTGGTTCCTGCAAAAGGATGAGGGTATTTGTCATGGTTGCAGCCGAGGCTGCAATATCTATGTCGATCATAATCGGGAGAAATATAAAGACGATCTGATCTACCGTTTCAGGCCGCGCTATAACGAGCAGATCAACGGCTATTTTATCTGTGATGAGGGGCGGCTGAGCTATAAACTCGAAAACGACGGCAGGCTGCTGGAGACCTTGAAAAAAGGTCGCGGCGTGGGGCGGCTGGAAGGTATCGAAGCCGCCGCCAAAGCCATCAGTGGCGCCGACAAGGTGGTCATTCTCCTCTCTCCAGGCCTCTCCGTCGAGCAGATGGTTGCCACCCAGGCCCTGGCGAAAAAGATTGGTGGGACTATTTCGGGTTTCAGTGACGGATATATCAAAAAAGATGACGGTGATGATTTCCTCATTCAGGATGATAAATCGGCCAACAGGGCCGCCTTGGCGCTGCTTGACATCGACAGTACCGCCGACTTCTTTTACAGTGCAGTCGACGGCGCCGACCTCATCCTCAGTGTAGGCAACGATCTGCGCGGTGTAGATGACAAAACCCTGAAAAAAGTTCTCAGGGACAAGGTGATAATAGCCTTGAGCCGGCACCGTTCCGCCGTTGTCGAACAGGCCGATATCGCCATACCGATTGCTTCCTGGACGGAGTATTCGGGTACGGTGATCAACTGCGACAACATTCTGCAGTTTTTCGACAAGGCTGTATCCAAAAACAGTCCTGCCGCCGATGCGGTTGAAGTGCTGCATCTGCTGGGAGGACCTTTGGCGAGCCGTGACGAGATCCTGAGCGAGATTCGTAAAAGCTCCACACCGCTGGCCAAAGTCGATTTTACCGAGATCCCCGCCGAGGGATTGAAATTAATCTAAAGCGAGGCTGCACATGTCAATGCTTGATATTCTCTTAATCCTTCTCCGGGTGTCATTTGGGGCCTTTGTACCGCTTTGTTTCATTGCGGTGCTTGTCTGGATGGAACGACGCGGCGCCGCCTTCTTTCAGGATAGAGCAGGCCCAAACCGGGCCAATATCTTTGGATTCCGCGCGGCGGGACTGGTACAGAACCTGGCTGATGCGGTCAAGCTCATCTTCAAGGAAGATGTCGTGCCGGGGCATGTTAAACACAAGATATATTTCATCCTGGCGCCCGTTATCGTGTTTTTTACCGCCCTGGTTTCCTTTGCGGTAATCCCTTTTGCCGATACTCTGGTGATTGGTGAGAAAAGCTATGTCATGCAGGCCATCCCCACCGATCTCGGCATTCTCTGGTTTCTTGCCTTTGTCGGTTTTGCCGTCTACGGTATTATCCTGGCAGGCTGGTCGTCGACCAATAAATACGGCATGCTGGGCGGCCTTCGAGCAGCCGCCCAGGTTATCAGTTACGAAATCCCGCTGGCATTGGCGCTGATCAGCCTTCTGGTGGTTTACGGTACGGTCAATCTCAGTGAGATGGCTCGTTTTCAGGGACAACTCCTTTTTGGTTTTATCCCGATGTGGGGTGTGGTTCTGCAGCCGTTGGGCGTCGTCATCTTTGTGATCGCTGCCTTTGCCGAGGCCAACAGAACCCCCTTCGATCTTGCCGAGGGTGAAAGTGAAATTGTCGCCGGATACCATGTTGAATACAGCGCCATGAAGTTTGCCATCTTCTTTATGGGCGAATATGTCGCCATGTTCGCCTCCAGCGCCATCATCATCACCCTCTTTTTCGGTGGGTACCAGATACCATGGCTCGCTACCGAAACACTTGTCAACAACGCCAAGCCCGTTGCCTTTCTCCTCATGATCCTCTTGCCGGTAGGCATGTATTATTTTGCCGGCTGGATACGAAAAAACAATCTCAGTCATTACAACCGCCCGAATGACCCGAGAAAGCGGGAGGCCCGGGTGTACATCAAAATTTTGTGGGCCGTGGTGGCCGTGATGGAGCTTATGCTCCTGGTGGTCCTGCTGAGCAGTTCCGGCGGTGTGGCGGCCCATATATTTGTGGCCGAGCTGCAGATCTGCACATTTCTTTTGAAAACGACGCTGATGTGTTTTGTTTATGTCTGGGTTCGGTGGACATTGCCTCGTTTTCGCTATGATCAGCTGCAGAAGCTTGGCTGGCAGACGCTGTTACCGCTGTCGCTGTTAAATATCTTCGTTACCGGTGCGGTCGTAGTAGCGTTAAGTTAAGGGAGAAGGAAATGGGTGCCAAAGTCAAAGTCATACAACGCAAGGGTGACAGCCTGTCCGAGAAGATCTATCTAGTGGAGGTCTTTAGGGGCATGGGTGTTACTCTCGGGCATTTTTTAAGGAATCTGCTGGATAATTCCAAGCTGTACGTCAGGCACTATCCGGAGCAGAAGCCGGAAATCACCCCTCGTTGGAGAGGGCGTCACAGGCTGACAACCTA
>JBHEOR010000218.1:0-3925 GCA_046260685.1 Desulfopila sp.
CAGTTGATGTGAGCAGGCACGGCTGATGCCCTCGATCCCAAAAGTAAAAGAGGCGTGTTCCAGAACCGAAAAATGGCCGAGCTGCAGGATTTTCTGCAACAGCTTGGCGGCCTGTTGCGGATCCTGCCCGAGTAACTTCTCGATTGAGGAATCAGAATAGCAAAGCCGCGCTGCGGCCGCCACAACCTGTTCAGGATTGGGAGTGTGCGTCAGGAGTTGGACGAGCATGGCCTTCGTTTCCAAGTTGGACCGCGCCGTCCGGGTAACCGGGCCGTGTCCCGGAACGGGACGCGGGTGATGTTGTTGCCGGGGACCCGACATCAAAAAAGGAGCGGCCCAGCAGGGCCGCCCCCGGGACTCTAGTCTTTCTTTTCGTATTTCTTGCGGAAACGCTCGATCCGACCGGCGGTATCGATCAGCTTCTGCTTACCGGTATAGAAAGGGTGGCATTGAGAACAAATTTCTGTGGTGATATCACCCTCTTTGGTCGATTTGGTCTCAAATGTGGATCCACAGTGGCAATTGACTGTGGTTGCTTCGTACTTGGGATGGATGCCTTCTTTCATCGTTCAACTCCTGTTGACCTGGCTTTGTACAGGCCGCGGATTAGTAGGCCCAAGGCCTTAAAAGAGTGATCTAATACCACTATTTATACGCGATTGCAACCTTTTCCAGCGATCACTTATCGATTCATGCTGTCGAGGAATTCCTGGTTGGTCTTCGCGTCGCCGAGCTTATCGAGCAGGAATTCCATGCTGTCAACCACGTTCATTGACGAGAGGACCTTGCGCAGCAGCCAGATGCGCTGCAAACTCACCGGGTCGATCAGGAGCTCTTCGCGACGGGTTCCGGATTTGTTAATGTCGATGGCCGGGAATGTCCGCTTGTCCACCAGGCGACGATCGAGATGCAGTTCCATGTTGCCGGTCCCTTTGAACTCCTCGAAAATCACCTCATCCATCTTACTGCCTGTATCAACCAGAGCAGTCGCGATAATCGTCAGGCTGCCCCCTTCTTCGATATTGCGGGCAGCGCCAAAGAAACGCTTCGGTTTATGCAGAGCATTGGAATCGACGCCGCCGGAGAGGATCTTTCCGGAAGGAGGCACTACGGTATTATAGGCTCGCGCCAAACGGGTTATGGAATCAAGCAGGATAACGACATCGCGTTTATGCTCGACCAGGCGCTTGGCCTTCTCGATGACCATCTCGGCGACCTGGACATGACGGGTAGCCGGTTCGTCGAAGGTCGAGGAGATGACCTCGCCGTTGACGGTGCGCTGCATATCGGTCACTTCCTCCGGGCGTTCGTCTATCAACAGTACAATCAGGTAAATTTCCGGATGATTGGCGGTAATTGAGTTGGCGATATTCTGCAGCAGAATCGTCTTGCCGGTCCTCGGCGGGGCGACAATCAGGGCGCGCTGGCCTTTGCCAACCGGTGCAGCCAAATCGATGACACGCATTGACAGGTTGTCCGGAGTGCTTTCCAGGATCAGGCGTTGATCAGGATAAAGCGGTGTCAGGTTGTCAAAGAGAGTTTTATCACGGGCGACAGTCGGATTTTCAAAGTTGACCTCGGCGACCTTGAGCAGGGCAAAGTAACGCTCACCCTCTTTCGGCGGCCGGATCTGGCCGGAAACAGTATCACCGGTCTTCAGATTAAATCGTCGGATTTGTGAGGGCGAAATGTAGATATCGTCTGGACCAGGCAGATAATTGGCATCCGGAGCGCGCAGGAAACCGAAGCCATCGGGGAGAATCTCAAGGACCCCTTCGCCAAAGATAGCTCCATTCTTGGCGGATGTCGTATTAAGAATAGCGAAGATCAGGTCCTGCTTGCGCAGACCTGACGCCCCCTCTACGCCAAGCTCTTTGGCAATAGTCAAAAGGTCGGCAATCTTCTTTTCTTTCAGTTCCTTCAGGTTCATCTGTTCTCCTTAAAATCCACCTGTTCAAGATAGCACGCACGCACGACAGCAAAATTCTGCCGCAGTTGTTGCATGCATGAGTTCGTCGTCAATATTGAAGTCTTTTTCTCCGAGTTTTCTCGATCCGAAATGATTTTGATGTTTTGGAAGGTTAACTTTGCAGGGTAAAAATCCCGTTTTCCCCTACGCGTTTATTATCAAGAATGTCCTAAAATCGAGGTCAGTCCGTGCTCTGATTGGATAGTATCTGAAAGGAAAAATTGTATATTCTGGTGACGCTAGGCAGGTACTGCTCTCTTTCAATGTAACCTATTTACCGGCTTTTCTACAGTCTGTCAATGGGCATTAGTGTTTTTTTTTCAGATTCATATGGGGAATCATTCAGAATAATTCCCTCGGGTGCAACCGGAATCCTGTTTTGATCAAAGTTTTGAATGGCCCATGAAAGGAGTTCTGCCGGTGGGGCTCCCTGCAAACACCCCGGGACAGGATTGCCAAGAAAATTCAAGGCCTGTGCAATTAACCGGGCAGCATTATTCTCAGAATCAAGACGAACAATGCCATGCCGTTTACTGATCTTTTTACCATTGCTGCCCATAACCAGCGGCAGGTGTACATATTCCGGGACAGGATTGCCAAGACAAGCGTGCAGAAAAATCTGCCGTGGTGTCGAAGAAAGCAGATCAGCACCGCGAACGACCTGGTTGACGCCTTCGGCTTCGTCATCGACAACCACTGCCAATTGATAGGCGAACACTTCGTCGGCCCGGTACAGGACAAAATCCCCGACCTGCTTCGGACAAGACTTGCTGAAGATGGCCAAAAACGCCATCACAAAAACAGATCTGTTCCTTGCTCACTTCGATACGCAGCGCGCGCGGTTTATGCCCTGGCCGCAAACCCGTTCGGCAAGTGCCCGGATAGATGGGACCGTCCTCGCCCGGATGTGGAGCACTCAAGAGAATCTCCTTGCGGGAGCAAACGCAATCAAAGACCAGACCCTTTTCCCGAAGGCGCTCTACGGCTTCAATATACGCCTCGGTGCGCTGACTCTGCCAGACGACTTCGCCATCCCAAAATAACCCCAGGTTTTCCAGGGCGGACAGAATCTCGTCCGCAGCTCCGGGTACCACCCGTGGGGGGTCCAGGTCCTCCATGCGCAACAGCCACTTGCCACCTTTTCGCCGTGCCAGGCAATAGCTGCCAACCGCCGCGATCAGGGAACCAAAATGCAAAGGACCGGTAGGACTCGGTGCAAAACGACCAACGACCTGCTGTACAGACATATAAACGGAGCTTCCTCTCATCAAGATTGGTACAGCAATAATGCCCCTGCCGGAAAGAGACTGTCAATCTGCAATAAGCGTACGGGAAGAGTATGCTTATGAAACAGTTCCAGAATAAAGGTATTCGGATAAATGATTGACATAACCGAACAAGACATTTATTTTATTACGAATATTGTCAAGTTTATCTTTAGAGGGGATTTCTTTGATTATTACCCGAGCTACAGAATACGCCATCCGTGCCATTCTTCATATGTCCCGCCAACCGGCAGGTGAGATCGTCTATAAAAAGGATATCTGCAAAGCACAGGATATCACACCGGCTTTTCTCACCAAGATACTCCAGCCATTGATCAAGGATGGAATTGTCGGCTCACAACGCGGAGTTGGCGGCGGTTTCTATCTCGCCAAACCGCCGGTAGAGATCACCTTGCTTGACATCATAAAATCGCAGGAAGGCCCGGTTTACCTGAATCAGTGCATGATCGAAGACGGCGCCGCTTGCGAACGTGAATTTTTCTGCCCGGTGCATGGCGCATGGGAACAGATTCGCAAGGAGTTCATGGCGACCCTGTCGCGCTACGACTTTGCCACCCTGGCAGCCGAGCAGGGCTGCCCTCTCCCTATTTCGTTATCTCCCGCCAAGCAGCAATAGACAACAGATCAAAAAAAACCCTGGAGACCAGGAGGGCAAGTCTTCCAGGGCGAA
>JBHEOR010000219.1:0-3880 GCA_046260685.1 Desulfopila sp.
AATGCAAAGAGTGCGCCAACTTTTCCGCGGCTTAACCCGCCTTTCCGGAGCGGCCGCCAACGGTATTCCCAAGACTAAGGCAACTTGCCGATTTGACCGATTCCGGGAGGCGGCCAGGGCGGCCCCGCTGTTTTGGCTTTACCCGGCCAAGCCCTTTTTCCGGGACCGGCAATTCCTGTCCGCCACCACAAAGCGAAGTTATTTTCCTGCCGGGCAAGACAATTTAAGCGCCGCTCAGTTCATCCATCACCGGCCCCGACTTTCGCCGGCAGGGTGCAACTCCGCGCCTCGGCTAAGAGACCTGCCAGCCGGCCCCGTCCCATCCGGACCCGGCTGGCAGGGATCTTGATAATCTACAGAGCCCAGTGAACAGGAAAAGGATATCGAAGCGATCATGCCGTAGAGGCGGTGCTTCCCCTTTTCCCGGCTTAAAAGCACAAGTGGTACAAACTTTGCTTTTTATAAATTTCAGCTGCAAAAGAGGATGCGGATAAAAACCGTACTGCGGGAAGTCATTAATCGGACAATCCGGGAGTATGTGAGAGGTGGCCTCTCGTGCCCGGATGGAATTACAAAAATGAGAAAAGGAGAACTAAAATGAAACAGCAGCGGATGGTTGCCAAGGCACTCATACTTTCCACATCTCTACTCCTGGCCGCCGGCCAGGCGCAGGGGGCGGGATACGAAAGTAATAAGAAAATGGGTATTCCCGAAGATGTGGACGCGATCCATTCCACCTATCTGCCGGTGATGATCGACAAGGATTTCCAGAGCATGATGAAGATGGACATAGAAATCAAAGACAAGATCAAGAAGCGGCAGCAGGAGATGTTGGAACGCCGCTATGATCTGAGTAACCGCCCGGCTGACCTGAAAATGTCGGCAGGCAGAAAAGCCATACAGGAAGGAGTACGGGTAAAGCTTCCCGAGGGGATGAGCTGGGAGAAGCTGAACAAGATGACGGCCATGGAGATTCGTGAACAAGGAGCCTTTCCCGAAGGATTTCTGTCCCTGCCGCATGTCAAGCACGAAACCGGCGGCCAGGTGATTCCCGCCGACCAGATCGATGAGATAAATAAGCTTGAGAAACGTAATCTTGAGCGCTTTGACGTGGAGTTTGACCTGCCCAAACATTTTCTTCCCGAGTTTCCACCGCCGGTCTACCTGACCACCAGGCCGGAACTTGGTGACGTTTCCCAGGGCAAGGTGTTGTCCATCGCGAATTACTACGAGATCATGCACGGGCTCGTCACCCCGGTACAGATGGAAGGTCTGCGGCTGCTGCTCACCCCTTTTCCCCAGCAGCAGTTTAACCAGACCGAGGACAGGAAAGTCAAAGAACCGACCCTGGGAATCGCCTGTTTCGACTGCCACACCAATGGCCACACCAATGCGGCTTTTCACCTCAATCCCGACACCCGGCCCCACATAGCACGTCTCCGGCTTGACACCGTCAGCCTCCGGGGCTTGTTTAATCAGCAGATTCACGGCTCAAAACGCTCTCTGCGTTCGGTGGAGGATTTCACGGAGTTCGAACAGCGCAGCGCCTATTTTGATGGCGATCAGGTAACCGCGGCCAAGAAAGGCGTCAATCTTCCCGATCGCGCCAGCCAGGTCGCCATGATGGCTCAGATGCAGAATGTCCTGGATTTTCCACCGGCCCCTAAGCTCGATGTTTTCGGCCGGCTCGATCCTGATAAAGCTTCGACCATGGAACTGCAGGGCGAGGAAGTCTTTTTCGGCAAGGGACGTTGCAGCGAATGTCATCCCGCCCCCTTCTACTTGGACAACAACATGCACGATCTGCAGGTGGAACGCTTCTACAAGCCCCATATGAGCAACATGAAATGGATTTCCGCGGCCGGCCCCATCAAAACCTTCACCCTGCGCGGCATCAAGGATTCTCCGCCCTATATGCATGATGGCCGGCTCCTGACCCTGGAGGATACGGTGGAGTTTTTCAACCTGGTCACCGATATCGATCTTACCAAAGAGGAAAAAGAGGCCTTGACCGCCTTTATGCGTTGCCTGTAAGCGGTTTTCATCCTTGACGGCTATCCTTCCTGGCGAAGGATGGTCGTCAAGACGGACAAAAATTTTCGGAATTACGAAATTCCGGGGACAATCTCTTGCCGCTCAAGGTGCTTTGCTGCTCAGGCAGGGGCATCAATTGGCCCGATGAGAACCGCACCTTCTCAAGCCTCAGGTGTCAAGTGCAATCACTTTTTTGAGCAATAGATGCAAGGGCCATAACCACAACAACGGCACAGCCACCAGATAAAGCGGCAACCAAAGGGGCTGGGAGATCCACTCCCACTCATGGGCCTGCGGATTAAAGACCCAATTTATATTCTCTGCCGGATCCGTCAGCCCAAAGGTTGCCAGAGTCAGAAGCACGAAAACCACGATGACCGGCCTGAAAGAGCGCGGATCGTAGCCCCATTTCCACAACAACCAGAGCCAGAGCGGCGGCAGGGGGAGATGAAAAAGGGAGAGTCCGCGTAAAAAGAGGCTCATCTCCGCATCAAACATATAGGCGGTAACACCGAGAAAGGCACTCTCCATGAGCAACTGCCAGATAAAATCGGTCATCCATACCAGCTCAAAAGGCAGGGCAAGAAGCACTATCATGCTATTGAGCAGCCGACTTTCGCGCCACAGAACAACAAGGGTCGCAAACAGCGCCACATCCGAAATCCACAGAAAATGGAGCAGGCCATATTCATACCAGTAGACCGGAAATAAAAGGGCCACGAATGCTGTGGCAATGATTTTGACAGCCAGTGGAACCGGCCTGCTTTTCGATGAGGAACATGGCAAGAGCACAACCCCTCTTTAGAGAAGAAACCAGCTGGTTGGATATATCTTTTGGGGGGATTAGGTGAATTCAAATTGCAAGTGCACCACGAGCCCCCCGTTCCCAGCTATTATTGAATAGGCACACGCAACACTCCTATCTGTTCCCAAGTCAGTCAAAAACGGAATCGCGGAACAGCACAACTCTCCTCTCCGTTTTCTTGGCTTTATACATAGCCCTATCGGCATTTTTGAAAAGGATGTCTGCCGTTTCTCCATCTGCGGGGTATATGGCAATACCGATACTGACTCTAATAGAAAGAACAGTCCCCTTAAACTTGAAGGCCTCGGAAATCCGTTTAACAATCAACTCTCCAAGGTGAGTTACGTCGGCGTCTTGCTTGACTTCCAACAACAGGCACACAAATTCGTCGCCTCCCCAGCGACTGACCGTGTCTTCTTCGCGGGTGGCAGACTGTAAGCGGTCTGCCACCGTGAGCAGCACCTTGTCCCCCGCATCATGACCATAGGAGTCGTTAATGTTCTTGAAATTGTCGATGTCCATAAACAGGACGGCGAGTTTCCAACCATGCCGTTTTGCCTGGATTAACCCATGATCGAGGCGCTCTTCAAATAATACACGGTTCGGCAGACCTGTGAGCGCGTCGTGAAGCGCAATGTTTCGTGATTCTTCTTCATTTGCCTGGGATTTCGATAAATCGTCGCGCACGTCGTCTAGATCGTTCTTCATGCCAGAGAGTTCGGTTTCGATCACCAGTCGTTCAGCCACCTCCTTGGCAAGTTCGGTGTTGACCTGATGTAAATCGTCTGCGGCTTTCGCCACTTTATACTCGACCCCCTTGTTCTGAGTGATGGCCTCTTTGATGACCTGAACCGGGATCTTGACTTCCTTCCCCTCCTTGAGAATTTCATTTACCGAAGTGAGTTCAGTTGCAGCCTTCTTGACAGTTACTTTGATTTTCTTATTTCGGTTAATGACACGTCCAAGCGAAGCATTCTTGTCGGGCACGTTTTTTTTCAGATTTTTTGATTTTGCTTTCATCAGGTTTTCTCTTTCGCGCCG
>JBHEOR010000022.1:0-6432 GCA_046260685.1 Desulfopila sp.
GGGCCGTATGCCTTCAAGCGTACGATTCAAGCCTTCCACGGTATGTTCAGCAAGCTCCACCAGCTTCTCCGGTGGCTTGTCACCAAGATACGCGGTCCGGGCGATGGGGCAGTGGTAACGGTGCCGGCAGGCGGCAAGCTCCAGATTGACCATCTGCTCATTCTCGTACGGTGCATCCGTCCAGGTTAAATGCGGTGCCGCTGTTTTCTCTCCGGTCGGCATCATCGGCACAATGGAGGGATAATCCCCGCCAAAATCGGCAGTTCCCGACATCTGGGCCTGATACACCGCAGCCACGGCATCGCACTCCCGCACTCCCGGGTGAAGATTATCCAGGGCTGTATGCATAACCCGGCCGGCAATAGCCCCGGCCTGGCGCATAAGGGCAATTTCCGAATCGGATTTCACCAAACGGATCCAGTTGACCAGCAGGTCGCCGTTAACGAAGGTTGCATCACCCAAGGTTTTCTGGAGTTCCGCATAGGCCCGGGCTGTAAAATAATAGGCGTCCATTTCGACACCGATTCTCTTTTTTGCCCAGCCACGCGCAACAATAACGTCGCCCACAAAATTAAAAGGATGGCGTTCCAAAGACTGCACATAGTGATCAGGATACCCGATTATATTATCATCACTGAGAAATGTGGTAAAGCGTGCCCCCGCGCTATCCATACCGCGCCCAATCCACAGAGGAACATCCTCATCAAGGGCGACGACAACGCACTGGGGCACATAGAACGACCAGCCGTCGTAGCCGGTGAGATAATTCATGTTCGCGGGATCGGAGACCACCAGGACGTCAATGCCTGCCTGCGACATCCTGTGGCGCGTCGTTTCAATTCGTTGTCGATATTCCGCTTCACTAAAAAGTGTCACTATGCTCTCTCCTGGAATGCAAAAATGTCTTCTATAATCATACCCAGCCGCGCAACTCCATCCCCTTTTCCAGCATTTTCAAGGCATGGATCCATGCACCGATCCGCAATGGCACATCGCCCGCCGCAACCGCCTGCCTGGCGGCACTATGGTAAGCCGCCAGAATTCGGCGTTCCAGCTGGGTGTTGACGGTTTCCAGATCCCAGTATTGATCTGACAGCCCCTGGGTCCGTTCAAAATGACAAACCGTTGCGCCGCCGCTGTTGGCAACAACGTCCGGCACGATAACCACTCCCTTATCATGAAGTATTGCATCGGCTTCGGTTGTCACCGGACCATTGGCGCCCTCAACGATCATTTTGCTTGTGACATCCGCGGCATTATCTTTATGGATAACATTATGCACAGCCGCCGGAACCAGTATATCACATTCCACACCAAATATCTGTTCATTGGATACCGGTTCGCTGCCGGCAAAGCCGACCACTTTACCTGTTGCCGCAACATGCTTTTTCAATGCCGCAACATCGATTCCCCTTTGGGAGTAAATACCGCCATACACATCGCTGATGGCCACTATTCGGCAGCCCGTTTCACCAAGAAGCTCCGCCAACGCTGAACCTACCTGACCAAAACCCTGGACAACGGCGGTAGAACGACCAACATCTATTTCCTGGTCTCGGGCAGCGGCCATCAATGTGATAAAGACACCTCGGCCCGTTGCCTCTTCGCCCCCCAGCGAACCGCCAAGTATGGCGGGCTTATCATTCAGCGCCGCGGGACAATGGTGCCCGGTGATCTGTTCATACTCATCAAGCATCCAGGCCATGGCCTGTTCCCCGGTACCTATGTCTGCGCCGGGCACGTCCGCCCAGGGTCCTTTGGGCTGAAGATTTCGAATAAACGCTCGGACCAGCTGTTCCATATCACGTTTGCTGAGCTTAGACGGATCAGCCTTGATCCCTCCCTTAGCGCCACCCGCGGGGATTGCCGCGGCACAATGCTTCACCGTCATAAACAGCCCAAGGGCCTTGATCTCATCCAGGGTCAGATCAGGCCGAATGCGCGTGCCATTGCGAAAGGGGCCAAGGACATCACAGTAATGCACCCTGTAGGCCTGAAAAACCTGAAAACTTCCATCTTCAAGCTTCAACGGGAGACGAAACTGTTGAATACGCTTGGGCTCCTGAAGTACATCAAGAACCCGGGGGTTAATCCCGCCACGTTTTCCCGCCTGGTTAAGCGTCTGAATTGCTACATCAAATACACTATCCATTATTTTCTTCTCCATCTATTGTTATAGCATGGACGCCGGCTTGACCCCCCGAACTTCGGTCGAAAGACGGCGGTTCACAACACAACGCCAGACAAAAGTTGCTCAATTTGCGTTACCGCAGCCAGGCGGACGGCCTGCTCTTCATTATTTTGCGGTAAGCACCAGGTCGGCCGCCCCCTTGGGCGATGTTTTCAGATCCGGAGCATGGGTGGCCATAATCTCCTGAATGACAGAGGCCATCTTGACCTTTTCTCTAATCAGGTTCTGGTGGAAATCTTCAGTGATCCAAGGCTTATATATATCGGCCTCGGATGTTCCCGGTTCAATTTTAAAGTATACGGGCGAAGCGACACGGGCGATTTCGGGCGCTTCATAGAGGCGATACATACCGCCAAACTCATCGACGATGATGATGTAGACATCCAGCGGTACATCCACGGTCTTTCTGATGCTTGAAAGTATCGGCAGGGAGACGTCGGAGATAGGGTTCATGGAATTGACGCCCATTCCCTCCACAACCTTGGCGCCGGCAGCACTGCAATAGCCACCGAAAACGGAAAACTTAAAAATGGTCTCGGCAGGAATTAACCCCTCCTGGCGCATCTTATTGAGGAGGAACAACACACCCTCGTCATACACGAGAAAACCGCGAAATCCCGCCTCGATATTGCGCATTATATCAGCAATATGATAGGAGACATTATCGGAACCACGTAGCCTCAAACCCTGTATGGCCCCTTCCGGATTCGACATTTCCTTGGATCCGGTGTCCCAGGATTTGCG
Organism: Desulfopila sp.; assembly: GCA_046260685.1. GTDB lineage: Bacteria > Desulfobacterota > Desulfobulbia > Desulfobulbales > Desulfocapsaceae > Desulfopila_A. The sequence goes on from JBHEOR010000022.1 coordinate 2,936, forward strand.
GTGCCCGACCGTCATTACTACTTCAATCTGCTCTTCATGGGCCATCTGGGCCATGTCCTTGAGCTCGACCATATCGCAGTAGCTCGACCCGCCGACCGTCGCAATCGCACGATGGACGACAACACCACGCTTTTTCGCCTCGGCAATCATGGCCTCCATGGTAGAGGCACGCTCTACACCGGCAATTTCTATTCTCCAGTTTGCACCATCGGCAAAGCTTTTTGTGGAGGTTGCCAGGTCGTAGCCGTCGCGACCGGGGATTCCCTCTTTCTCCATAAAATTTCGGATTGAATTGAGCGTCTTCGACATATCTGTTCTCCTTTCCCTATGAAGGGAAGCTATATTGACAAGGGTACTTTAAGCGGCTGCTTTGGCCGTAAGCTACCCTGCAGATCGTTATTGTACAGTCCGTTAGTGGCCCAGCAATTTCTGCAGTTTTTGCATTTCACCCTCTATCATTGTATACGTGTGCTTTTCCTCAGGAAATTTTCGGCCACGGGCATCCGCGATATACTGACGAAAGGCATCCACGGTTTTACCACCGAGGTTTTCATATTTTTTCACAAATTTGGGGGTAAAGGCCTGGAAGATGCCTAAAACATCACTGCAGATCATCAACTGGCCGTCGGCTTCGACTCCGGCGCCAATGGAGTACACTGGAATCTTCAAGCTGTCCCGGATGATTGCACAAACCTCAGGCGGTACGGCTTCAACAAGCACGGCAAACGCTCCGGCCGCTTCGATGGCCAAAGCATCGTCAAGGAGCTCTTTTGCCGCATCGGCATTGCGTCCCTGGGCCTTGAATCCGCCCTGCTGCCCTGAACTCTGCGGTGTCAAACCAATATGGCCCATAACCAGCATTCCGCCATCGGCAATGGCCTGAATCTGGGGACAGACGCGCGTGCCACCTTCCAGTTTTATGGCGTCGACTCCGGCCTCTTTATGAAAGCGGCCGGCATTGCGAACGGCCTCTTCAACACTTACCTGATAGGACAAAAACGGCATATCACCTATGATAAATGTATTAGCGGCTCCACGGCGCACCCCTTCGCAATGACATATGCACTGATCCATGGTGACCGGCACAGTGCCGCTATACCCGTAAATACACATCCCCAGGGAATCACCAACCAGAATCATGTCTATCCCCGCCTCCTCGGCAAAGGACGCAGTCCAGAAGTCATATGCCGTGACCCACACTGCCGTTTCCTTGTCGGTTTTCATGCGATCCAGATCAATCCGCGATAATTTCTTTTGTGCCATTTTACGCCTCCTTGTACAATTTTGGCTATATGCGCTTGTTATTTATTCGGAGCTCCGATTTTCCTCGTCAGCCTGCGACAAACGGACATCAGCTTCTCCTGCATGAATTCCATACGTTCATCTTTCATTCTCTGGGTCGGCCCGGAAATACTCAGAGCATAGGATGGTCTTCCGCTATAATCAAGAACCGGGGCGGCAATACATCGCAGCCCAATGCTCAACTCCTCATCATCAATGGCAACCCCGGCATTCCTGATACGTTCTATTTCATCCATCAGCTGTTCCGGTGTGGTGATTGTTGCAGCTGTATAGGGCATGAACTCCACTGACTGCAAATACATGTCAAGCTCTACAGCAGGCAAAAAAGCCAGAATGGCCTTGCCAAGCCCTGTACAATAGGCGGGTGCATGGCCGCCGAGTCCATGATCGAGGCGCAATATTTCGGTACTGTTTATTTTATCCAGATGGACGACCGTGCCTCTGTCCCAGTGACCAAGATTGACGGTCTCCTTAAAAGCAAGGGCGAGCTCCTGCAGATAGGGATGTGAAACATTTCTGATATCGAAACTCTCGAGCTTTTTCATACCAAGCTCCAAAGCTTTGAAAGACAAACAAAACCTGCCTTCCTGCATTTTCTCCACATACCCCAGATCACGCAGGGTAGAGAGAAAACGATGACTCGCCGCCCTGTTGGTCTGCAATGCCGAGGCAACCTCGGAAGCAGAAAGCTCACCACGTTCGGCAAGGAGCTCCAGAATGTGCAGGCCTTTTGCCAAAGAAGACACGAAATAATATTTTTCACTTTTTGCATCCATTGCAACCCTTGCAGCCCCTGGTAAAACTCGACCTTCGCGCAACCATCGACTGCGTCTCACTATTTGTGACATGGTCTTTTTATATGTGACACCGTAAAAATATGTGATTCTTCACCCTCTGTCAAGCAAATTGTGTGAATGCATCTGCCAAAGAATTTGAGCTGTAGTTTGAGCTGTAGTTTGAACTGTATGTACGCCTTGCTGGTTCGCAGAGACAACTCTCGAGGTTTACAACGCTATTTGAGAAGATAGGGAGTTACAGTTCAGGGGAAGCTGCTGGCTATGTGCTCTTTGCTGAATAGTTACGATAAAAAAGAGAATAGAATTTGGCTGCTTCCAGTGTTAAGGCCTGCCTACAGGGCACCGGGGATTCGAAGTGTTACGCCGGCCTTGGCAAACAGAGTGCTCCAGCGTATCGTTCACAGGTACTGCACGTCTGGCTGATCTTATAGATGAGGCTGCGGGACTCCGCAGACCTGGTACCCTTTGAGCGTTTGCCTATTTATTTTTACGCCAGTGCGGATGGGTAATGCCGAGTTTTCGTATCTTATAATTCAATGCTCTTGGGCTTATTCCCAGTTTTTGTGCAGCATTCTTCTGAACCCACAGACTCTCTTCCAGAACGCGAAGAATGAGCTCTCTTTCCTGACCGGCCAGCGAGATACTCTCACGACCGGCACGCTTCTGCTCTGTGGCGCCGCTCTCATCCTGCAAGCCACCTTCTTCATTGTTTTCAACAAGACCGGGCATAAGCAGGTTGTCTGCCGTGATGTGCCGGCTCTCGGCTAAAATAACGGCCCGTTCTATTGTGTTGGCCAGTTGCCGTATATTGCCGGGCCAGCCATAATTCTGAATACGGGCCAGAGCTTCTGCATCAAACCCGCTGATCTCACGCCGTGTTGACTGGCAATATTTTTGCAAAAGTATTTTGGCCAGGGGAACCATGCACTCCGTTCTCTCCCGCAGGGGAGGCAACCTCACGGGAAGTACATTAATTCTGTAATAGAGATCTTCACGAAACAGACCATTTCTGATCTGCTCCCCCAGGTCCTTGTTAGTGGCGGCAATAACCCGCACATCAACATGAATGGTGGTATTGCCCCCCACCCGCTCAAAAGATTTTTCTTCAAGCACACGTAACAGTTTGGTCTGCAGACCGATACTCATCTCGCCAATCTCATCAAGAAAAATGGTACCTCCGCTGGCCTGCTCAAAACGACCGACCCGTTGCTTATCGGCTCCGGTAAAAGCTCCCTTTTCATGACCGAAGAGCTCTGATTCCAGGAGATCCTCGGGGATATTGGCACAGTTAATTTTGACAAAAGGCTTTTTTTTCCGCGGAGAATTGAAATGCACTGTCCCTGAAAGAAAACTTTTGCCGGTACCGGTTTCTCCGGTTATCAGAATTGTGGAGTCAGT
>JBHEOR010000022.1:6442-19110 GCA_046260685.1 Desulfopila sp.
AACCGCCTGCATACTGCCGCTCACTCCAACAACATCACGAAAATCATAGACGACATCCTGTCGCCTCCTGTGATAATCGATTTCAAATTTTTGCTCTTTATGCTCAATGGCCTTACGCATGGCAACAGTAAGCCGTGTTGCCGTTAGAGGGTGGACAAGAAAATCCGAGGCTCCCCGATTTATTGCCTGGACGACAATATCGGCCCGCTCCGATTTACTGGTTATTATAATCGGAGTAAACGGGCTTTTCTGGTGGGCATAATCAAGAAGTTCCAGGCTCTGTTCGGCCTGACCATCCAAATCGAGAAAAATCAGGTCAAACTGCCGCTTTTCAACCTCTCCTTGAAAATCTTTCTCCTCCGATTTATAAATGAGTTCTGCATTCCCGAAAAGAGAAGGATCTTTTGCCGTACCGCTTCTATGCGGATCATACATTAATATTTTGTACATAGTCTATTACAACAGAGTAAGTTATGTTTCCAATTTGTAATTCACCTCTTTTACTTATACGCGTAATGGTCGATAAATGCAAACAGGAGCCTCAAAAAATGATATACTTTGTTCAAAAGGATATTAAAGGACAAAAGAGTGCATACCATGGACACCGGCGCATACGATATGTATTGGATGGAACGAGCGTTAGATGAAGCAAAGCTCGCCGGAGAACGCGATGAAGTTCCGGTGGGAGCAGCCTTGATTCTGGAGGGACAGCTGCTGAGCAGTGCCGGCAACGCCCCCATCTCAACCCATGATCCCAGCGGGCATGCCGAAATACTGGCACTTCGAAAAGCCGCTCAACAACTCGGCAACTACCGTCTGCCCGGCACAACGCTTTATGTTACACTGGAACCCTGCCCCATGTGTGTGGGGGCACTTCTGCATGCCAGAGTCACGCGGGTGGTCTTTGGCGCCACCGACTCTAAAACAGGGGCGTTGATATCCCAGTACCGCATGGGACGAGACGGCCTGTTAAACCACACGCTGAAAATTACCGGAGGCGTCCTTGCCGATAGTTGTGTCGAGCTGTTACAAGGTTTTTTTGCTGCAAGGCGAAAAAAAAAGTACTGAAAAAAGTACTGAAGATGGCCTCGAAGCACATCTTCCGGGCAGCACAGCAGCCCTTAGGGCCTGTTCACAAATAACATGGCCCGGCACTCTTTTTTTTGGGGAACTGAATTTTTGATTGATAAATTTGGCCACACAGTTTACATACTAGCTCACAATTTCCGACACGGAATACAGAAAGGATGGAGAGGTGACCGAGTGGCTTAAGGTGCACGCCTGGAACGCGTGTGTACGAGAGTACCGTGAGTTCGAATCTCACCCTCTCCGCCACTGTAGTTGCGCACTGTAGTTGCACACTGTAGTTGTGTCGAGTGCTGTTCTGTTTTTAAAAACGTGAAAATCTCCCTTGCTTTTGCGCCTTCCTCCTTCATCCATCAATGCCCGACACAGCCTATCTTTTTGCAAATTTTTGCAAACGCCCTCCAGCGCAAGTTTTGCCATGCAAGGTGTTACAAAATATCAAAGTTCTCTGATATATTGCGGCAAAGTTACGGGATATTCACCTTGTGTGCGTACAAACCACTCTTGCATATGATGAGGTTTACATGTTCAAATTTATTCACGCTGCCGATATTCACCTGGATAGTCCGCTGCGCGGACTCTCCCGGTATGAATCCGCCCCCGTGGAATCCATTCGCGGAGCATGCCGAAGGGCCTTTGAAAATCTTGTTGATCTTGCCATCGAAGAAAAAGTTGCTTTTGTTCTTTTAGCTGGTGATCTCTACAATGGTGACTGGAAAGACTACAGCACCGGCATATTTCTGAGCCGCCAGATGGGCCGACTGGGACGGCACAATATTTTGGTTTTTGCCGTCGCCGGAAACCACGATGCCGCCAACAAAATAACCAGGGCACTGGACACCCCGGCCAATATGCACATTCTCTCTTCTCGAAAAGCCGAAACCATCAGGATTGATAGATTAAACGCGGTCATACATGGACAAAGCTTTGCAACCCAGCACGTCGACGAAAATCTGGCTGCGGGTTTTGGTCCCGCCGAAAAAGGCATGTTCAATATCGGCCTTCTCCATACCAGCCTCGATGGCAGAGAGGGACACGCCAGTTATGCCCCGTGTACCCTGGATGACCTCAAATCCAAAAATTACCAGTACTGGGGGCTGGGACATATCCACAGGCAGGAATTTGTCTGCAAAGACCCCTGGGTCGTCTTTCCCGGCTGCATTCAGGGCCGCCACATCCGTGAAGCCGGTGCAAAGGGATGCGTGCTTGTTTCAACTGAAGACGATGCCGTCACCGAGGTCGAAAACAGAGCACTGGATGTGCTGCGCTGGGTTTACCGTGCAATCGACCTGACGGATGTTGAGGAAGTACCACAAATCCTGGAGCGCACCAGAAAAGCTATTGACCGGGAACGCGCTCTAGCGGATGATAGGCCAATCGCCATGCGGATACGATTTCACGGTGCAACCACGACGGCGAAGAAGCTGGCCGCCTATCCGGAATGGCTGGAACAGCAGATCAAGGCGCTGGGCGCGGAAACTGCCGGCGATGATCTATGGATTGAGCGTGTAGAAAATGCATCCACCGGCAAGCTCGATGTCGAATCCGCCCTGGCCGATGACAGCGCTTTTGCCCGATTGCTGCAGGAGATCCTGGTAGTGCCGAATACCCCCGATGAAATTAACGAACTCCGGGACAGGATCGCCGAGCTTCGGCAGAAAGTTCCGGCGGAGGTATTTGGTCCCGACTCCGTCGTGAATCTGGATGACGAGCAAACCCTGCATCGTCTGGCGAATGAGGCCAAGCATATGCTGATCGGCAGACTGCTGAGCGGCGGAGGTGCCCAATGAGAATTGATCGCCTCGACCTCATGGCCTATGGCCCTTTTACCAACCTTTCCCTTGATCTTTCCGCGGGCGATTGCGGACTACATCTCATCTATGGCGACAATGAAGCCGGCAAAAGCACTTCGCTGCGGGCTCTTACTGCCTGGCTGTTCGGCATTCCCGCGCGGACAAACGACAACTTCCTCCATACCAATGCGCAGCTGCGCATCGGGGGAAAGCTGCGCTTGTCCGACGGTAATCACCTTGAATTTGTACGGCGCAAGGGTGCCAAGAAAACACTGCTCCAATATGACACCGATGAGCCGCTTGATGCAGCGCTCCTTTCCCGGTTTTTACCCGGCGATATGGACGAAGCCCTTTTCACCAAACTATGGGGAATCAACCATGCCGGACTAACCGCCGGCGGCCAGGAGTTGCTGGACCAGTCCGGTGATCTTGGCCAGGCATTATTCAGTGCCGCGGTCGGCACGGCAAATCTGCGCAAGGTGCTGGCCGATCTGCAGAATCGTGCCGGTGAAATTTTCAGGCCACGAGGCTCCAAAGCGGCACTCAATCAGGCGATCATACATTTCAAGGACGCCCAGAAGAAAATGCGGGATGCCAGCCTGCCCGTTGCCGAGTGGAAAAAACTGCAAAAGGAACGCGCCGAGACCACCGCTGCAATTGAGCGGATCGAAAAGGAGATTGAACACAAAAACAGGGCCAAAAGTCGCCTGCAACGGGTAAAACGTGTACAGGGGGCCCTGGTACAGCGGCACAATCTCCTTCAAAAAATAGAAAATCTGGCACACATATCAGTACTGCCGGAAAACTTTGAAGAATCACGGAAAACCGCCCACGACAATTTACAATCGGCGCATGTGCACAAAGAACGACTTCAGACAAAGATGGCAAACCTCAATAAAGAGGCTGAAACATTACGTGTTCGCCATGAGCTGCTTGAAAACGAAGATGTCATCCTGGCGCTCTACAGAGAACAGGGAGCGGTGGAAAAAACACTGAAAGACCGCCCCCGGCAGGATGGCAAGCGGCGCTTGTTGCGCAACGAAGCAGAATCGCTTTTAAAAAGTGTGCGGCCCGATATGGAATTAGACCAGACCGACACGTTACGGCCCCTTCTCAAGAACAAAAAATGGCTCACTGGCCTGTCAAAAAAACACAGCCTGCTGATCCAGGAACAGGAGAGTACCGAAAAAACACGAAGAGATATCGAGGACGAGCTGCAGGCACTCTGCAAAGATTTGGATGACATGCCGCAAACGGAACTCGATATCAAGGAACTGCAGGCAGCGGTTGACACAGCACGCAGAGCAGGAGACGTAGAACAGCGCCTTGCAGAAGTACGTAAACGGGCCTATGAGGAAGATGCGGCATGCACAGGCGAACTTGCCAGGCTGGGAAGATTTACCGGAACACTGGATAATCTGCTGGAGTTGGCACTGCCCATGTCGGAGACGCTTGATGCTTTTGAAAAAGAAGACGACCAGCTTTGCGAAAACCTCAAGGAAATTCAACGTAAACTGCATGAAGCCAAGGAGGAAAAATCAGAGACGATACAGATGCTGAAAGCTCTGCTGCAGAAAGGCGATGTACCGACGGTTACGGAGATGGAGGAAGCACGACGAATTCGCGATACGGGATGGAGCCTTATCAAACGTCATTATATCAATCTAGACGATATAGACGATATTGAAAGTGAACTTCTGCAATACGCCCTCGACTCTGATGTACCGACGGCTTACGAAAACAACGTCCATCATGCCGACCACCTGTCGGATCGCCTTCGACTGGCCGCCGACCAGGTGGTCAAACGAATAGATTATGAGGCGCACATAGAAAGTCTTCAGTTGCGGATTACTTCCCTGGAAGACACACTTGAACAACTCAACCAGCAACACAACCTCTACCGGCAGAAATGGACATCCATCTGGCAGCCCTTGGCAATCACCGCGGGAAAACCGCGAGAGATGAAACAGTGGCTTGTCAAGGTGGAAAACCTTGTTGAAAAATTCCAGGCGGCCAAAATACTCTTTAAAGATGCCGACCATCTCAAGCGGCAATGGCATCGGTTGAAAAAGGAGCTGTCCGATCAGATAGTACAATTCGACGCCTCCTACAACCATGAACAGGCCAAGCTCGAGACCCTCATTGCCATGTGTGAGAAGCGGGCCGAGGAAGAAGAAAAGCTCCATGCGCAGCGGCGGCAATTTGAACAATCCACGAAGCACGCCGAAATTCGCCTGAAAAGAACGGAAGAGGAACTCAAAGCATTTGAGACAAAGCTGTCGAGCTGGATCAGGGAATGGAGTCAGGCCATCCAGGGGTTGGGCCTGCAACCGGATGCCCACCCGGAACATGCCGTCGAAGCCTTCGACCAGCTCGTCTCTTTTTTTGAAAAATTCGACAAGTCCGAAGAGTTGCGAAAACGGATATATGGAATTGATCAGGTCGAAAAGACCTTTGCCCAGAGAGTGTTTGATTTTGCCGACGCCATTGGCTTTGAGAAGGAAGGACAGGAGGCGGCCACGATTACCGCACAGCTGCACCGGGAGTTGAACACTGCACGGGAAGCCCGCACAAATCTCGCCAATATCCAGGTCCAGCTCAAAGAAATAGACCATGAACTCAAGGATGCCGAAATCACCATTCGGACATCACAGGAGCAGCTGGCATCACTGCGGGCCCAGGCTGAGGTAGCAACAGATGACGAGCTGATACCGGCAGGTGAAAATTCCCGGCAAAAACGTGAGATGCAAAAGCAGCTCGAAACGCTTGAGCAGGAACTCAACCGCAATGGCGATGGCTTGAGCATAAAAGAGCTGGAAAAGGAAGCCGAAGAGTCCGAAGTCGATGCACTCGATGGCGAGCTTGAACAAATATCCATTGAACTTACCGAACTGCAGGGGCGTCGTGATATTTTGCGGGATCAGCGGCAGACGGTGCATAACCACATCATGGCCAAGGATGGAAGTGCGCCGGCAGCAAACGCCTCTGAAGAGGCAGAACAATATCTTGCCGAAATAACATCAAATGCGGAACAGTACCTGCGCCTTCAAATTGCCGCACTCATTCTTGAACAACGAATCGAGAATTACCGAAAAGCCAATCAGGCTCCCGTACTGGCCAGGGCGGGTGAGCTCTTTGCCACGCTTACCCTGGGCTCCTACGCTGGTCTTCGCGACGAACTGGACAATGCCGGCAAGCCCATTTTACGAGGTGTACGTCCAGATGATAGAGAGGTCGCTGTTGATGGCATGAGCGATGGGTCACGAGACCAGCTCTACCTTGCCCTGCGCCTTGCCACCCTTGAGCAGCACCTGCGCATGGGTGAACCTACGCCGTTTGTGGTGGACGATATTCTCATTGGCTTTGATGATAACCGTACCAGGGTCTGCCTTGAGGTTCTCGCCAACCTGGCAGCCACCACCCAGGTCCTGCTCTTTACGCATCACAGGCGCGTTCTTGAACTAGCCGAGGCAATTGAGGCAAAAGCAGGAGTGTATACACATGCCCTTACTTGAAATCCTTATTTAAATTGATTGTTCAACCTCGATCCTGCACTGTAGAACAACAAATTGTTTACGAATCTGCTTGACGATGCTATAATTAAGGTATATAAAGACGTTTCGTTTTTGAGACGGGTACAGCTTACGGCTACAAACATCCCAGCGCCTGCCGCGCTTGACAGGCACGGAAACAGCCATATCCATGCAGGAGGCAGCTGTACGCAGCTCAACTGGTCAAGACTTCGGTTTGATAGTCGGGTCCTGTGCAACGAAGAATCACGAACCCCGCCAGGTCCGGAAGGAAGCAACGGTAGTGAACCTCTTTGTGTGCACCGGGGTAGCCCGGCTATCTTTTTTTCTTGCCGACCCACCCCTCCATCGTGTAATTTCAAAGAGTTAAAGCGTTGAAGCGTTAAATATTAGAAAGTGCAGATTCCAGGATAGTCTAAAATTTCCAGGAGATGTCCGAGAATACCCATTTTCGTTCAGATCGAGACGAACTCGGACGCCCTCCTGGTGCACGTGGTGTATACATGTCCTACCTAGTCCTTGCTCGAAAATACAGGCCGCAAAAATTTGGTGATGTCGTCGGACAGATGCCGGTGGTCAAAACCCTGCAAAACAGCCTGATACGCCGGCGTATCGCCCACGCCATCCTGTTTTCAGGAGTTAGAGGCGTCGGCAAAACCACCCTGGCCCGCATCATGGCCAAGGCAATCAACTGCAAGGCGGAATCATTTGAAGCAAAACCCTGTGATGCCTGCCCGTCATGCCTTCAAATCAAGAACGGCCAATCGCTCGATCTCCATGAAATCGACGGCGCTTCAAACCGGGGCATTCAGGAAATCCGCGAGCTCAAAGAAAAGATTCGTTTTCTGCCAACCTCATCCAAGTACAAAATTATCATCATCGATGAGGTGCACATGTTGACCACCGAGGCCTTCAATGCGCTGCTCAAAACCCTTGAAGAACCGCCGGATCATGTCTATTTCATGTTCGCCACCACCGAGCTCCATAAAATACCGGTAACCATTCTTTCACGCTGCCAACGCTACGAGCTCAAAAGAGTTTCTGCCGCGGAACTAACCGACCACTTTGAAAAGATTGCTGCATTGGAGAACATTACCATCGACCCCGCCGCACTGGCACTCATCGTGCGCGAAGCCGAGGGGTCGGTGCGTGATGGTTTCAGCCTGCTCGACCAGATGTTTTCCTTTGGCGATCAACACATAGGACACGATGATGTCACCCAGGTTCTCGGCCTGACCGACCGCAACGTGCTCATGAGTATAACCGGGGCACTGCTCCACAAAGATCGTCTCACGGCAATCAAAACCCTGGACCAGGCCTTTGATTACGGTATTGATATAAAGCGGTTCACCGCCGATCTGCTGGAGTGTTTCAGGACACTGCTGCTCATCAAAACCGGTAATTGCTACGAACTTATCGATCTGCCGCAGGAAGAAATCGAGCATTTCAAGACAATTGCCGAGCAATTTTCCTTTGAAACAATCCATCTGAAACTCACTCTGCTGATACAGGCAACAGAGGAATTACGCCACACCACGCAGCCGCGCCTTACCCTGGAAACCGCCTTTTTCAAAATTATCGAAGCAGGGAACGTGGTACCGGTCAGCACGCTGCTGAACAAGATAGACAGCCTCATCGAGGCCGTGCCCGAGCCGCTTGACACGGATATGTCCGAACCGGCAAAGTCAAAAAAAAAAGTTGAGCAGCAGGCTGTAACACCTGAACCTCCTGAACCACCTGGAACTCCTGAACCACAGCTCGATAGCGCTATTTTAAAAACACATGAACCGGTGTCGCCGATGCCGCCCGAGCCTGTTATACAGCCCCGGGAATCTTCCCCGCAACCGCCGACCGTGTCGCCCCCCGAAGGCTCAAGCATCCCTTTGGTGGAGGAAGAAACGGCAACACAGCAGCAAGACACTCCTTCTCCCTCGCTCAGACCGCACTCCCATACCCGCGACATTCGCCGGGACTGGACGGAATTTATCGATTATGTCAAGGAGCGTAAAATGTGGATGGCCAAGGACCTGCAACGCGCCGACTCGACAAGAGAACGGCAGGGCGAGCTCCACCTCCATTATAGCGACCCGGTTACATGCACGCTGCTGCGCAACAAAGAAAACCGGCGGGCACTCACCGAATTTGTCCTTGATTTTTTCCAAAAAGATCTCACTGTACGTTTTATAGTTCCTGATCAGGATGGCGCCAACGACGACGACAGCGACTCGGAAAATCCGCACAAGGCACGGCAAGAGCTGGTTCATGACCCGCTGGTGCAGATGGCTGTGGAAATATTTAACGGCCAGGTCGGTGACATACGCATCGGGCCACGAAGCAGATAGCATAGAATAGAGATTACAAACTAGAGACTACAGGGTAGAGACTACAGAGAAAAGACTACCAAGAGATAAAACCAAGAGATATCACTGCCCAGATATTCTGAAGGAAGACAAAGGAATTATGGATTTAAACAACATCATGCAGCAGGCCCAGGAGATGCAAGCCAAAATGTCGCAGATCCAGGAGCAGCTGGCCAACAAAACCATCACCGGCAGTGCCGGAGGCGGAATGGTCAACGTCACGGTAAATGGTCGTGGCGATGTCCTGTCGGTGGCCATAGAGGACGCCCTGATTTCCTCGGAGGAAAAAGCAATGCTCCAGGATCTCATGGTAGCAGCCACCAATGACGGATTGCAAAAGGCCAAGGAACTGGGCAAGCAGGAGATGAAGCAACTCACCGGCGGACTGAACATTCCGGGCCTTACCAATATGTTTTGAGGTCCGACGCTTTTTGTGACGGGTTGAATCATTATGCAAACAGTTCCACCGGCATTGGAAAGACTGATAGAGAGTTTTGCCACCCTTCCCGGCATCGGCAGGAAAACGGCCACCCGACTGGCACTCCACGTCATGCGCCGTCCAACCGGTGAGGCCCAGGAACTCTCGGCCGCGCTGGCCAACCTGCACCGCTCCATTCATCTCTGCTCCTGCTGCTTTGCCTTCTCGGAACATGACCCGTGTGCGATATGCGGTGACACCCGCAGAACTGAAGAGCTGGTGTGCGTTGTCGAACAGCCCAGTGACCTTATGGCCATCGAAAAAACCGGGATCTTCAGGGGCCACTACCACATCCTGCATGGCGTGCTCTCGCCCATTGACGGCATAGGACCGGAAGAGATCAAGATACGGGAGCTGCTGGCCCGCACCCGCAACGGTATCGTTAAGGAAATACTCATTGCAACCAGCTCAACAGTGCCCGGTGAGGCCACCGCCTCCTATCTTATTGATAAACTGCACAACAGCGATCTCAAGATCACTCGACTGGCCTACGGTATCCCCATGGGAATGGACATTAAGTACACCGACCAGCACACCCTGGCCAGAGCCATAGAAGGCAGAGCAATTGCCACATGAGAACTTTTGAGAACCTTTGAAATTGAGCTACTATTTTCCTCATACAGGTTGAATTTAACTTGACACAGTCTTGGAATATTGGTAATTGAATCAGTTTTATAAATCGGTATCCGAACGATGTGATATCGTTCCCCTCGTAGGCTTGCAGGCGCGTAGCTCAGTGGGAGAGCGCCACCTTGACGTGGTGGATGTCGGCGGTTCAATCCCGCCCGCGCCTACCAAATATAAGGCTGAAGGGATGGCTTCTACAGGAGAGGCCAACACTTTGGCCTTTGTTTTTCTATACTGATGTACTATGGCTGAAATCACTGTAACATTGCACAATGGAGAACAAACTGTTCTCCCCGCGAAATCGACGCTCAAAGATGCCCTGGGGGAACTGGTATCCAATAAGCAGAGAAAACAGATTGTTGGCGCCTTAATCGGTGAAACTGTTGTCGATCTCGCCACCCCACTGCAGGCGGATACCGTTTTTCAGGCCATCACCAAGGATTCGCCGGAAGGGCTCGACATCCTCAGGCACAGTACAGCCCACATCATGGCAAAAGCCGTACGCGACATTTTCGGCAAAGATGTCAAAGTCGCCATCGGACCTTCCATCGAAAATGGCTTCTACTATGACTTCCTGCGGGAAGAGCCTTTCAGCCCTGAAGATTTCCAAGCCATAGAGGCTCGAATGCAGGAAATCGTCGAGAGCCGTGCAGAATTCCAGCGGCGGGAAGTCGATTCACAGGAAGCTCGTCGCCTTTTTGAACAGGAAGGTGAGAAATACAAGGTCGAACTCATCGATGATCTTGCCACCGCTCAGATTACCACCTACCAGGTTGGTGATTTTATCGACCTCTGTCGTGGTCCGCATCTGCCGGACACCACCCATATCCAGGCCTTTAAACTGCTGCGTGTTGCCGGTGCCTACTGGAGAGGAGACGAAAAAAACGATGTCCTCCAGCGCATATACGGTACCGCCTTCTACGACAAAAAAGCGCTCAAAAAGCATCTCAATGCTCTGGAAGAGGCGAAAAAACGCGATCATCGCAAACTTGGCAAGGAGCTTGAGCTTTTTACCATACAGGATCAGATCGGACCGGGGCTTATTCTCTGGCAGCCCAAGGGTTCGCAATTACGACGCCTGATCGAAGACTACTGGAAAGACGAGCACTATCGCCACGGCTATGAACTCCTCTACACGCCCCATATAGCGCGTCAGGATCTCTGGAAAACATCGGGCCATCTTGATTTTTACAGCGACAATATGTATTCGCCCATGGCAATCGACGATGTCAAATACCAGCTCAAGCCAATGAACTGTCCGTTTCATATCGGCGTCTACAATTCCAGTAAAAGAAGTTATCGGGATTTTCCATTACGCTGGGCGGAATTGGGCACTGTGTATCGATATGAGCGAGCCGGCGCCCTGCACGGACTGCTTCGAGTGCGTGGTTTTACCCAGGATGACGCCCATATTTTCTGCAGGCCCGATCAGTTGGGTGAAGAGATCTTCAACATCCTTGATCTCAACCTTCTCATCCTGCGAACCTTCGGTTTTGCCGAATATGACGTCTACCTCTCCACCCGACCGGAAAAATATGTCGGGACCGATGATAACTGGGACAAGGCAACCGATGCCCTGAAACAGGCTCTGGAGAAAAAAGGGCTCGACTATGCCGTCGACCCTGGAGAAGGCGTTTTTTACGGTCCCAAGATCGATATCAAGATTAAAGACCAGCTGGGCAGATCGTGGCAGTGTTCCACAATCCAGGTCGACTTCAATCTGCCGGACCGCTTCGATGTGACATACACCGGCTCCGATAACAGCGAGCATCAGCCCATTATGATCCATCGGGCCCTTATGGGATCCCTGGAGCGCTTCATCGGTGTACTTATTGAACATTATGCCGGCGTATTTCCGCTCTGGTTTGCCCCTGTTCAAGCCCGCCTTCTCAATATCACCGACGATCAGGCCGATTATGGTGAGGAGACGTTCGATCTTATGCGCAGGGCTGGGATCCGCATTGAAAAAGACTTGCGAAATGAGAAGCTGAACTATAAGATTCGAGAAGCGCAGGTTGCCAAAATCCCATATATGCTTATCATCGGCGACAAAGAAAAAGCCGATGGAACAGTAACCGTGCGCTTGCGTGACGGCAAGAACCTGCCTGCCATGCTGGTGACCGATTTTATAGAAAAAGTAAAAGAAGAGTGCCGAATGGGAAGCAGCAGCTGACACGGCCGGCCCACCGGCCCATTGTGATTATGAGCGCTTTACCAAATAAAGTACTCCATCAATGAGCAGCGGTCCCCCCTGATACATTGAATTCTATCCTGTAGGACACATCTTCTACCCAGGGTATTCAAGGTATTCAGGGTATTGTATGGTACAACCATTATTATGTTCGTAGAAAAGGAGGAATCGTTATTAACAGACGAAGCAAACCATCTCCAGGTCAGAGAGAAGAGAGGGCGGTAATCAACGATAAGATCCGCCATGAACGTGTCAGACTTATAGGACCGGATGGCGATCAACTTGGAATTTTTACTTCAAAAGACGCCCTTGAAAAAGCCTATGAAGAGGGACTTGATCTGGTAGAAGTATCGGAGTCGGCCAACCCACCTGTTTGCCGGATTATGAACTACGATAAATTCCGCTACGAACAGAAGAAAAAGCTGCAGGAAGCCAAGAAAAAGCAGACCACGGTCGAGACCAAGGAAATCAAGTTTCGTCCGAAGACCGAGGAACATGATCTCAATTTTAAGATCAAAAACATTAAAAAATTTCTCGCACAAAAAAACAAAGTCAAGGTCACAATGCGCTTTCGTGGCCGCGAAATTGTATATTGCCAGTCTA
>JBHEOR010000022.1:19120-33487 GCA_046260685.1 Desulfopila sp.
GATGGAAGGACGACAAATGGTCATGTTTATAGGACCAAAAGCGTGACAGGCGATAAGCCTTTCGATTCGAGATACCAGGATCGGATTGAAACATATAATGATATCGCCCAGCAGCTACTCTCGCAAAAAAACGAGCCGGCGGCAAATGGCAGCCAGTCGGCTTTGTGTTGATGTATAAAGGAGTACAATTATGCCGAAAATGAAAACCAACAGAGGCGCCGCCAAGCGCTTCAAAGCTACCGGGTCGGGAAAGATCAAACGCAGTAAAGCGTTCACCAGTCACATCCTGACCAAAAAATCTACCAAGCGTAAGCGCAATCTTCGCCAAAGCGGCATAGTGGATGAGGCCAATGCCAAATCACTGCGAAAAATTCTGCCTTATTTGTAGATTACAGATCCTCCAGGAACGGCACCCCTCGAGAAGTGTGCCGAATTATTCATCCCAGCTTATGCTGGACATGTACCCGCAGAGAGTTTTTGCTGTCCTTTGCACAAGAAAAAGGAACGTCGGGGGTACCAAAAGGAGTTGAGACATGTCACGCGTCACTAGAGGGTTTAAAGCCCGCCGCAGAAGAAACAAGGTTCTTAAATCAGCCAAAGGGTACAGAGGAGGCCGCAGTAGACTCTATAAAACCGCCACGGAGGCGGTGGACCGCGCCCTCACCTATGCCTATCGAGACAGGCGTACCAAAAAACGTGATTTTCGGCGTTTATGGATCGCCCGTATCAATGCCGGCGCCAGAATGAACGGTATGAATTACAGCCAGTTCATGGGAGGTCTTAAAAAGGCCAACGTCGAGCTTGACCGCAAAATTCTTGCCAATCTAGCCGTACTTGATCCGAAGGCCTTTGCACAGGTCGTCAAACTTGCGGCTGACGCCAACGGCTGATCCATAACCTTACATCGCACTACATCGCCTTACATTGTTGTATTCGCTCATGCCGGTTATGATTGCCACATCGTAACCGGCATGGTGTTTCTTTGAGCATCTACTTTTTTGAACTGTCATGGAGCAAGAGCTACATAAGCTGGAAAAAGAGGCACAAGAAATCCTGGCATCGCTGGAGAGCAGCGAGCAACTCGAGGATTTTCGTATTCAATATCTTGGTCGCAAGGGCCGCTTCAGCACTATCATGCGCAGCCTTGGAACCGTGACCAAAGAAGATCGCCCCCGTGTCGGCCAGCTGGCCAACACCATCAAGCAGGAAATAGAGCGCCTTTTTCAAGAAAAAAAAGAAGCCGTTGCTCTTAAAAGCAGCGCACACCCTGCGGGTAGCGTGGATCTTACTTTACCCGGACGCAGGCCATCCCTTGGTCGGCTGCATCCTGTAACCCAGATAATGAACGAGGTCTGCCAAATATTTGAAAAGATGGGTTTTTCCATAGCTGAAGGGCCTGATGTGGAAACCGATCATTATAATTTTGAAGCGCTCAATATCCCCGCGCACCATCCGGCAAGGGACATGCACGACACCTTTTACATCAGCGATGCCATACTGCTGCGTACCCACACATCGCCCATGCAGGCGCGAATCATGGAAGCTCAGGATCCGCCGCTGCGGGTCATTGCTCCTGGAAAAGTCTATCGCTGCGATTCCGACATCACCCATACCCCGATGTTCCATCAGGTCGAGGGGTTTCTGGTTGATAAAAAGGTGTCATTCGCCGACCTCAAGGGCGTTCTTACCGTCTTCTCACAGAAAATCTTTGAAGAAGATCTGGCGCTGCGCTTTCGGCCCAGCTACTTCCCCTTTACCGAGCCCAGCGCCGAGGTCGACATCGCCTGTGTTATCTGCAAAGGTACGGGATGTCGTGTCTGCAAACGTACCGGCTGGCTGGAAATTCTGGGCTGCGGCATGATCGATCCCGAGGTTTTTAAAATGGTCGGTTACGATCCTGCCCTGTACAGCGGGTTTGCCTTTGGTCTCGGGGTCGAACGTATTGCCATGCTCAAATATGGGATCGATGATATTCGTCTGTACTATGAAAACGACCAGCGCTTCCTCTGCCAATTTTGATACATTGGCAAATTGATACATTGGCATATGGCTGTTCGGGCTGTTCGGGCTGCCCGGGCTGCCCGGGAGCAGGTGTAGCGCAGTATTACCACCGCTGTATCACCAGCCTATTTGTATTGCAAATACACCGCTACAGCTTAAATTTCTGTTTTAACACGACGAGATTACTATGAAGTTCACCACCGACTGGCTGCAGAATTATGTCGATATAGATGGTCTTTCGCTCGAGGAGCTGAGCGACAACCTCACCATGCTGGGCCTCGAAGTCGAAGCGGTCACCCCCCTGCATGAAGAGCTTGCTCCCATTAAAATAGCGAGAATCCTGCAGGCTTCGCCGCATCCCGATGCCGATACGCTGCAGGTCTGCAAGGTAACCGTTGGACCCGATGAATATGACATCGTCTGCGGCGCCCCCAATGCCCGCAACGGTTTGGTCACCGCAGTTGCCCTTCCCGGGACCGTCCTGCCCGGCGGCCTGAAAATCAAGAATTCTAAAGTTCGCGGCATCGTTTCACAGGGAATGCTCTGCTCCGAAAAAGAGCTCGGTATTTCCGAGGAGGCGGACGGTATCATGGAACTTCCAGCGGAGTGCGGAGATGGCGATCAATTTATCCGCGCCATGGGGCTTCAGGACACCCAATTTGAAGTCGATCTCACTCCCAACAGGGCCGACTGCGCCTCGGTTATCGGGATTGCCCGGGAAGTTGCCGGATACACGGGAAGACCTCTTCATCTCCCCATTGAAACCGCCCAGCTGAGCACAGAGGCGGACGGCTTTTCCGTTGCCATAGAAGCCCCTGAGCTTTGTCCACGGTATGCCGGCCGGTTGATCACCAATGTCACTATCAAACAATCTCCGTGGTGGCTGCGCAAGCGGCTCCTTTCCGTGGGACTGCGTCCCATCAACAATGTCGTCGATATTACCAATTTCGTCATGATGGAGTATGGCCAGCCGCTCCATGCCTTCGACTTCGACAACCTCGCCGGAGGGGCAATCATAGTACGAACACCGCGACCCGAGGAGCGCACCTTCACCACACTCGATGCAAAAGAGCGCCCACTCGATCCCGACATGCTGATGATTTGCGACGCCGACCAACCCATCGCCGTAGCCGGTGTCATGGGAGGCATGAACTCGGAGGTCAGCGACACCACCACGACAATCCTCCTTGAATCGGCCTGCTTCAATGATGTCTCCATACGACGCACGGCCCGTAAGCTCAACCTCGCCACCGACGCCTCCTATCGTTTTGAACGAGGTGTTGATCCCGAGGGTACCCTGCCGGCCATGAATCGTGCCGTTGCGCTGCTCTGCGAAATTGCCGGCGGCAGCTGCGCCGAGGGTGAAGGCATCGACGCCTATCCCGGCCGGCGCTTTGTTGAGCCGCTGCCGTTATCTATTGCAAGGTGTAATGATCTCAACGGCCTCGCTCTGAGCAAAGAACAGATACAAACAATGCTTCGCTCCATCGGCATTCAGTGTACCGACAAAGATGACGATACCATTGCTGTCACACCGCCGTCATTCAGGATCGATATCGAACGTGAAGCCGATCTTGTAGAAGAAGTTGCCAGACTGTATGGCTATGACAACATTCCGGTATCTCTGCCCACGGTCGATTTAAGCTATCCCGAACAGGACCGCGTCAGACTGCTGCGCCTTGAAACCAGTGAGCTGTTGACCCGCATCGGGTTTTCTGAGGCCATAAACTACAGTTTCTCCACCCCCGCCCATCTTGATATGCTCAAACTCGCCGCCGATGACGCTCGGCGCCGGCAGGTGCGCCTGCTCAACCCGCTCAGCGAGGAGCAGACAGTCATGCGAACCACACTGCTGCCTGGTCTTCTTGAGAATGTCAAGCGCAATATCAGTTATCAAAAGACCAGCGTCAAGCTCTTTGAGATCGGCAAGACCTTTACGCCCACCGGTGAAAACCGCCAGCCGCTTGAAAATACCAGGCTTGCCGGTGTATTATCCGGCAACCGGCACGGCGACAGCCATCCGCACTACTTCAAGCCGCACAACTGTGATATATTCGATGCCAAAGGCTGTATCGAATATCTCCTTGAAGCATTGCGCTTTACTGTTGCAGGGGAAGAAAATACCATCTCTTTTGCGCCGGCCGGCGAACAAGAACCGTTTGCCGATGCTCATGATACTCTTGTTTTGAGCCATGGTAAAAAAGTTATAGGATACCTTGGCAAAGTCCACCAGGATGTGGTAAAAAGTTTCAGCATCAAGCAGGAAGTGTATTTTTTCGATATCGACTTCGATACGCTCTGTTCACTTTCCGCCATGCCCAAATCTTTCTCCTCTCTTCCCATATACCCTTCGGTAAAGCGTGACATCGCCTTGCTGGTTGCCGACTCCATTTCGGCAGGTGAACTGCTTACAACTGTTCAGGAGAGCGGAGAAAAGCTCATTGAGCACAGCGAAATTTTTGATATTTTCAAGGGTGAGAAAATCCCGGAAGGCTATAAAAGTGTTGCACTTTCAATAACCTACCGCTCACCAACAAAGACTTTAACCGAAAAAAATGTGGAAAAGGCCCACTCCAAGATCGTGACAATGCTCACCCAACAATTTGGCGGCCAGTTCCGCGAGGCATAAGTATACTATGGAAAAAGGAAATCTCACCAGAAAAGAACTCGCTGATGCAGTGGCTGATCAGCTGGGCTATCCGCGCTCGACATGTGCGGATATAGTCGATACAACATTTGCATCGATGAAGGCGGCACTTACCAGCGGTAAGGCTATCAAAATTGTCCATTTCGGGACATTCACCCTGCGCAATAAAAATCCGCGCAATGGTCGAAACCCGCGTACCGGAGAATCCATCTTGATAAAAAAACGCCAGATGGTAAGTTTCAAGCCGAGCAAAAAGTTGCGGGAACAGATAAACGAATAATTGTAGACCGACCGCATAGGAGTGCATGGGCTTCGACATTCCCGACAAACGCTATTTTAAGATCGGTGAAGTGAGCAAACTTGCCGAAGTAGCCCCGTATGTCATTCGTTACTGGGAATCGGAGTTCGACCAGATAAAGCCCAAGCGGGCCAGCTCCAACCAGCGTCTGTACCATTATGAGGATGTCGAACTCATCCTTACAATAAAAATCCTCCTCCACACCAGAGGATATACCATTGCCGGTGCCCGTAAATTTCTCAAAAGCGGCAGGGATCTGGAGACTGAAACCGCCCCATCCGCCGACAGGGCCAAAACCCGGCAAAAACTGCAGACACTTAAGCAGGAGTTGCTTCGTCTCTATCAAGAACTTGAACAAAAACCTGGCTAGCAAATGAAATTTTGAAGAACAAACAGCGGCTTGTCTGCGGACCTACGGATAGAACCAGATAAAGCCAGATAAAACCAGATAAAACATAAAAATCGTATTGAACCTTCACTTCACATTGACAGCCTGCAGCGCCCATGGTAATACAACACACCATCGGGATGTAGCGCAGCCTGGTTAGCGCGCTTGTCTGGGGGACAAGAGGTCCGGAGTTCAAATCTCCGCATCCCGACCAGTAATTTCAAGCACCTGCGAAAAGCTTTGCGCAGGTGCTTTTTTTGACTCACGGTTCGAGGTTGAAAAATTCCACACCATTCCCGTATGCCATTCTCTCCAAAACACTCTGAGAAAGCCCCGAAGCCAGCAAAGCCTTAGCCTCTCTATCCCAGGCATAGGGAATATTGGGAAAATCAGTGCCAAACAGTATTCTGTCGGTTCGATAATCGTTCAGGCTGATCTTTTCTTTCAAGGTAAAATAATCGGTGATCACCATGGCGGTATCCAGCCAGAGATTGTCATATTTTTCAATCATCCGGCGATAGGATCGGACCTCATCAAATCCCAAATGCGGCACGCAAAGTTTAAGGTCCGGAAAATCCTTGAGGATCTGTTCCACCTTGGCGGCACTGCATAGTTCATAGGGGTCGCAGTTGTATGCCTCACTCTTTGGCTCCCTGCCGGCGTGTATGATCACCGGCTTGTTATTGGCGCAACAACAGGACAGCAGAGCATACACGTCTTTGCCTTTAATATCACAGCACTGCACATGGACATGCAGCTTCAGGCCTTGCAGGCCTGAGTCAAATGCCTCCTGGAGAATTGCTTTGCCGCCCTCCTCGCCTGGAAAAACCGTTGCCATGCCGGTCACCCGGCCGTGGTAGCGCCGGCACTGATCAACCATGAAGGCATTGAGGTGGCGAGAAATTCCCGGCTTATGCGAATACTGCAACGCCACTATATGCTTGACACCGCGTGACAGTAGAAAATCCAGTATTTCGGTGGAATCATACTTATACCTGATAGTCCAGCCATTGTGGTCAAACCATTTCCATACAGCGGACAAGATATTTCGTGGGAAGATATGGACATGACTGTCCATCAGCCTCGGCAGATCGGTGGGCAGTGTATCACCCTCCTTATCATTGTAAAACGGCATATCGGGATGTAAGGTCATTACTTGCCTCAACGTGTTGTGTTCGTCGCACCCTTGCTGCACGGCAATCCATGTGGTAGTACAGAAGCATATTCATCCTTTTGCCCAAGGACAATACTGCAAATACTTACAGGAGAAATCATATGAACGACACCAGTCATCTCTATATCCTCTGGACCAGTGACAGCCTCACCACAGCTGAAAAAATGGTGTTCATGTACGGCATTAACGCCAAGCGCAGGGAATGGTGGCAGAACGTCACCATTATTCTCTGGGGCGCCCCTCCACGGATGGTCGTTGAACATCCGATCCTTCAACAGAAAATAGAGGAGGCGCAGCTTGAAGGTGTACATATCACGGCATGCAAAGCATGCGCCGATCAGCTCGGCGTCACCGAGGAGCTCGAGAGCATGAACATCGAGGTAATCTACTGGGGGGAACCTCTGACCAAGCTTCTCAAAAACGACGAAAAGCTGATTACTGTCTGAGATCAGGACCACCAGGAAAACCGATAATTTTCATGTTTTTCAAGGAAGCCCTCAGGAACCCGTCAAAATGGCAACCCTGGATTCATGAAACGTTCCGCCACCACCCATATCGGTGAGCTTCTGCGAGGTGAGGTCGTTGATGCCCGCCGGATGTTCCTCGCTGCGCCAGAATATCCCCTCGGCCACGATTAAGCCCTCCTGCGTTGCCTCGGTGACCCGGGCGATCCTGCGACACCACCCCCTGTCATTATAGAGGGTGACAATACTGTCCTGGGCGATGGTGTATTGTTGCGCATCGCTTGGATGAATCATGGCCTCACCGGGATTACCGGCATGCCGCTCGCCAAAGGTGGAATTCAGCAGATCCACATGCGGTGGAGTAATCAACTTGAAGGGATAGCGAATCAGATAATCGGCATCGTCGAACTCACCGCCATCTGTAATGCAGGCATGGCGCGGCACAAGAGGGTCATCATCGAGGCAGAAGGCAAAACGATTACTACCGTCTCCAAATTGCGGCCCGCCATTGCTCCGTGTTGAAAGAACGGCCTGGCCCGCCGGAAGGCCGTCGGTTCGCACCCGCTCCGGCAGACCCTGCAGCGTGGCTAGATAGTTTGCTATCTTCTGCTCTTCGGTTTGTTGAAACGGCGGATCGTCAAAGCCGAGATACGCGGCAAGCTCCTGGAAAAAGGTGAAATTACTCTTTGCCTCACCGCATGGGGCAATGACCGGGTCCGCCTTTGCCATATAAAAATGGCCATAAGCCGTATAGATATCACGATTTTCCAGAAAGGTGGTAGCCGGCAGCAGCACATCGGCATAGCGTGCGGTTGGGGTCATGACATGCTCATGAACCACGGTGAACAACTCTTCGTCCTCCAGTGCCTGCCGTACCAGGCTGCCGTCGGGCGCTACCGACAGCGGATTGGCATTATAGACAAAGAGCATCTTCACCGGCGGCGAAGCGGCACGAAGACTGTTGCCGAGCTGCACCATATTAAACCGACGGGTTTCTTTGTCGGCAAGAGATGGCCAGGTCATGACGGCCTGATCCCCATTAAAGGCAGCCGAGGACAACAACACACCCCGCCCCCGTTGACCGTCAAAGAGCCCCAGTGCGGCGGCCAGTGAGGTGATGGCACGAACATTGAGCCCCGCCCTGCTGTTGCGCGTCATGCCGATGCCGATACGGATAAATGTCCTGCCATACCCTGCAAGCATGGCGGCCAGCTGTTCGATTTGCTCCGGCGCCACCCCGCTTTTATCAGCAAAATGGTTTAGCGAAAAGCGCTCCAGATATTCTTCAAGATCTGCAAAGCCACTGGTGGCAAGCTCCACAAAGTCAGTATCAAGAGCTTGCTTTTGACCAAGCCGCTTTATAAGGGCTAGAGCAAGGGCGGCATCACAGCCCGGCGCTATCTTTATATGGAGGTCGGCCGAGGCGGAAGTAGCATTGGTGTAGGGATCAATGACAACCAGTTTGGCCCCCATTTTGCGCGCCCGGGCAACATAGGGCCAGAAATGCATATTGGTGACCTTGGTGTTGCTTCCCCAGATAACAATTACCTCGGCATCCTCGGCAACCTCGGGAGGCGTACCCGGCACATCGCCGCACTGACTTTTCCAGCCCGCCTTGGCGGCAGTTGAACAGATGGTCTCAATGAGCCGCGAGGTACCGAGTTTATGGAACAGCGGATAGCCGGCAAACCGGTTGACCCCCCCCATATTGCCGGCATAGACAAAGGGAAGTATGGTTTCGCCGCCATATTTTTGCCGAAGAGTTGTAATCTTGTCGGCCAGCAGGCCATAGGCCTCCGGCCAGCTGATCTTCTCAAAGACGCCCTGCCCCTTTGTGCCGCTGCGCTTCATGGGAGAGAGTATGCGATCCGGCGAATAGAGCCGTTCCGGATACTTCTTCATCTTACGGCAGATAACCCCGCGTGTATGAGGGTGCTCCATATCGCCGTTCAGGGCAACAACCCTGCCGTTTTCAACCGTGGCAACCAGACCGCAGGTATCGGGGCAGTCTAGCGGACAGGTGGTTTTTTTATATACTCGCGTTTGTTCAGCCATGAGGGGTTCCTCTCTTCCTTCCTTTTTTACAACAGTTCTTTGAAGGCCGGCTGCTCCTCAGCCGGATCCTCCCGTGGAAGAACCAGCCCAGGCATCATGCTCGGCATCCATCAGCGGTTGGTCCACCAGCCCATCGTTGAACAGTAATTGCTGCAGCAACCATAGGTAGGCGATGACGGCGATAATTGCTAACAATGGGTAGAAAAATCCCAGGGGACATAAAATGGCAACGGTTACCCAGTGCAGTACAATGACCTTTTTCGAGTGCAGCCTGATGGGAAAATCACCGTGCCGGCTGATAACTGCCAGTCCGCTGAGATTCCAGCCGTAGAGTGCGGTGAAGGCATGAAGCCGCAGCAGTGGCACCGTTTTGGCCGGATCATAGTTTTCCGAGAAAAAAAGAAATATATACATAATACCGGTAACGGAAGTAAAGAGCAGAAAGAGTATTCCCGAAGTGAGAAAAGCCTTCTGCTGCAGGCGTATCCCTTCATGCCAATAGAGGTACAGGATAAGCACAACACTCAAAAAGAGCATTATGGATATGGCAACCTGCGGCACAAAAAGGTTCGCCAGGATGAAGATAAAAAAAACGATAACCCCCACATTGATGGTCCAGAATGTGGACTCCTTGAGGGACGAGATGACAAGAACATGCTCTTTTTTCATCAAGCCGAATATCACCGACATGCTGATCAGCGACAACGGAAAGGAAAACCCGAGAAAAAAAGTATCGAGCTTAAGTTTTTCGATGACAATCCATTGGGTATACACCTCGTTGAGAATGACCGGGCTGGATAGGATCAAGCCCAGTGAAAGACAGAGCAGCGCTGCCTGGTGAAATTTTCGCGAAACATTCTCCTGCAGACTGAACAGGGCCCTGGGCAGAATGCTGCCAAAATGCCGGACACGTACTGTCTCCACGATAAGGGCCAGCAGTAATGGAATGATCAACGTTATGGCATACCACTTGAAAAAGGCACAGAAGGCAAAACAGAGGGACAGCACAAAAAAGAGCCTTCCTCTCAAGCTGAGATGGCTCTTCTTTTCGGTGAAATAGATGAGCAGCGTACCGCCGCTGCAGAGGTTAAAGAGAAAAATATGGAGCCGCTCAAAATTGAATGTTGCCGGGTCGACCAGATGGTGCATGAAACCGCAGGCCAGAGCTATGGTCATGGTTGCCAGCAGGGTTATCTTCAACCGCGTAGTCACACTATACCCTCCTCTACTGTAATGCCCTTTCATGAAATGTGGTAACTATTCAGCAATACAACCGGGGCCCCGGCCTTTATTCTAAAAGTGACGTAGCTCAAAGCACTCAAGGGCAAGGAGCCCGCCGTGTTGTTTTCATGGGTATCTGCAGCCCCGACGGCTGCAGCTAAGCCCCATGGATGGGTTTATGCACCCCTTACTGGAGACGCCCCGGCTCCGGTATCCTGAACACAGTATCCTGAACAATAACGAAATATGTCACTTTTTGCTGCTCAACGCTTGCCGGTCACATCGGTGAGAGAAAATTTACCCAGCATGTCCATCAAAGCATCTTCCAGGTGCTCATGCCGGAAGACAAAACCCGACTCCTGCAGCTTGCGGCAGTCCGTTCTGCATCCCGACAATAGTATTTCCGCGGCCATTTGTCCATAGATAGCCTTGAGAAGCTTAGCCGGCACCGGAAAAGCCAGTGGTCTGCCCGTTATTTTAGACAGGTTATGCAAAAACGTGGCATTGGTGACAGGATTGGGTGCCGCCATATTGACAGGTCCCTCAAGCGTTGTACAGCACATGGCGTGGTAGATGGCAGAAATGGTGTCATCCAGAGAAATCCAGCTGATATACTGCCGGCCGGAGCCAAACCGCCGAAGAAGAAAGGGCGAGGCGGCAAGCAGACGCTTCAATGCACCTCCGTTTGGAGAAAGCGCGATGCCTATACGCATGAAGACGGTTCTGATTCCGGCGCGCTGCGCCGGGGCGGCGGCGTTTTCCCAGCGGGCACAGACCTTGGAAATAAAACCATTGCCGGCATCGGCGGACTCGTCCACCTCCGCCGCCTCGGTATCACCGTAAAAGCCAATTGCCGAAGCACAGAGAAAGACCTTCGGAGGATCCGGCTGAGAGGCTATCGTTTCTGCAAGCAGCCCGGTTCCGCGGGTTCGCGACTCAACCACCCGTTTTTTTTTCTCAGCACTCCAACGGCCCAGGCCGATATACTCCCCGGCCAGATGAATAACCGCATCAACGACCGGCAGGGTATCTATTTCGCCCGTCTCCGGGTTCCAGTAGAGTTCGTTGTTGTTTCTGTCGGGCACTCTTCGTACCAGTGAAAAGACCTCATGGCCACCGGTGGTGAGCAGCGGCTTGAGGGCTCTGCCCAGAACACCGCTTGCACCGGAGATAAGTACCCGCATATGCTTTTGGGAGCATTCGGCATGCAATCTGAGATCGGCCTCCAACACCCTGCGCCGGTGCTCGAAGGTGCGCTGCAGGGTCCGGCGGACATGGTTCTTAATCGCGGCAGGCAGCCACGAGTGCAGGGGCAGTGCATACTCGATTCTATCTTCGAGTCCGGCGCTATCCCTGCCATCAGGGTCATCGGCGCCATCAGCACCATCAGCACCATCAGCACCATCATGGAGGGAAGTAAAAATATGGGTATGCGACCAGGACGCAAAAGGGCCTTTGTACTGAATATCGCGGAACATCGTCCCAGGCTGGTTTTCCACATGATGCGCCACCCAGGAAAACGGCACTCCCCCGGCATGCATCCGCATCTCCACTTCGCCTCCGGGATCCAGTCCGCCTTTTTTACGCAGGACGGT
Source organism: Desulfopila sp. (assembly GCA_046260685.1). Lineage (GTDB taxonomy): Bacteria > Desulfobacterota > Desulfobulbia > Desulfobulbales > Desulfocapsaceae > Desulfopila_A. The sequence goes on from JBHEOR010000022.1 coordinate 30,964, forward strand.
GGTGTTCTCCCAGGGTGGGATAAGGCGCTCCAGGGCGCCCTGGCGGGCATGCCAGGAGTAAAGCTCCTCAACACTGCAGGGAAAGTGCGAATGGAAAACGAACCGTTCGGACTCAGCCATGCAATATCTCCTGCAGCGCGTCGTCGAGTCGGGGATATCGAAAGACAAACCCGTGTTCGCTGAGCTTTTTCGGTACGGTTTTCTGGCCGGACAGCAGTGACCTGCCGAATTCGCCCAAGGCTGTTTTCATAATAAACGAAGGAGCCGGCATAATCGCCGGACGTTTCAGGGCGCCGGCGAGCTGTTTGGCAAAATCTTTCTGCCGCACTGTTCCCGGGGCGGTGCAGTTGAAGGCGCCATTGAGTGCCGAACCATCCATAAGAAACATTATGGCATCAAGCAGGTCGTGCAGATGTATCCAGGGGAACCACTGCCGCCCGGTACCGATGGGCCCGCCCAGCCCCAGGCTGAAGGGCTTTTTCATGGTGGCGATGGCCCCGCCGCCGCGTCCGAGTACCACCCCGAAACGCATCAGCGCCACCCGTGCGCCCTTGCCGGCGGCACGCTGCGCCTCTTTCTCCCAGTCCCGGCAGATTGTAGCGAGATAGTCCGAACCGGCCGGTGCACCTTCATCTTGTTCGTCCTCGCCGCTGTCCCCGTAATATCCGGCAGCTGAAGCTGAAAGCAGGATAACCCGGGACTGCTCGGGCAGGGCGTCAACAATATTTCTAGTGGTATCGACCCTGCTTGAATACATCTGCTTTTTGTAGGCTTCCGACCACAAATTAAAAATTGACCGGCCGGCCAGATTGATTATGACATCGGCATCTTTCAGATTTTCCTGCCAATCGCCCGGCTTGGTGGTATCCGCCGTGACATATGTGGGCTCTTTGTCTGTGCCCTGGCGCTTCCCGCTACTACTCGCCACGACCACTTCATGGCCTTGATCAAGCAGTCTTTTGCTCAAGTTGGAACCGACAAAACCTGTACCGCCTGTGATAAATATTTTCATAACTCCTCCCTGGTTGGCTGTTCAACAACATACCGTATTTGATTATTTTTACAATTAAGCATTGGTGTGAAATCTTAGGGTTCACTCAAAAATAAATTCTCAAATGTGAGGTGCAAATGTGAAATTGTTTTTGGCGAACCCTAAGCACATATGAAGCGTTGGGCAAAATATTTTTATGTAATTACCGCCAATGTGCCGCTCAAAGCAGGGGGAAAGAGTCGATGAACCAGTGCCCCTTTATACACGGCTCCGGCGGATCCTTGGCTCACATCTTCTGACTGGCTCTTCTGACTCTTGGTTTGGTTGCCACATATAATCCCCGGAGATACCCGCGGACTCCAAAAAAATTCGTATCTGGATGGACGCTCACCAAGCTTTGAGGGAAAACAGATTGCCAGGGCACGCGGCCATCGGTTATGGTTTGGCGCACGTATGCGTAACGACACGCCCCTAACCTGAAACCTCCAACACGTAATAAACCCATGACACCTTCCCCTTATCCCCATCTTTTCAGTAGTCTCGATCTTGGTTTTACCCAGATCAAAAATCGCCTTCTTATGGGATCGATGCACACCGGTCTCGAAGAACAGCGCGACGGCTTTAAAAAGCTGGCCGCCTTTTACCGGGAACGTGTCAGGGGCGGCGTCGGTCTCATCGTCACCGGCGGCATAGCCCCGAATATTCGAGGCAGACTGGCTCCTTTTGGCTGTCAGCTAAGCTTTCCCTGGCAGGTGGCCAAACACCGCACCGTCACCGAAGCCGTTCACCATGAAGGCGGCAGGATCTGTTTGCAGATCCTGCACAGCGGCCGCTATGCCTATCACCCCTTCAGCATTGCCCCATCACCCGTCAAGGCCATCATCAATCCCTTCAAACCCAAACAGATGTCGGTGCGGCAGATCCATAAAACCATCAACGATTTTGCCAATACTGCTTGTCTTGCGCAAAAAGCGGGATATGACGGCGTCGAGATCATGGGCTCGGAGGGCTACCTTATCAACCAGTTTATCTGCCGGCGGGTCAACAAACGCAGCGATGAATGGGGAGGTTCCTATGAACACCGCATCCGTTTCCCCCTGGAGATTGTCTCCGCCGTTCGGGAAAAGGTAGGTTCGGACTTCATTATTATCTTTCGCCTCTCAATGCTCGACCTGGTGGAACAGGGCAGCACCTGGGAGGAGAATGTCCTTCTGGCCCATGAGCTCGAACACCGCGGCGTCACCCTGCTCAACACCGGCATCGGCTGGCATGAGGCCAGGATCCCGACCATCGCCACCAGTGTGCCCCGCGGCGCCTTCAGCTGGGTGACTTCCCGGATGAAAAAAGAGGTTTCCATCCCGTTGATCACCACCAACCGCATCAACACCGCCGAAGTGGCCGAGGAAATACTGGCGCAGAACAAAGCCGATATGGTTTCCATGGCACGGCCGCTCCTTGCCGACCCCTACTTTGCCGTAAAGGCGCAGCAAAAACGCAGCGATGAGATCAACACCTGTATAGGCTGTAACCAGG
>JBHEOR010000022.1:33497-33982 GCA_046260685.1 Desulfopila sp.
CCATGTTTTCCGCAACAAACGCGCTTCCTGCCTGGTCAATCCCCAGGCCTGTTATGAGACGGAACTGCTTTTCCCACCGACCGCATCACCCAAACGAATAGCCGTGGTCGGCGGCGGGCTGGCCGGCATGGCCTGTGCCTGCTATAGCGCTGGGCGCGGCCACAAGGTCGAGCTTTTTGAAAAAGCAGAGGAGCTCGGCGGCCAGTTCAAGCTGGCCAGAAACGTCCCCGGTAAGGAGGAGTTCAGCGAAACCCTGCGCTACTTCAACAGACAACTCGAACTGCTCGGCGTCAAGGTTACCGCGGGCAGTGAGCAAAGCTGCGCCGCTCTCAAGGCGGCAGCATTTGATGAAGTCGTCCTGGCAACCGGGGTGATTCCAAGAATTCCCGAAATTGAAGGAGTCAAGGATGCTGAGATGGCTGCGAAGGTGGCCACATACCAGGATATCCTCTCCGGGACAGTAGTTGCCGGTGACAGGGTTGCCG
>JBHEOR010000220.1:0-3832 GCA_046260685.1 Desulfopila sp.
CCGCGACTATCGCAACGATACAGCCGCCGATAAGAGCCTTTTGAAAATAGGTCTCGGTGAGAGGTGCCCAAAAGATCTGCAGCAGAAAATCCATCAGTCCTCCTTTTTTTTGGTCAGGTCGGCAAAAACCCGCAGCCGCCCTTCATACACCTGACTGAGCAGTTCTTCCTGCAGCACAACCCGTGGCGGACCATAGGCGTATAATCGCTGTTTAAGTAAAATCAGATTGTCGAAATATTCCGCTGCGGTGGTCAGGTCGTGATGAACTACCACCAACGTCTTCCCGGCCGCCTTGGCTCGTTCCAGCACTTCAAGGATGGCCCGTTCGGTAGCCGCATCGACTCCGGCAAAGGGTTCGTCTAAAAGCAGGATATCCGCTCCCTGAGCCAAGGCACGGGCCAAAAACACACGTTGCTGCTGACCGCCGGAGAGCTGACCTATCTGTCGATCGGCAAAATCACTCATCCGCACCATGGCCAAAGCATCCAGCGCCGCTTCATGATCGATTCTACGCAGGCTGCGATACCAGGGAATCTGTTGATAGCGCCCCATGAGGGCCACTTCTTTAACGGTTATTGGAAAATCCCAATCCACTGCGCCGCGCTGGGGCACATAGGCTACCAGCCCCTTGGCTCTATCGACATTTTGCCCGGCAATACGCACCTCGCCAACATCCGGACGGACAAAGCCGAGAATAGCCTTGATCAGAGTCGACTTGCCTGAACCGTTCGGACCAATCACTCCCACCAGTTGATCGGGTTCGATGGTAACCGAAACATCCAGCAGTGCCGGTCTTTCGCCATAGCTGACCGTAAGGTGGCTAACTTCGATAGCCGGGGTTTGCTCAGTGGTCATGCGCACCCTCCGCCATTGTTGTCAGTGTAAAAGATATCGTCCCGGCCACTCCTGCACCACCGTGTCCCCAAAGAGTCTCGTCCGCCACCACCCTGTTATCCCGAAACAATCGCAGCCGCACTGCGTGGTCACGATGCGCTTCACTCAATGACGGAGTACCTTGAAGGTAGAGCTCGTTGCGTCCTTCCATCAGGCCGTGAACCGGCTGCACCTGTACCGGAACACCTCGTTCCAGATCGGCCTGTGCGCGGAACAGTTCCCTCTGCGAAGTGCGAATAACTAATGACGGGGAATCGCCGTCTTCTCCCTGAAGGGCGAAAGGGTCCGCTTCCGGCGAAAAGGTAGGAGTAATTTCCAGAATGAAATTTTGGCCGGCAACTTCCTGCATGACCGGTGCCTGAATCGGGGCCTGAATTCTCCGATCACGTTGAAAAATATAAAGACTGAGACCGCCAAGAATAAGCAGCCAGATCAGAGCTGTCAGAACAAAGCGCATGAGGGTATTCCTTCCTGAAAATTGATGGCGTCGCCATCCGAAATTTTAGGCTTTTACGAGTTTATCAAATTGGCTATCAAACTTTTCGCTTCTTGCCATCGCCCCTTGTCTTTCTCCTAAGGCTGCAACGCCTGAACGATGAGCAGCACATTCTCCCGCATCATGCCTATATAGGTTTCCCCTGCGCTGCCGGGGGGTCCCATAGAGTCCGAATACAGTTCCCCTCCGATCTTGACGCCGGTTTCCCGGGCTATTTCACGGATCTGTTTGGGGTTGATGGTGGTTTCGACAAAAATCGCCGGAGCACCGGCCTGCCGGATAGACGCTACCACCTCGCGCCGCCGCTCCGGCGTCATTCCGGCACCCACCTCGCTGCCGGTTGACCATCCCACCGGGGCAATGCTCAGGTAGTCATTATCGGCGTTGAACCGGTATTCACGGCAAAAATAATTGAAGGCATCATGGGTGGTTACCAGGATGCGGCGCTGCGGCTCGATTCGATTAACCTGTGCTCGAATCCAGGCATCCAGCACCCTCAGCTGCTGCAGATACAGGGTAGCCCGTGCACGATATTCCTCTGCATGGACAGCATCGAATTCGACCAGAGCCCGGACAATATTGTTAACATACAAAGCTGCATTAGCGGGAGAGAACCAGGCATGAGGATCTGCGATACTTTGCCCGTCGGAATGAATCTCCAAAGGCGCAAGCCCGCGTGTGACGGTCACCAGCGGTTTACCGGAATCTCCAGCCAGGGTTGCCATCCAGCTCTTTCCTTCCAGATGAAGTCCGTTTTCCAGACAGAGATCAGCCGCCAGTACGATCTGTACATCGGCAGGCGTTGGTTGATAGGTGTGAGGATCGGCTCCGGGTGCCAGAATACTTTTCACTTCCCACTGATCACCGGTTATCTGTCGGGCAAAATCAGCAATTTGCGTGGTGGATGCGACAAGGAGCCTCTCAGGCTCAGCATGACTTGTCTCTGCACTGAACAAGAATAGGACGTAGATTACACAGGACAGCAATAGCAGAGCCAACCTTCTGCAGACCACAGCCAAATCAAGCGAGATAAATAACTTTTGCATAAGCAACCACTTTTAAAATGGATAAAATTACAGTCAGGCTTTTTAATAACTCAAAAAACTACCCTAACATCATAAGGTTTGCAATTTCTTTTGAAGAAGACGTGCGACACGATTTTCAATAGCCACTAGTCTTTCCCGATGGGGTTGCCTGGTGTCTAAAACATGAATCAAAAGTGTATCTTCCTGTAAAGATACACTGGCAGTGCCAGGCAGCAGGCTTACAATCCAGACGAAAAAGATTCTTGCAGATTGCCTCGGCAAATGAAGGCTATAAGAAATTATTCCCGGTACAAGAGGAAGTTTTGGGTGAAATGCCCTGCGTGCGACATCGAGACCTGCCAGAAAAGTCTCGACAAGAAAGAATCCGATAAACTTATGAAGTTCTCGCCAACAAATAGTCCACGTACCGGGCCGGATACAATACAAACTGCCCCAGGTAACTATCGAAACTATTATAAATGCAACCAGTACATGAGGTAACCTCCCCTCACTTAATCCCCACCAGAGAACAGCCAGCAGGAAAAAGCGAAAAAAGAATATTTTGAACAGGCTACCGTTCAGCTTCATAACTCTCCAGCAAAAATGCTTAAAAGTAAAAATACCGTTAAGAGACCAGCGAACAAAAGTCCAGCCGTGTGCCAGTGCATTATTCGATGCTCTATCCATTTGAAAACATGAGCGGATTTTTCCTCCTTACCGAAAAGCTTGAAATATTGCATCCAGAAAAATCGGGCAAACGATTGCTTACATTTTTCCAAAATAAACATCATCCATAAATCCAGCTTCAGAAGAAAGCGTGGTATTTTCATCATTTTTTCCCAAAGACTGGCATCCGGCAGAGTGCATTGTCCACAAAAAAGGCGCAAAGGAATTCCCAAAAACAGACCTGTCAGTACCGGCCAGGCTGAAGACCATAAGCCATAGTGCATCATCTCTGCCGGTTGTGCCTCTTTATCCATACTGAAAGAGGCTACGATGATCGTCACACCCGCAAGTGCAGGCAGAAGCATGACCCATGGAAACCAAAGACCGGCCGGTAAGGGTATTTGTGTTTCCTGCCGGCTCATGGATTCTGCCAATCTGATAAGAAAATGCGCCAGGAGCAGCGCCGTCGTAAGAGCACTCAGCCCCAAAATCAGTGTGGGGTCAAACAGCCACGGGAGACTGCTTGATGCAGAGGCATGTTTCAATCCATATTTTGCCGCTGCTCCCCCTGTCCAGGGAAATCCGGCCAAGGCAAGTACAGGAAAAAATGCTCCAACGAGAACCAGTCGACCGGACCAGCTTTTTATTGCGACAGACGGTACAGTTCCCGTCACCAGAAAGAGGCTTCCTTTGGCAAGAGCATGATTTAAAACCAGGACGAAAAGAACCGGCAGCACTAGAGGCCATAGAA
>JBHEOR010000221.1:0-3830 GCA_046260685.1 Desulfopila sp.
CCATTAAACCGTTGTCGGCAAAACTATACGAGCCGTCACCAATTATCAGATGATCGAGCAGCTGAAGCTGCATGTAGCGACAGAGCAGGCCAAGTGTTTTGGTGAGTTTTATATCCTGAGCCGATGGCTGCAGACTGCCGGAGGGATGATTGTGGGCAATGATCAGTGCCGCTGCGTTAAATTCAATCGCCCTTTTAATAATCTCCCTGGGATAGACAGTATTGACATTGAGGGTGCCTTCAGCGACGATCTCCGAATCGATTATGGCGTGGGAGGAGTCAAGAAAAATAACGGTGAGCACCTCTTTTTTCAGGCCGCGCATAGAGTGAATCAGATACTCCGCCACCTCTCTTGACGAGTGAAGATAGCGCTTGCCATGCAGGCGCTCTTTCAGATAGTGTCCGGCCACCCCGTGAACAAAATGGAGGGCAAAGCTATTCTTTGGCCCCACCCCTTTGACCTCCTGCAGGGATGTCGGCGGTGCTTCCAACACCTTGGCAAAGGAGCCGTATCTCGTAAGAAGCGTGCGGGCCGGTTCTTTACAGTCGCTTCGCGGCGTGCCAAAGGACAAGAGCAGTTCAAGTATCTCCGCATCACTAAAGCCGTCAAGCCCCTTTTCCAGAAATCGATCACGTAAGCGCCCCCGATGGCCCTCTCCCTTTTTCCGCCAGAGCTCTTTATCCACCGCTTACACCGTATTTTTACCGTTTGTTAGCCGCAAAGTTCTTTGGAAAACAGCTCATTGGCCAGTTGCGGATTGGCCTTTCCCTTAGTTTTTTGCATAAGTTGCCCGACAAAAAAGCCCATCAACTTGGTTTTTCCGGCGCGAAAATCCTCAACCTGTGCAGGGTGAGCGGCAATAATCTCCTGGACCAGGGAGAGCAACTCTCCGGCATCGGAAACCTGCAGCAGATTTTTCTCCTGCACAATAACCTGTGGGTCCTTGCCGCTGGCCATCATGTCCAGAAAAACAATCTTGGCTATTTTACCGCTGATGGTGTTTTTTTCGACCATGAGTAATAAAGCAGCCAGCTGCAGCGCGCTCACCATGCAGGAGGATATTTCTTCACCCTTCAGCTCACGCAGCAGTTCCGTCATGATCCAGTTAGAAACTTTTTTTGCCTGTGCCCCGCCCTTGACGGTTTCCTCAAAATAGTCAGCCACTTCACGGTCGGCGGTCAAAAGCACGGCGTCCTGTTCCGGCAGATCGTATTGCATGGCAAACCTGGCTTTCCGCTGATCGGGCAGTTCGGGCAGTGTACCACGCACCTCTTCAATCCATTCTCTACTGATCTCAATTGGGACCAAATCCGGGCAGGGAAAATAGCGGTAATCGTGGGCATCTTCTTTTCCGCGCATGGATTCTGAACAGTTGTTGTCGGGATTCCACAGAAGCGTCTCTTGAATAATTTTCCCCCCATCCAGCAGAATGTCTCTTTGCCGGCGGACCTCATACTCCAAAGCACTCTGGACATGACGAAACGAATTCATATTTTTCAGTTCCGTCCGGGTGCCCAACTTTTCTTCACCGACAAGACGAAGGGAGATGTTCGCATCACAGCGAAAACTTCCCTCCTGCATATTGCCGTCACAAATATCCAGATAACGGAGGATGGCGTGGATTTTTTTGAGATAGGCGGTGGCCTCCTCAGGCGAACGCAGATCCGGTTCAGATACAATCTCGAGCAGCGGTGTCCCGGTACGATTCAAATCAACATGAGAAACCGGTTCCACTTCGTCGTGGATCAGCTTGCCGGCGTCTTCTTCCATATGGATACGGGTTATGCCAATGGTCTTTTTCTGGTAATCTACCTCTATTTCAACGGCGCCATGACCAATAATCGGCAGATCAAACTGTGAGGTCTGATACCCCTTCGGCAAATCGGGATAAAAGTAGTTCTTCCGGGCGAACTGACTAAAACGGTTGATTGTTGAATTCGTGGCCAAACCGAGCTTGATGGCGAACTCAACCACTTTTTTATTCAACACCGGTAGAACACCGGGCATGCCCAGGCAAATTGGGCAGGTGTTGCTGTTCGGTGGAGCACCAAACTTAGTCGAGCACCCGCAAAAAATCTTCGTTACTGTTTTCAGCTGGGCATGAATCTCCAGCCCTATTACCGTTTCAAACTCCATGGTTTCCCTGCATACGTCGTGGTTCAAAAATATTTAAAAAAATCATAACCCTGGGCACAGTGAAAGATCATCCGACTTCGGCTGATCCGGCGACCCAACCTCTGATTTTCTGCAGCTCGTCCCGCCACGTCGCGCTCAAGCGTACGTCGAGAAACATTTTGAATAACGCATTAACCAGCTTGATGAGCTCCTCAAAAAGGTAGATGCGTTCCAGGATCATTCCCTCAACCTCTTCCGGACTGTCGCTTTTATCGTTCTCCGTTGTTTCCGTTTTCGGCAGGCGGACATTTCTAAACTCCATCAACGCCGCGGCGAGAGTAAAACTAAATTCGTAGTCATTGTGGCCGAGGACAATACGTGCCTGCTCGAGTTTTTTGCCCATGCGCAGGCCGGTTCGCGCTTCCTGTAGCTCGGCCTGTAGACCGGTACAGACAATTTTCTCCGTCGATTCCCCTTCCCCGGATTCGAGCAGCATGTGTTTTTCAAAAACAACCGTTATATCCCCTGAACCGGAAAGTTTGATACTCCCACCACGTTCTTCACTTTTCCACCAAAGCCAGGTGAGAAACTCCTGGCCGAGAAATCGTTTTTCAATTATCAGATCAACTAAATCCATTACTCTTTCGCCGCCTTACAAAATGTCTCGCTGGAGACCTTGTTATTTTAAACAAAAATATCTGGTGATATTCGCTCCAACATCGCCATCTGGTCGTCGTCGATCAAATGCTCTGCCGTTGTATAGGGAATCTGCTGTCGAAGAAGCAGGCCGAAACTCTCTTTGAAAAAATCTTCTAGGACGGCATGCACCTTTTTATTGGTTGAAAAAAAGAGCAGAGTCGCATCGGAAAGACTCCAGCACAACTCAAAGATCGAGGGTACCGGTATCGCCTTGCGCATGAGATCCGTACGCACCCGCTCCTTAATCTCGACCTTCATCGGCCGGCTCAACTTCGGCAACTCCCTTTCCAGCCGAACCCGCTCCTCTTCTTTCTGAACGATTTTTTTCAATATTGCCGGAGACACCTTCCTCTCGTCAATACGCATTGTCAGGGTGATATAATCCCCGGCAGCGTAGGATGCGTACTGAAACTGCGAATCAAACATATTAAGAATAGATACCCAGCCTATCGAGTATTCATCATAGTTGTCGTCAATATCCTGGAAGGAAAAGGCGATTACCCTGTCCGCGATAAAGTCCAGTGTATTTTCCGGTAATTCGCCCAGGACGGAAAACCTCACAAAACTCGCGGAACCCTTCAATAAACCCATAAAAAACCAGTTGGTAGAGATTTGGCAGAGATTGGTAAAATTTGTTTGCTCAATCAAGCAGCAAATGTTTTGCGGATACTTATCCCCTCTGTTGCGGACGTTAGCCCGCTTTAGAAAAAAGAATACCCGGTACTGCACCGATTGTCTTGCATATAAGTTAACTCTTTCATATAGCATTCCTTACTCTGTGTCACAACTTTTTTATACTAGGCTCCGTCATATAACCGCACCTCAATCCAAACCACAAAAGTAAGAAAAGAGGAAAAAACATATTGACACATTTAGACCGACCTTGTATAAAGACTTCCTCCATGGGTCGTTAACTCAGCTGGTAGAGTATCTGACTTTTAATCAGAGAGTCGCGCGTTCGAATCGCGCACGACCCACCAGAAACAATGTCCCCATCGTCTAGTCAGGTCCAGGAC
>JBHEOR010000222.1:0-3830 GCA_046260685.1 Desulfopila sp.
GAACGATGCCTTCCCCCGGTGCAGCCCACCGCCACAATCAGTTCTTCCTTCCCGGCGCCACTATTCTGCTGGACTAAATACAGCAGTAACGGCTTGACAAGTTTGAGAAAATCGTGACATTCAGCGCTACCGATTACATATTCCGAGACGTCGTGGTCATGCCCCGTCAAGGGCCGCAACTCTTCAACCCAGTATGGATTGGGCAAAAACCGGACATCCCAGAGATAGTTGGCATCCTCCAGTGGACCGTACTTAAACCCGAAAGAAACAAGTCGTACTTTCATTCTGTTTGCCCCCTTTTCATTAAATAATCCGGCTACCACCAAAGCTCAGCTCGAAGTGCGAGGGATCAGCTTTGCTGGTGCTCGGATTCAATACCGTCGACACATGGCTGCTATTTTGTCTCGATATAGGAAGTATAGCGGCGTTCCGCCTCATCCGTTCCAACCAGTATGAGCTCCGCTCCTTTCGACAACACATCCTGAGGGTCAGGTCCAACCTTGAGAGCCTGCCCCTTGCGCAGGGCGGCGATACTGCATCCGGTTTTCTGCCTGATTCTGCTCTCTATGATGGTTTTACCGGCAATTCTGTCGGGCACGGGCGTATTAAAAACGACCAGGCCGTCGGTAAAAACGGAAACCTCATAGGGCAGCAAAATATTCAAAATGGACCCCGCCGCCATCGAGGCGTAGGACATCACCAGATCTGCTCCAGCCCGGTGCAGCTTGGAAACATTTTTCTCAACAGCGGCTCTGCTCAGAATCTGGACATCCTGCCGGAGCTGACGGCAGTAAAAGGTGAGATAGATGTTCATGTCGTCATCATGTGTTGTAATGATAACGGAACGCGCCTTTTCTAATCCGGCCCGCTTCAATGTCTCCAGATCAGCGGCATCACCTTGAATATGGTTCTCCTTATCACGGACGAGCGTCGGACGCTTTTCCACTATTTTGTATCGCACTCCCGCCTTTTCAAGATTTTCGGCCGCGGCATGTCCCACCCGGCCTCCTCCAAGAATCAGCACCGGAGAATCGCTGTCAATATTTTGGGCCGGCCTTGAATAACTTTTTTCAAACATTTCGAACTGAATTTCCGTACCAGCCAGAACAAGAACAGATGTTGGTTGGATTTCGGCCTCGGGCAGGGGCAGCTTGAGAATACCCTTTTCCCAGATACCGACCACAGTGATGCCTATTTTCTCCCGCAACCCTGAATCCAGAAGATTTTTACCCATCAGAGTGGAGCGCGACGCCTGAACCACGCCGATGCGCAGGCCGTCATACCGGGCAATAACGTTGACCACCTGATCAACGCCAAGCGTCCTCTCCGCCAACCCCTGGCCAAGCATGCGCATAAACTGAAACACATGCATATTCCCTGGATATTGTAAAATATCGACGGAATGGTCTTTGTCGGCATTGGTAACAATCGGCACATTTTCACAAATCTCGCGGACCGTAAAGCTGATATTGGTATTAATCAAATCATCAAGGGTGGTAATCACCATTGAGGCGTCATATACCCTGACCCGGTTGTAGGTCTGAGGGTCGTCGGGCAAGCCGACAACCACCTGGTAGCCCGCCTCATGGAGCTCGGCAGCGGTCTGCAGGTCGGCGGCAAGCACCACGTAGGGATACTTTTTTTTCTTCAAATGCTGAATCAGCTTTTCGGTTATAGAATCAAGGCCGGTTATTATGACGTGGCCATGCATATCCCTGGGCAGCTTGCTGGGCGCCTTGGCCTTGGCCTGGACCTCAAGCCATGGAGCATAAAAAAACTGGATAAAAGTGAAGGGCAGGATAATCAGCATGAAAATTATTCCGGAAAGCAGCACAAACAGGGTGAAGACCAGACCGAGATCGCTTGTGAAGGTAATATCGCCGAACCCCAGGGTCGTCATCACCGTCAGGGCCCAATAGACCCCGGTGACCGGGCTGAATTCGCGCCCTTCATAGAGCATGATCATATGAAAGACACCGGAGTAGATTGCTACAATGAGAACGAGCAGGGCAAAAAATTTGGCCAGCGTGATGAAATTGCGGCGCGTTGTCTTATTCTGAAAAAAAAGAAGGAGCTGTTGAGTGGGGAGTATCATGGCTATGCTTAACGGTTATTGGATAAAGAGCAGCAGCATCCAGAAAAAAATCAGGACGGGGACGCAAAGTTGTTGTTATAAGAACGTATACATCTATATACATCACCGGAGCCGAATATGCCCCCGGAACCAGCATCATTTAAAACATCTGGATGATTTTCCCGCAACCACATTTTCATCTCGGCAGGAGATCCCGGAAGATCACGTTTTTTTCCAATCAATATTGTACCTGCCGTACTCTCCTGCGTATACTTCCGGCACTGCTGGAACAGCACCCCCCCCTCCTTCCAAGATTTTCATTACAATGATGCCCCGATGCATTGTAAACATATAAACATACCTTAAGAAGATAACAATACTCCGAGCAAGCATGGCGGTTTCCAACCATATCTGGTATGCAGACAATGCCGTAACTGTGATCCGCCGCGGCAGCTTCCGCAAACTTTTTACTGCATTATCGACACACCATCATAGCTATTTTATGGGAGAAACAGGGGCACGGCGCGCCGTGTCCCTGCATTCAAGGCAAAGATATGTATCAGGAGTGGAAAAGAAACAGCCAATACCGCAATGTCATCAGGGTGTGCTTTCCCCTGGTGATGTCCATGTCCGCCACCACCGTCATGGAGTTCACCGACCGTGTTTTTCTCTCCAACTATTCCATCGATGCCATCTCGGCGGTTGCTCCAGCGGGCATAACAGCCTATCTTTTCATCGCCCTGCTTGGCGGAATTGCCGGCTATACCCAGGTATTCATAGCGCAGTACCATGGTGCGGGAAAACACAGCCGGATCGGGGCGGCATTGTGGCAGAGCTTGTATTTCTGCCTGGTGGCCGGCTGCATCTTTGCAGTGTTATCGTTTTTTGCCGCCGGCCCGATTTTCAGACTGGCCGGGCACCCACCGGAAATAGTCTTGCTGGAGGAGGTATATTTTAATATTCTGTGCCGCGGCGCCGTCCTCCATGTGGCTATGAACGCCCTGGCCTCCTTTTTCGCAGGCAGGGGAATCACTCGACCGGTGATGGTCTTTCATATCCTCGGCATGCTGGTCAACATTCCCCTGGACTATGCTCTCATCTTCGGGGCATGGGGCCTTCCGGAACTTGGTGTCCGGGGAGCCGCCCTGGCCACCGTGGCGGCATGGCTTCTCATAGCCATCCTGCTGGCATTGTTCACATTCACGCCGAAAAATATTCGGGAGTATAATCTTCTGAGCGCTCGCGCCTTTGACAAAGATCTATTTCTTCGCCTGATGAAATACGGGATCCCGGGGTCATTGCAGTTCACCCTGGACATTCTCGCCTTTACCTTCTTTATCCTGATGATGGGACGAATCGGCAAACTCGAACTGGCGGCAACCAATATCGTCATCTCCATCAATGCCCTGGCATTCATGCCGTCCATGGGTGTATCGCAGGGGGTCAGCGCCCTGGTCGGCCAGGCGCTTGGCAGAGTGCGGCCCCGGCAGGCCAAAAGCGTGGCCTGGAGCAGCATCCATCTGCTGCTCATCTATATACTCTGTATCGACGTCATATTCATTTTCTTCCCCGAAGAAGTGCTCATGCTCTTTATCCCCGAAAGCCACTCTACAGCACAGTACCGGGAGATTGTCGGACTTGGCGTCACTCTGCTGCGCATAGTTGCCGCCTATCTCTTCTTCGATGCCATGTACATGGTTTTTTCCGGGGTGCTCAAAGGAGCGGGGGACACCCGTTTCATGATGTGGTGCATAGC
>JBHEOR010000223.1:0-3804 GCA_046260685.1 Desulfopila sp.
GTATTTACGGCAAGAAGGATCCTGCTGTTGGAGATGCCGGACATGATCCCGGACAACCTGCAGACCACCCTGGCGATAGAGCTCGACAAAAGATTGCCAGTCTTGTTCTTCCAGCGGATTCTCCCGGGGAAGTTGCAGCCCATCGGTAAAGAGCAGGATGTCGCTGACATCGGTAAGATCCTCATAGCCGTGGCGGATAAATTTCAAGGCCTCGGGCTCACCGTTCAATACACCGTAACTGATGTTCATTTCCAAGCGTACTTTATGAATCTGTTCGGCCAGGACCTCGTGGATAAGAGCATCCGGCGAAACCTGCATCTCCTTCCACAAATGCAAAGTGTCCCGGTCGATGTCGATATCCGGGGTAATCACTTTGTAACTGCCGTCTTTAAGAATGAAGAGGATGAGGGCATCACCCGTCTGACAATATTCAAGTCGATTTCCATCCAAATGCACGACCGCAAGGCTGGTGGACCAGAGTTTATGCCGTTCGTTTAGACCGATAGTTTCATTTAACTGTGCATTTTGAATATTTTGATTTGCTTCTTTAGCCAGTTGATCAAGGGAGCATTGATTATCTCGGAAGGACTGGGCAGCGGTCCTGGCAGCAAGTAAACCACCGGTCACCCCTTCCTGGAAACGGCGCTTGTCCAGGCTCGTCGCTCCATCAAAGACACCGAGGAGATCACCTTCCTCAAGCAGAACGTCCTCATTGAGTTCGCCGCTGCCTTTTTCCAAAAGAGAACTTACCTTGTATCTATTAAGAGGGCGGCCAAGGTTTGCAAATGTGCGTTCTTCGGTAGATAGGTACATAGTATAATTTGATTTGGAATTGCCTTTCTTTTCTGGTCGACTGGCAAGGAATATAGCCGGAAAGAGGGATATTACCAATACGTTGTTCTTATAGGAAAAGAGCCGTTTATCGCTTTTTTCTATAACGAATCATAAGAATCAGCGGCATTCTTCCCCTCGTTCTGTTTGCCCCGCCAAGCCAAGTAAAGAAAATCGTTTGATATCGATCCCCTATACCGATGCGGCTGGTATACTGGCAGACAACTGGGAGAGTGGTCATCGACTACTCATTGCCGCGCTTACCCTCGCCGACGAACTTGACGCGGACCATCTGGAGTTACGACAGGACGGAAATTTTCAAGCCTTCCTGCAGCAGCAAAAGACCAGCAGTATATGCTGCTCTACTGGTCCATGCTCGAATATGCGGTCAATCATCGCTGCAACTGGTTCGATTTTGGTCGCTCCTCTCCCGATGCACCCACCTGTCGGTTCAAAGTCCAATGGGGAGCCGGGATGGAGCCGCTTGTCTGGCATGTTTTTTCACGAAAGCCGCACAACTGAAATCCGCGGCGTGAATCTCTTGAATACAGTGACTGGAAAGACATTGATCTGGAACGTTCCCGGCGGAACGGTCCGGCAATCAGGCGATGGATCAGCTTGTGAGGCGGCAAATTAAATGTTTCCTGGGTAAACGTCACCATTGATATATACATCCTGTTGTTTGCCGGGCTGAGAGCGTGTTTGTGGTGGTTGCGCTTCCATCATTCTCGAAGCGTGGCCTTGACTCGCATCGGCTTGAGTAGCAGATCCAAAGCGGTCGTTATATCATGACAGACAATTCTCGCAGCAACGAGCAGTTCTCCGGCACACCCTTCCGGCTCAATGACCGCTATGCCCAGACCGGCCATGCGAATCATATCAATGTCATTGTGACCGTTGCCCATGGCCGCCGTCTCGCATTTATTCAGGTCCGCCATGAAAACCGCCTTATCCCGGCTGGTCTGAATAAGATGCAGGCCTACGGGCAGTGAGGCAAGCTGTTCGGCAGCCGTGCCGAAGGTGTCTGCGGTCAAAACCGTGATATGCAGGTGGTGCGCAAGTTTTTTTAGGCGTTCGGCGACGCCTGGCAGCAGCGTCCCGTCACATGATAAAGTTCCGGTAAAATCCAGCACCAATTGCCTGATTGTCAAAGTTTCACTGCCTGGAATCTCCAGGAGAATTCCCGCATGTATTGAACCCATATTTCTATTTCCACTCCTGTTTTTTTGCTTTTGCCCAAAGATAAATAATAACTTGTCAAAGAAGGGTTACATTTTTGCCGGCATCATCTCCCCCAACCTTACGGGGTAATCCCAACAACGACAGATTGTCTGCAACGGCTTGCTGAGGGTCAAGGTGGAATGGTGGGAAAAAATAGGATCAGAGTTGTATAACTTCGGCAACCGCTCTGCCGATGCAGGCAATGACTGCCGTCACCTGGGTGGCAGGAGTGGGCATTGCCAGGTGGCCGGCAATCCGGTTGATGCGTGCTGCCATCTCGGCGGCAACCGGGATCTCGATGCCGTAGTCAATGAGGGCCGAGGCAATTCCCGTAACCGTATCTCCTGTCCCTCCGATTGGCTCAAGAGCCGGGACAGAGGGGGATTCTATTGTCGCTCGGATACCTCCGCGGTCGGCTATATAGTCGCAACTGCCCTTGACCATTAAGTATCTTGCAGCATTCTTATGCCGATAGGCCATGGCAATCATCTCCTCAACCCGTGACTCCATATGCAGGATAAATCCTCTGGTATAGAAGGGGTGAAGAAGTCGTACTCCTCCGCCTGCCCACTCATCTTCGCCACATACATATAGCCTGCATCAGCTATGAGAATCGGCCTCCTTGCCATATCCCGCAGTGCGAAAAGGACACGTCCATGCCAGTCAACATCGGGCTGAAGGTAATGAAAAACCATGACATCATGGTTTTCACCACCGATTTTTTCGGTGAGAAAGGCATACAGACTGCGACTGCCACCGCCACGTCCGATATCACCGACCAGATATGCAACGGGAGGGGGCAAACCAAGAACCCTGCCGGTAACTACGGCCGCCGCAAGTAATGCCGGAGTACCACGATTGACAGGAAAAACGCCTATCGGCAACAACTATATAATTCCCGTCCAGGTAGGCTGAGCCGGCTAGTACCGGGACATCAGCGTCGGGAACGGTACCTACGATAGCGAGCACTGCCGTCTGATATCCTCATATGCCAGTTGCAGCGCATAGCCGCAGAGAGTATGGCCGATATCGCGTGGACGCGGGGCCTCTTCCAGGGTTTTACCGACAAGCATTGCTGCCAGATAGGGAACGTCAGGACAACCACCACCGGAACCCTTCAGGGTATTGGGTTTTAATCTATCCCCCATTATGTAACTTTCGAACAGTGTTTCCAAAGAGACAACTTTAGCGCCCAAGGAATGAATTTGAGAGCTTGATTCCTTGCATCCTGTAGCTCAACGATTGGATGTTCGCCCAAAGTCTTACAAACAGATCTGCCATTATGATAGACCTCAGCGATGTACTTCATGGAGCCTGAAGGGTTTACTTTTAGGCCGAATCCTTTGACCTTCGAGTCTCTGATGAAAAATGCGACAGATTTCGGACGGGTTATTGAAAGTGTTTTTAGAGTGATATTAGGCATTCCATACCCTTTAGCCAGTAGATGGCTAGTAGATGAAATGATGAGATTCTAGCAGGATTAGTGGAGCAAAACTCTAAGCTGACACCATAAAACAACAAAGCTGTAACCCCAGCATATATAGGAATTACAGCTTCTTGGCATTGGTGCCCGGAGGTCGGAATCGAACTGGGATATTAACTTATTTAATTTACAAAACATTTATATTGACAAAAACCATACATACCCCCAACAATACCCCAAAAACTGAGCACTTAGCAACATATCAACCTTAAGAAAATGCTCATCATCTTTCAGACCCAATGCCACTTGCAGCTGCTGCCGAGTTATAG
>JBHEOR010000224.1:0-262 GCA_046260685.1 Desulfopila sp.
GGTATAGGCAAAGTTCTGGCCCACCACTGGCTCAAGGAAGGCGGCAAGGTTGTTCTTGCCGATGTCATGGAAGATGCTCTTGCGGCAACCGGCAACGAGCTCAAGAAAATCAGTGACAACGTGGTGACCACCCTGTGCAATGTCACTTCGGAGCAGGAATGTACCAAACTCGCCGAACTGGCCATCAACACCTTTGGCGCAATCAACTTGGTGGCGCCCTTTGCAGGCATCACCAGCGATGGTTTGATGCTGAAAACAGACC
>JBHEOR010000224.1:272-3771 GCA_046260685.1 Desulfopila sp.
CGCTGGAGCAGTTCCAGAAGGTCATCGATATCAATGTCACCGGCGTCTTTCTCACCGTCCGGGAATGCGCCGAGCAGATGATCAACCACGACTGTCGCGGTCTGATCTGCCTGGTCTCCTCCACCGGTTCCCATGGTACCGCCGGCCAGCTCAACTACTCGTCCTCCAAGGCGGCCATGTCGGTTATGCCTAAGGTGATAACCGCTGAATTTTTCCGGCGGGGCTTTGCCGACAAGATCCGCTGTATGGCCATCGCCCCCGGCTATGTCGGCACCCCCATGGTGAAAAACATGGATGACAAAATCATCGACGGGATCGTCCAGCAGGTTCCCATCAATCGGCTTATTGAGCCTGAAGAGGTGGTCTCCATGGTTGCCGAGTTGTATCGCAACGAGGCCATGGCCGGAGAAACCGTTTTTATCCATGGAGGTCTTCGCTTGGGATCAAAGGGATAGCGCTTCACTCGATCAGTTCGACACAACGTAATTTTTTACAACACCAGCAAGGAGCAGGATCATGGAAAATGTTGTTATTGTAAACGGCAGCAGAACACCAATCGGCGCCTACGGCGGCACTCTGAAATCAACCTCGGTTATGGAACTTGGCGCCATAACCCTCAAGGAAACACTGAAAAAGGCCGGTCTCCGTCCGGTTGCCAGCCAGGACTGTATCAATTTTGGTGCAGATGCCATACGCGGCGACGGCGTCATCGAGCTTGAATCACGCCACCAGGACTATGACGAAACACTGACACCGGTCATGATCGATCAGGTTATCATGGGCAATGTCATCGGCGCCGGACAGGGACAGAACGTCACCCGGCAGGCCATGATCATGGCGGGCATTGCCAAGGAAACCTGTGCCACCACCGTCAACAAGCTCTGTGCCTCGGGCATGGAATCCGTTGCTTTGGCGTATCAGGCCATTCGCTCGGGGGATTCCGAGGTTGTCCTCGCCGGCGGCATGGAAAACATGTCCATGGTGCCATATGCCCTGCCCGCCGCACGCTGGGGCCAGCGTATGGGAGATGGCCAGATGGTTGACCTGATGGTCTACGACGGTCTTTTTGAAAAATTCTACGGCTACCATATGGGTATTACCGCTGAAAACATCGCCGCCAAATACGGCATTACACGTCAGGAGCAGGACGAACTGGGCGCCTTGAGCCACCAGCGCGCCATGAGTGCCATAGCCACCGGTCTGTTCACCAATGAAATTGTCCCGGTAACCATTCCGCAACGCAAAGGTGAGCCGGTCATTTTCGATACCGACGAGCGTCCCATGGAAACCAGTGCGGAAAAAATGGGCAAACTCCGGCCGGCCTTCAAAAAGGACGGCACCGTCACCGCCGGCAACGCCTCGGGCATCAATGACGCCGCCGCCGCATTGCTTGTCATGTCGGAGAGTAAAGCCAGGGAACTGGGACTCACTCCCATGGCAACCATCAAGGCCCACGCCTCCGCCGGCCTTGATCCGGCCTACATGGGACTTGGCCCCATTCCGGCAGTGCGCAAAATCATGGCCGGGCACAATCTCGGTATAGGGGATTTTGACCAGATCGAACTCAATGAGGCCTTTGCCTCCCAGGCAATCGCCTGTGTCCGGGAACTCGACTGCGACATGGAAAAAACCAACCTCCTGGGCAGCGGAATTTCCCTCGGCCACCCGATTGGCTGCACCGGTGCGCGTATTCTGGTATCACTGATGCACCAGATGCAGCGCAAGAATCTCTCCCGTGGTCTCGCTTCGCTGTGTATCGGCGGAGGTCAGGGCATGGCCATGGTTCTGGAACGATAATACTACTACGACTCCACTTCCCTACTCGCCACCAGCTGGGACGGTATGGATTTAATATAGAGATCCTGCTGGGCAAAGGGGATCTCAATGTTTTCTTCCATAAAACGCTTGTAGATGGCATCGTTCAGGCGGTCCATGGCCTTGCCGCGCAGCTCGGGATTGTCGATCCAGCACAACAGTTCAAAATCAAGGCTGGAGGCGCCAAATGTGCGGAAACGCTCCCTGGGTATGGGGGAGGAACAGACAAGTGGTTCATTTCCGGCAATTGTCAGTAAGATGGCACGGACGCGGTCAATATCGGTGCCGTAGGCCACGCCGATTTTGACGCGCAGCCGCATCTTGGTATGATGGCCGCCGGACTGGTTGATAATGGTTGAATTGCCGATTATGGAGTTGGGGATGGTAATCTCGATATCGTCCCGGGTCAGTATACGGGTACTGCGCAGCCCAATATTCATAACCTTTCCCCTGTTATTGCCGTCCAGAACGATATAGTCTCCGACTTTATAGGGTGCATCGGCAAGGATAAAGACGCCGGCAAAAAGATTCGACAGGGTATCCTTGGCTGCAAAACCAATGGCAATACCGGCAATACCGGCCGAGGCCAGCCAGGCCGTCATATCGATATTCCAGATAACAAAAAGACCATAGAGCCCAAGACCGAAAATAAAGATCTTGGCGGCATTATCAAACAGGGTCAGCGTCCTGTTCTGGACGAAGGAATAGTTACCAGAGAGACTGGCAAGCCGACCCAACACCAGGCTTGCCAGTCGGGAGAAGAAATAAATCCAGACCAACAATCCTATAGTGCGTATGCCTTGGCCAAACAACAGAAGGACTTTTTCGGAAAGCGGCATCAGATCAAGCCCGGCATAAATACCCGTCACCAGCAGGGTATAGTAGACGGGCGGCCGCAGCAGCATCACCGTGTGGTCATCGAGTTTAAAGCGTGTCGCTCCGGCAATCCACCTGAGCAATTTAAAAAGCAGCCAGGTCAGCAGGGAGGCAAGGGTAAAGGTAATAACAATGACACCAATTCCCATAACCCAGGGGTTGTTGGAAAACAGCGCTATGACTGGCTCAAGCATGGAGACCACCTGCTCTCCGGCATGCTTTTCCTGAGCCGCCAAAGCGGGTTGCACCAGAGTGAAACACGCAAAGAGAGTCCACAACCATCCGTATCGTATATAAACCGGCATAGAAATCACCATATCGTTGGCCACCAGAGATATCTGGAAACGGCTAACTATCATGAATAGAATGTGGTGAATTGCTTTACCGGCTCCCTGGGGGTACGGTAGCTGTTGACCAATGCCTCGGTGTCTTCGTAGCCCAGAGCCATGCCGCACAGCAGGATGGTGTCGTCAGGATAGCCCAGCATCTGCTTGACAAGAGGAGCATATCCGCTGAGAGCAGCCTGCGGACATGTTGCCAGCCCTTCGCCCATGGCCGCCAGCATAACGGATTGAAGGAACATGCCGCTGTCCATATAGGAGCCGATGGCAAGGCAAGGATTGAGGAAAAAGAACAATATTACCGGTGCGTCAAAAGCGCGATAATTGGCCTCCCATTGTGCCATCCGGCCTTCCCTGTCCTTTCGTGCTATTCCCAGGGTATTGTACAGCTGGATACCGCAGCTAATACGCCGCCGTTTAAAGGGTTCACGCCAGGTAACAGGATAATAGTCATAGTCACGCTGCTC
>JBHEOR010000225.1:0-3761 GCA_046260685.1 Desulfopila sp.
GTCTTTTCCAGTATCTCGACGAGTTCTCTTGCCTCGGGAGCAGCGGTCGAACTGTCTTTTTCTTCTGTTCGGCTTTTTTCCAGGTGCCCATACAGCAGGTTCTCTCTGATACTGCCTGTAAAGATAAATGGTTCCTGGGAAACGAAACCAATATTGGCGGCTATATCTGCCTTGCTGAGCTCAGATACTTCCTTGCCGTCAAGGATAATTTTCCCGCCGGTGTAAGGAGATAACTGGCCGATACATTTCATTAGCGTACTTTTCCCGCTGCCGGAAAAACCGACCAGGGCTAAGTGTTCGCCATGGCTGATTTTTAAATCAATATTAGTAAGTAGCTGGGTATCAGCATCCGTTGTGAAGCTGAGATCTTCCACGACAATATTGCCTTTCAAACTATAAGGTGCACGGTCATCAGGGTCTAACTGTATTACAGAGGCAGCTGCAAAGTATTTCATTGTTCGCTCGTAGGTGACCTGCGCGGTTTTGTATGCCTGATAATAGCTGATCATCTCTTTCCAGGGATCGTAGAGCTTATCCTGCGCCGAGATGAAGGCGACCAGCACCCCGATCTCGAGATTGCCGTTAATGGCAAGGTAGCCGCCGACAGCGAAAACCAGAAAACGACTGAAATTGACGAACAGACTGTTGACCCGTTTGATGCCCTGGCGATAAAGATTCCAGATTATCCGAATAGCGCGTAGATCTTTTACCAAATGAGCAAAATCATCACCTTCGCTGACAAAGGTATTGTTGGTATGAATTTCGTGTATACCCTCAACTGTTTCACCGGCCTTACTGGATATCTTCCTGGTGGCATCGATGCGCTTTCTGTTATAGCGGTTGACCTGTTTTTGCAATACCGGTACGACGAGAAGAATTATCGGGTAGATAATGAAGGAGGACAGGGCCAGCAGCGGGTTGAGCCAGAGGAGGTAGCCGGCAAAAGCTGCCAGCATCAACAAGTTTGTTGCCGGAACCGCCACGGCCATGCCGATGAAATCGCCCGCAGTGGCAAGCTCTGTGGTCAAGGCAGAGACGATCAGGCCGGGTTGGGTTTTGCGATAAAACCCCAGAGGCATTATGAGAAGATGCCGGTAAAGCGAGTCACGCATTCTTTCTGTGGTTTTTTGTCCGATAACGGTCTGCAGGATACTGATCAGATACTTCAACAGGGTCGCCGAAACAACGGCAGCCAAATAAATGCCGCAGTAGTTAATCAGCAGGCTGAGCCGGCTCTCTTCGATCGCCTCGTTGACGATACGTTTCTGCATCTCCAAGGGCAGCAGGTTTGCCAGGGCAGCCAGCGCGGCAACGAAGACCAGAGCAAATTGCAGCCAGGTATTTTGAGCAAAAATCCACTTCCAGAGCGGTTTTTCCACTACCTTGGCGTGTACGTGTACAGATGGCATCAAAAAAGCTCCTTTTGAAGTGTAGTCAATGTTCTATGATTAATTTAGTATACCCTTCAAAATTTCAATCAAAAAACGTGCCATCCTCCAGTCAATGAATCCGAAAGACTTACAGCTCTGTTTCGCCTATCTGAAAAAAACATTCTCTTTTTTATGTAGCGCGATGCGGGATAAAGTCCGATTCAACAGGACAAACTGTTCTACATAAATGAACACCATACCCATGCAGTGTTGTATGCCTGGTTTTTTATGAAATATTTTAACGCGCTGCCTGTTTAACCAGTAAAAACCAGCATATTTCGTCATTTTGAATGAATATAAGGCATATATTTTCTGTGCCCCTCTCTGTTTATGCAAAAGGCTGAAAGAGGTCCTGGCTCGATTATTGCAGAACAACTGTACTATGTATACAAGCGAATCTTACTCTCTCAACAAAGAGGAGTGAATTATATGGCTGATCCAGCCTATGACCGTGGCAGAAAGCAGAAGAGCGGCTGCGCCATGTCCTTGCCTCTCTTTCATAATCTTCTTCAATTCATTCTGATTTTCTGGAGGAGCAATGACTCATTCAAAAAAGAGCAACACCTTGAGTAATGACAAAAAACATACAAACCATGAAGACCATGAAAATCATCATGAACATATGGTAAAGGATTTCAAGCGGCGTTTTTTTATTTCACTGGTGCTCACTCTGCCGTTGGCGGTGATGTCACCTATGCTCCGCTCGCTTATCGGATTTGCAGATGACCAATTTTTTCCCGGCCATATGCTGATCATGCTTGGATTGGCAACAGTGATTTTCTTCTATGGCGGCTGGCCGTTTCTCAAGGGTCTCTTTGATGAACTCAAAGATGCCAAACCGGGCATGATGACCCTTATCGCCCTGGCAATTACCGTTGCTTATGGATATTCAGGACTTGTGGTCCTGGGCATTAAGGGCAAAGTGTTTTTCTGGGAGCTGGCAAGCCTCATCGACATTATGCTGCTTGGCCACTGGATAGAAATGCGTTCAGTCATGGCGGCTTCCGGCTCCATGGAAGAGCTGGCGAAACTTATCCCCGGCAAGGCCCACAAACTTAAAGAAGATGGCTCCACCGAAGATGTTTCCGTCAGCCACTTGCAACAGGGTGACAAAGTGCTTGTAAAACCCGGTGAAAAAATACCGGCAGATGGTGAAATAACTGATGGCAGTTCTTCTATAAACGAAGCAATGCTCACCGGTGAAGCAAAGCCGGTGGAAAAGAAAAAGGGCGATGAAGTGATAGGCGGAGCGGTGAACGGTGAAGGCTCGCTCACCCTTGAAGTTAAAAAGATAGGAAAGGACTCTTTTCTTAACCAGGTCATGGACATGGTGGAAAAAGCACAAGAGTCGAAATCGAAGGCCCAGGGATTGGCCGATAAGGCGGCTGCCTGGCTTGCGTTTATCGCCCTTGGTTCAGGCGCCTTAACCATGGCGGCCTGGCTGATGTTATCCAGCAAAGAATTCAGCTATGCTCTGGAACGTACCGTCACCGTGATGATTATCACCTGTCCACATGCCTTGGGCCTTGCTATTCCATTGGTTGTCGCTGTAACAACGGCCCTGGCGGCAAACAGAGGCGTATTGATCCGTAACCGTACTCCCTTTGAAACCGCACGAAAGATAGAGAGTGTGCTTTTCGACAAGACCGGCACGCTGACCAAGGGCATCTTTGAAGTAAGCGATACTGTAACTTTTGGTGAACTGGAAAAGGAAAAATTAGTTTGGCTGGCCGCCGCCGTGGAAGTGAATTCTGAGCACCCCATTGGCCAGGCAATCGCACAAAGCGTTAAAGATCCTAAAAAAGGCGAAGATTTTCAATCAATAACCGGCAAAGGAGCTCAGGCAAAGGTCGATGGTAACACCATCAAAATCGTCAGTCGCAGATATCTGGAGGAAGAAGGCATCGACTATCCAAAAGGCAATGTGCAATCCTTGCTCGACGAGGGTAAAACCGTTGTCTTTGTATTGCGGGATGACCAACCTGTCGGGGCCATAGCTCTGGATGATGTCGTTCGTGAACAATCCAGGAAGGCGATTTCCGGTCTGAAGAAAATGGGTATTAAGGTGATGATGATCACAGGCGATAATGAGGCGGTTGCCTCAAGAGTAAGTAGCGACCTTGGCATTGATGAATACTTCGCAGAGGTGCTGCCCGATGAAAAGACCGACAAGGTCAAAGAGATACAGAATCGCGGCATGACTGTTGCCATGACCGGAGACGGTGTCAATGACGCACCTGCACTGGCTCAGGCGGATGTCGGCATCGCCATTGGAGCTGGTACCGACGTTGCGGTGGAAACCGCCGATATCGTTCTGGTGAAAAGCAATCC
>JBHEOR010000226.1:0-3741 GCA_046260685.1 Desulfopila sp.
CGGCATATCGAAATTACTGCCACATAAAAAGCGTATGTGGGTGCAATAGGGGAGGGCCCTGTCCGGTTACGTTCGCAAGGTGTGATACATAGAAGTATCACACCTTGTGTTTTTTTCTACAGCGGGCCGTATTCTTCTTCTAATCGACCTTGAGTATACTCCGGGCCAATTCTTTGAATGGCTCGGACTCAATAGGCCGGCATAGAGACTGTTGGACAGTACTCTCCGGCACCGCCAGAACCTCGGCCTCTTGCGGATAAAGGACACCGACGAAACTGGATGTTTCAGGAAACTCCAGGTCCAGCCCCTCTTCACCATACTTGAGTTGGATATGCATGATCTTCTCCCCGTTTGTATCTCCAAGGATACAAGAAACTTTTTGACTCTTTTAGTAATTGCTGTTTTTAATTGATTACGCTTTTGTGGTATAGTGTAACCACCTCAAACGCAAGAGAGGTCTCTCAAATGTAAAGGAGGAAGATGTTATGCCAGTCTCCGATCCGCCGGGCCATTTAGGGAAGTCTCATCAAACTGAAAGTCGATAAAAACCTGGATCACAGTAGTCGGGTGATCCGACAAAGATTCCCACGACGGGAATCGCAAAGAAAATAAATGATCGCAAGGCACCCCGGGAATCTCCGGGGTGCCTTGGTGTTTCAGGGGGATAGAGGATCGGAGGACTCGGGCCTTGTTTGCATCTGCAGGTGTCTGTCTGTCTGAGTGATACCCCGGATGCACATACAGTGCATCTGTTGTCTGGGTTTTCTTGGCAACTGCTCCGGTTGGGATTGATGCGCAAAGGGGATTCAAGTACACTCACTCTGCAATCAAGATGGAGTGCGGTCAATTCGATCTACAAACATTTGATCTTGGAGTCTGTCGCCGGGCTCTTCTGGAGTAATGGATATATGATTCTCGGTATTGCCGGCAAGGCCGCTACAGGAAAAACCACGGCAGCACATCATCTGGCGCCGCTGCTTGATAAAGAGTGCAGAATTGTGCCCATGGCAATGATGCTGCGCGATGAGGTGGAGGCTTTTTTACGTGCTGTTGGAGCCGACGAATCGGTACCGCTGGTCTACGGTTGTCAAGATGATAAGATCCGGGTCTTTTACGTAGACGAGCAGCAGGCCATGGCGCACTGCCCGAAGTGGCCATATTTTGTTTCGGAAAACCGGAAGATTCAGAATCGGCCGGGGCAAACCGCCGTTTCGGTGCGGCGTATTCTGCAATGGTGGGGAACGGAATATCGCAGAGATCAAGATCCCGATTACTGGACCAGGGCGTGGGGACGCAAGATCGAGCAGCTTGATCTTGCGCATCTGCATGTTCTTGTCGATGATGTACGATTCATGAACGAATTGCAGGTAATCAAGGAGCACGGCGGTTTGATTGTCAAGATCGAGCGTCCCGGTTTTGACGGAGCGAACAATCATGCCAGTGAAACCTCTCTGGATGCATACCGCGGCTGGGACTCGGTCTTGTTAAACGAGGGCACGCTCGACGAGTTCGAGGCAAAAATCGAACAGTTTGCTGCTCAGCTGGTGGCAACTGCCGGGTAATGTGACTGCCGATAATCTTGTCAGAACAGGGGTCGGGCCAGAGCTCGACCTCTTTTTAGTGCATAAATCCGACGCCGGGAGAACCAATGCTCACCTATCTCAAGCTATTGGCCACCATGGCCTTCTGGGGCGGCACCTTCGTTGCCGGGCGCATGCTCGCCGGTGTGGTGCCACCTTTCCATGCGGCATTTCTGCGTTTCGCCATTGCCGGGGGAATCCTGCTGCTGGTGCTGCTGCGCGTCGAAAGGCGACTGCCTCGTCTTGACCGTTATCAGCTGGGTTCGGTGATCTTGCTGGGCTTGACTGGCGTTCTTGGATACAATGTGGCTTTCTTCTATGGCCTGCAGACGGTTTCTGCCGGGAAGGCGGGGTTGATTATCGCCCTCAATCCAGTCGGGATTGCCCTGCTTTCGGCCCTGTTCGGTGGTGAACCCTTGCGCCTGGTGCGAACCATTGGCGTCGTGGTTTCGGTTGCCGGAGCGATCCTGGTCATCAGTAACGGTCACCTCTCGTTGCTGACCAGCGACGTCGGTGTCGGCGAACTGACATTGCTGGCATGTGTCCTTTGCTGGGCTCTCTACTCAGTGATTGGACGACGTGCCATGCGCGGCATGTCCCCCTTGACGGCCGTGACCTACTCGGCGATTGCCGGGACCCTGTTCCTCGCCCCGGTGGCTCTGGCCCAGGGGGTGCTGGTTAAAATACCTGATTACGGTCCTGAAGCCTGGGCGAGTCTTCTCTACCTTGCGGTCCTCGGCACGGTCGTCGGCTTCCTCTGGTACTACCAGTCGATCAACGAAATTGGCGCGGTCAGATCGGGAGTCTTCATCAACTTTGTGCCGTTGTTCGCCATGCTGTTCGGCCTGCTGATTCTTGACGAACCGGTGACCCTGACCTTGCTGCAGGGCGGCGCGCTGGTGATCGCCGGAGCCTGGATCACCAACAACAAAGGCTTTTGCAGAAAACCTGCATAGCCGAGCTTCCTAATCTTTCTCAAACAATAACGGCGCAGAACAAATGCTATGAACGACACCCGGAGTAAATGGAACAACCGCTGGCGGGAGAAAACTGCCACTGCAGATCTGCAGGCCGATCCCTGGCTGCAGCGTATATTCCCTTTGCTGCCGACAGGGCGGGCTCTTGATGTCGCCTCGGGCGCAGGGCGTAATGCCCTGTTTCTTGCTGAGCGGCAATGTGCGGTCACGGCAGTCGACATCTCGGATGAAGCACTCGAACAACTGCGTCTCGAGGCGGCCGCTCGCCAGCTTTCAATAGAAACCCGCCAGATTGATCTGGAGACAAATCCTGTCCTTCCCGAGGGTCCCTTTGATCTGGCGCTTGATTTTTTTTACCTGCACCGACCGCTTTTGCCACTCCTGCGCGAAACCGTCCGTCCCGGTGGAGTCGTTGTTCTGCGCACCTTCAGCAGTGCCGGATCATTTAGCGGTGGTCCGGACAATCCGGATATTGTCCTGCTCCCCGGAGAACTGCTGCAGACGTTTGATGGCTGGGACGTACTTCTTCATGAAGAGGGGCTTGAACCATCACGTAAAGGCGGTTCAGTGGCCGGGATTGTGGCGCGACGGTCAATGTAGCTCGTACCCATACGGAAAATCCGGACGAAAACTAACTTGTTACAATTCTTTTCTGATACATCCTTTTTTGGGAGGGTAAATTCTCTACAGTGTAGCAAAAGCACCCATCTCTCTGGTTGCCCGCTTGGGCTCGTTTGCTCCTTTTGTTTCAAAATTCTACATGTGATCAATGCCGGTTCCTGTAAAAAAATATTCATGATGATTCTATTGCCATGCAATAGGCTGATATTAATAGGTGTTTTAAAAAATCAACCAGTGTTTTGGAATATGGCATTTGCATTGCAAATCATATTTAACAGCAGTATTTTATTGAGCATAAGCCGGGTTGCCGTCGGCAAGCATTGCAATGTCATGCTTTTGGTCAATACTGCTCTAGTGATAGCGGAGGACCCTTGCGTCATATTTTCAAAGTGGAGAACTCAGAAGTCGGTCACCTGAGGGGCAGCCCCTGCGAAAATGGGCAGTCGGTGTACCTGGAAAGGCATTGTATCCCGAATTGCACTGAGGTTTTCACTAAACCACATAACTTTTAAAAAAGGGAGAGCGGGAATGGACAAAATTCTGAGAATCAACATGAGTGCTGC
>JBHEOR010000227.1:0-3208 GCA_046260685.1 Desulfopila sp.
TCGACAAGGCACCTTTCCCCCGCCGGCAACTCACCTTTGAGCAGCATGGGCCGTACTTTCGGATCATCCCAGTTCAGGTAACCGATATGGTCTTCCCGCGACTCGGGCAAAAAGGACAATGCAAAGGTTGTCTTGCCAACCTGTCGCGGCCCCCCGACAAAGACCATTCTCTCAGCAAGATCCTGCGCAACAGCTTTTGCAATATATCTTAATCGTGGTTCTATCATGGTAAAATCACCTTAACCCGATTATACTCATGAGTAGAGTATACTCAGAATTCGATCTGGAAAGCGCCATCATTGATAAAATCGAGCACTTCCTGCTTGAACTCGGTACAGGCTTCCCGGACTTTTATGCCTGCCCCAGGTTCTACCGGGTTCATCACAGCGCAACGAACTGCCTCAGACCGCTTCCCGCAGTTTCAGCCGTTGCCTTTGTAAGCTTTTCTTTTTTTTCCCGACTAATTGTTAAAAGCCCATCACGATTTCTTATGATGGTGGTTTCAACACCTTCAGTTGTGGTTATGTATAGGGGTGTATAGCGTAGAAAGGCGATGAAAACGAACCCGGATACGCCTACCAAAAACTGAATAAATACCCCAGGCACTCTATGGCAAAAAACAAATATTACAAAGGCTTCCGCAAAGGCTACAGGGCCGGCTACGTAAAGGGTGGATACAGCAGATGACGCTGTTGCGATTTCAGTCTTCGGCATCAACTCCGGGGGAGGTATTGTCACTCTGCCCTCTCTTTCGTTTCTTTGCAATCCACACCACCAATGCCGCTGTTACCGTCACGGCAGCCACCACGGCGATCGCCTTACGGTCGATGGGTTCCCCCAGCGAGGCACCCATCATATTGAAGGCAAAACTCGCCGGCAGGGTACCCAGCAAACTGGCCAACAGGTAATCCCGGAACCGAATACCACAGAGCCCCGAGAGATAATTGACCAGGTCCCAGGGTAACACCGGAATCAAGCGCATCATCAACACCGCCATGAACCCATTCCGCCCGGCAAAGCGATCGCACCTATTCACCGTGGGATGCTTTTTCACCAACGCTTGTGCGGCACCTCGCCCCATCCACCGCGCGAGGGCAAACGGGAGACAGGACGCCAGGGTTGCGCTGGCCACGGTGATGGCGGTTCCGACATACAAGCCCCATACCGCCCCCGATGCCATCGATAGCACCGTGGTCGGAAAGGGAATCAGGGCGGCACCCGTGTATGCCGACACAAACAGTGGATACTGCCAGAAGCCCACCCGGTTCAGGAGATCACGGAACCCTTCCAGCGTGATCCGCTCATGCAGATTGAACCCATACCCGATTGCAACAAATACCACCACCAGCAGGACCAGCCCTGCAAACTTCAGTGTATGGCGATTCATACGCGTTTTCATGCTATCCTCTCCCGTCGTCGGATCTTGGCGTAATAAACACTGCCTGCTGGAACTGCTTCGTTTTCTCTGCCACGCTTTGGAGCAACCCTTCAAACACCTTGGCAACGTTAATCTTTTAGGCCGGAAAACTGCAGGTTACTGACTCCTGAGTATACGTAAAGCTTTGAAAGTATATATCTCAAAGCCTGTTTTGTATCTCAGCATTGATGCAGGTAACCGGAGCTACCGTTTCCCGGTATATGGGCATATTGGTAGTATCCGGCCTCATCGACAGCAGAAAAAAGGGCCACTGGGTGTATTATCGTCTGCGCCGGGAGCAGCTGGAGTTCAACGGTTTTCCGGTATATCAGTTGATGTGCAGGAAAATAGTGATCAAACCATCCCTCGCTCTTTTGCCATGACCACATACAGGCAGGGCATCATGAACAGGGCAACCACCATCTCCGTTGTCAGGCCGCCGATTGCGGCCACCGCCATGGGCTGGAGCATGGCACCGCCTTCACCCAGGTTGAGCGCCAGCGGCAAAAACCCCATCATGGACGTGGTGGTGGTCATCACACGGGGGCGGAGCCGGATTTTTGCCGCCTGCACAATAGAGTCAAATCTCCCCAGCCCTTGATTCTCCTGGATCTCCCCTGCAAAGGTCAGCAGCAGCACACCATCGTTGACGGTGACCGCGATGACCACCAACAAGCCGATGATGACCGTCGCGCCCAGGAGCATTCCGCTCAAGTAGAGAAGATAAATCGCACCCGCGAGGCAAACAGGGACGCAGCCCAGGATCATTGCCGGCAGCTTCAGGCTGTTGAACTGAACGGTGAGTATTATAAAGGAGAAGAACAGGGCAAAAACCAGAACGCCCAGCACCGTGTCCTTCATCTCGGACATCAGCTCCGCCCGGCCGCCGAAATTGAATTCATAGCCTGCGGGCTGATCCATGTCGGCCAGTGAACTGCGTACCCGGCTGACCGCATCCGCCAGATCTCCGCCGCTCATATCGGCTTCCACTGTCACCTGCTTGGCCTGATCTTCTCTGATGATCTCCACCGGTCCCATTGCCGGCACCACGCTTGCCACATCCCGCAGCCGAAGTGTCTCGCCCTGCTCGGTTCTTAAGGGTAGGTCGGCCACGGCCTCGCGGCTGCCGAGCCTCACCTCCGGAACCAGAACCCGTATGTCGAAGTATTCCGATCCCTCCCGGTAGCGCGTGGGGACCGTGCCGGTAATCAGGGTTTGCAGGGAATCGGCCACCTCGGCCACCGAGACGCCCAGTTCGGCGGCTTTGGTGCGGTCGATCCGCACCTGGTATTCCGGCCGGGAAAGGTCCATGGAAACGTAAACATTGGTAAGCCCTTCCACCTGCCGCATGATATCGGCTGTGCGCTCGGCCAGCCTGGAAAGCTCCCCGGTCTCCTCCCCGCTGATCTCGACCACGATATCCGAGGCCTGGCCTCCCTTAATGCCCGTGACAGGGCTTTGTTTGGCCATGGCCTTGACCCCGGGCAGGGGGATTTTGCGCACTTTTTTGCGCAGGCTTTGCACGTACTGCGCGGTGCTCACCTGCCGCTTGGCTCTGGGAACGAGCTGGATGTCAAGCTGTCCCTCGTTGGATATCTCGTAGGTGTAGAGCCCGCGCACCTGTCCGCCGCTGAGACGAAAAATGCTTTCTATATTTGGATCGTCACTGATGCGTGCTTCTATCTTAGAAAGTGCGTGATTGGTCTCCTCCACCGAAGCTCCCACCGGCAATTTGACTTTGATCATCAGCTGCCCGTCGTCCATCATCGGCAGAAACTCGGTTCCCACCCG
>JBHEOR010000227.1:3438-3728 GCA_046260685.1 Desulfopila sp.
ACCCCCGCCATTACCAGGATGAGTTCCCGGAAGAGCAGACTGATCAGTCCCGGTACCAGGAGAAAGGGTACGAAAAGGGCCAGAAAGGAGAGTGTTGCCGCGAGGATGGCCGGCCCGACCTGGTCGGTGGCATCCACTGACTGCCGGACGATATCCTCCCCCGGCTGCTCGCGGCGTAGACGGCTGCTGTTGTCCAGGACCACGATGGAGTTGTCCAGGACCACTCCGATGGCCACTACCAGGCCGCCAAGGGAGAAGATGTTCAGTGAGAAGCCGGCCACCTTCATCAG
>JBHEOR010000228.1:0-3477 GCA_046260685.1 Desulfopila sp.
GTATTGCCCCTATGTTATTTTTTCAGATCCTCAAGTCCGGGTGCAGGGACTGCCAGTGCCGCCGCAACACCTTCTTATGCTCTTCATCCATCTGCAGACCGGTCAGCGCCTCAGGCCAGAGAGTGCGGGCTTTCTCCAGTGAATCAGCCAGATGCGGCTGAATGGCCCGCCAAGGGATATCCGCCTTCCGGGCCCAGGCTTGAAAATGGGCCATTGTTGCCGCATACCATTCTTTGCTGCCGCCCAGGTTCAAGGCAAAATTACGTTCATCGCCGATATAAACCATGGTTGTGACAATATCGTAGGCCGGGGCCAGCTCAGAGGTCACCCTATCCGGATAGATGAGGCTCCAGTTCTTCAAATGGGCATCCCCGTTGGCTAGGAGGATATTGACCAGCAATCTGCGGGCAAACTGCTGCACGTTGGCAAGGCTGCTGCCGGTATAGCGGTAGAGCACCTTGGCGATCTGCTCGTAGTTGGCGCTGTCGTACTTCCGGTGCGGGTATTTCGCCAGTACCTGGGCAAAATCCTCCGTGTGGACGCGCTCCTGCCCCTTACGATCAAAGCGGCGGATGGCAAGGGCATACCGTTCATCAGGCAGGCTGATGGGCGGTAATTTCTCAAGCCTGTCCATTTCGACAAGCCGGATGTCGGGAATATTCACACCTGCCAACTCAGCAAGGCGCATTGCCGTGAACTCGTTCAGCGGCACGCTTTTGTGCAGTGTTGAAGGTGTCTTGACGATCCATTCACCACGTTCTCCCGGTTGGTTGATGTGATAACGGCCATCCTGTTGACGCATGGAGAATTTCATCTGCACGCCTGCCAGTGAAAAATGGTGTGCACCTTCTCCGACTGTAAGAGTGACTGACTCAGGATCAACTTCACCGTGCAGGACGTAGGCAGGAATGGCCCCGGCCGCCATTGGCGTGGCGATCAAGGCTCCAGGAAGGTCCCGCCCAAGATAACTGAGAAGCTGAAATTCATCATCAATATGGACCTTCAGCCCTAAAGCAAACATCTCCCTCAGCATGCCTTCAGGCAAAAGGTTGGAAAGAACCGGGTGAAGGCGCTGCCGTTTGATCCAATGCGTAGCGAGCAGTTTTTCCGCATTGGGGAAGTCAGGATGAGTGGTGAGGGTGAAGGTTGGCCGTCTGCTGTTCTCCCGGAACTCGGGAGCAAAGGTGAGAACATTGCGACCTGACTTGTAGCCGGCTACGAAACCAACCCTGTGATCGTGCAGGGTGAGTTCAAGGACCCTGACCTGCTCTTTCCGGCTCAATCTTCTTCCTCCAATATACCCTGCCATGGGTCATCGGATAGGGCTCTATCCTCTGTTGCATTTCTATCGGCTGACTCGTCCTCCGTCTTTTCTTCCAGCAATTTCTTTACAGCAGCGAGCTTCTCCTTCGGTATCAGCAGCAGCTCCATACCCAACCCCTTCGCCAGCAGCTCAAGGGTGTCAAGGCGGGGATTGCCCTTGGTTTCAAGACGATTATACTGCTGCCGTGTCATCCCCGCCTGCAACAGCATATCCTGCTGCCGCAAGCCAAGTAGCTTTCTTCTTTTTTTTAATTGTTCGAGTATCAATTGATGCCCTCGTTAAAAGAATAGTATAGGTTTCTTTGTATTGATAAAGAAACCTATACTATTCATTTGAGAGCAATGCAACTTTTGTGTTTCTATTCGGAAGCGGAAATGGGGTTTGGCACATTCCCTATAGAAATCTAGAATCCGCAACAATGATATTCAATAATAACAGGAAAATCCAGTTTCTGTTGGATTACAGAGACTTGGCATGGTCCTGCTCCAATTAAGCTATATCCCAATTTCGCAATTACTATTTCTTTATTTGAGATTGCCAATTGTAAGAAAATTGTGAGAATTAGAAGCTACTGTCAAAAATAATATTGATTAGGTACAACGTTAAACCACTATTTTTATCAGGG
Source organism: Desulfopila sp. (assembly GCA_046260685.1). Lineage (GTDB taxonomy): Bacteria > Desulfobacterota > Desulfobulbia > Desulfobulbales > Desulfocapsaceae > Desulfopila_A. Next base: position 1,950 of record JBHEOR010000228.1, read on the forward strand.
GCACACTTTGTGAATATCCCTGTCAGGTCAACTTATGAGAATGTCACCACAGCATCTGCCACATCAGGTTGTTTCCGAACAGATTTGTAGCACTGGCTCCAACCTCTTCCCCACTTATGGCGATCATGCCCAAGAGGACGAGCCTGTCAAATCCTGGCGTGGAATCAGTACCGAATGCCTGCCGCAAGAACTTAAAAATCAGCTCAAGCCACATTGGAGTAATTGGCTTCTTGCCGATCCGGACTATGCACGTTATCGCTCCGATTCAGAGCAGGTTCAAATATTTGTTCGCAGGAAAAAATATCTTGTCCCGGTAAACTCAACCAGCGAGATCGAACTAGGCCAGGAACATTATGTCATACGCCGTAAACCGTCAGCTCAAAAGATAAACGGCGGTTGTGGTGCAGCAACGGCCCCAGCGCCAATCATTGTCTATCATCAGAAATCGTTTACCAAAGACCAGATTCTGGCAAATCGGGCTCCTCAAGACAGTATTTCCATCGGCAATCTATATTATCACCAGGAACTATGGGTTCGCAAAGATAAGCAACTACAGGGCGAAGGCCCCTATTCCCTGACCGTCACCGGACTGATCAATCAAAGTGCAACCTTTCAGCTGACATGCAGGAGCTTTGAGACCGACGAGGTGATTGCCTCCACTCCCAGGCGTTCCGTCCAAAAAGGTCATAACATTCCCTGGCAGGACGAGCTTCAGGGACTGGGTCTGGGTAAATACCATGTCACTGCCAGATCCGATTGTCGGTCTGCAACTGTGCTCATAACCATCAAGCCGGAACAGGTTCGGATTTGCGAGGTTCTCTATCGCCCGGATGAGCATGCGTTTTTTATGATACCGGTCAGCGAACACGATACGTTCATTGCGCTTGCCAATTCCTATGATGCCCCAATGCGGCAACTTGTCCGGTCCTACGCTTCGGAGGATAAAGAGCAGGTTGACCAGGCAAAAGCAGCAGTGGATGCTAAACTCAAGCCATTAGTCGATGCACAAGTAGGGACCAGTGAATTGATTGAGTTTGTCGGTGTCCGTGGCAAGAAATGTTATTACATCGAACGGAGCAGCATCCAAAGCAGCTGGCATAAATACATGACGGTCAGAGGCGGAGCAGAATCGAGTGCATTGGTCGATAACCGGAATTCTTTTGCCTTTACTGAATTCAAGAAAAAATTAACTCCGCGCAACTATGACAAATCCCTGAGTGCCAATGCCGAATATAAATGGGACATGGTGGAACCGCACAGTAGCAGCCTGGGCCAATGGGCGACGGCCTTAACAGGAACCTCGCGGATATTTTCGACAATCAGGATAACCTGCCCCCTGATCGTAAATTCGATTACGGAGCCCAGGCTCAAGTCATGCGCTATAGCTACGGCACATCCGTCGCCGGTAAGTTCGACCTGAAAAAACGTGAAATCGGCCTGTATTTTAAGAGTGAATCCAGCTTGGCCTTAGCCGAAGGAAAGATTGAAGGAAATTTCTACTGGCCTGGGGCCGACGGAGCTGAAATCA
>JBHEOR010000228.1:3487-3723 GCA_046260685.1 Desulfopila sp.
CGCCGGACTGACCTTCGGCATGGCAGAGGGCAAGGTCAGGATGCGCGGCAGCGTCAAGCAGTCGGACAATAAAGATGAAAACTATGTCGGGGTTGGCGGCGAAGCTTTTGCCGGTATCAAAGGGACCGGTACCGTCGATGGAGCAGGAGAATGGCGGAATCCGGAGAAAAAGAACGAGTGGAACGCCCTTCTTGAGCTTGGCGTATCGGCAACTGTTGCAGCGGGTCTGTCACTGG
>JBHEOR010000229.1:0-3708 GCA_046260685.1 Desulfopila sp.
GAATTTACCCGGCTCATCCAGTCGCAAGGGGGTAATTTTAACGCTTTTACAGCGTACGATTTTGCCGGCTACTTCGAGAATATGATGGCGGATCGCATTGACATCGCGATGAAACTTGAGTCTGATCGGATGCAGAATCTGGTTCTGCGTGCCGAGGAGTTCCAGACTGAGGTCAAAGTGGTAATGGAAGAGCGTCGCATGCGGGTCGAGGATAATCCTCATGCATATCTCTCCGAGCAGATGCAGGCCGTCGCCTTCCAGGCCCAGCCGTATCACTGGCCGATCATCGGCTGGATGGACGACCTGAAGCGACTGTCTATTGAAGACATGCGGCGGCATTATGACCTTTATTATCGACCGACCAATGCATTTATTGTGGCCGTCGGCGATTTTCAGACCGATCAGATGACCGAAAAGATCCGGAAGTTGTTCGGCGATATCCCTTCCAAGGAACAACCGACCCTTATCAAGTACCATGATCCGCCTCAGCTTGGCCAGCGTCGGGTCAACGTCCGTACCTATGCCGAGCTGCCCTACATCATGATCGGCTATCACGTACCAAATCTAGAAAATAATTCCGACGATGCCTACGTACTTGAGGTTATCGCGGCGATTCTTTCGGCGGGAAAAAGCTCTCGATTGTATAAGAATCTCGTTCTCGAAGAACAGCTGGCCTTGTCGGCCACCGCACACAATTCTCTGCTATCGGTTGATCCGAATTTGTTCTATCTGGCCGCCGAACCACTGCCGGGGCTTGCGCCGGAGCGCCTCGAGAATGCCCTGATTAACCAGCTGGAAAGGCTTAAAACAGAACCGGTTCCGGAAAGACAGCTGCAGAGAGCGAAAAATCAACTGGAGACCGCCTTTATTTACAGCCAAGATTCTGCTTTCTACCAGGGTATGCTTCTCGCCCGGTATGAAATAGCTACCCATTGGGAGGATATACGGAATTATGTCCCGGCTATCCGCAAAGTCAATGCAGAAATGATTAAGCGAGTGGCCCGGAAATATTTCGTAAAGGAAAACAGCACAGTAGGCATTTTGTATCCGAAAAAAAGATACCATAAGAAAGGTGAAGAGGTAACGTACAACTCGGGAGACAGGAAATGATGACCAAAACCGTGAGATATGTCTGCAAGCTGTTGCTATCAATTCTGCTCATCGCCATCGCATTCGGATGTGGAACAGTAAATGCTGCCACCCCGAAGGTCGAACGGATGGTCCTCGACAACCAAATGGTTGTCCTCTTCTCCGAGCAACACCAGTTGCCGTTTATTACCATCAATCTTCTCTTTGACGCCGGTTCCTGGCGAGATCCCCAGAAACAGCCGGGCCTTGCCAATCTCACTGCCGAAGGAATTCTGCTGGGTACGGAGAAATACTCACTCGATGCCATCAACCGGGAACTCGACTTCCTGGGAGCGGAGTTATCGACCGCTTGCGACAGGGATTTCATGACAGTCAGTTTTCGCATCCTGACCAAACACCTCGAGCAGGGGATGGAGTTGTTTAATGAAGTGGTCATCCAGCCTGCCTTTCCCGAAGAGCAGATTCAGAGAAAAAAACGAGAGATCCAGGGGATGCTGAAATCAGTACAAGTGCAGCCGAATTATATAGCAGACCGGCAGTTCCACCAGATCCTTTTCCGCCAAAATCCTTATGGCCATCCGGTGGAAGGGAGCATCGAATCGCTGGCCCGCATGGGCAGGAAATCGGTCGCCGATTTTTACAAGAAATTCCTTAAACCGAATAATGCTATTCTGGCAATTGTGGGCGATGTCACCAAGGAGGAAATGACGTCGAAGGTCCTCTCCCGGCTAGCGCAGTGGCCGGCCGAACCTATCCCCAGTACTGAATTCCAGCAGGTTTACGAAGAAAAGAAGGATTCTGTCCGGATCGACAAACCGGTTGCACAAGCCAACATCGTCATGGGGCATGGCGGGATCGAACGAAAAAATGAAGACTATTACAAGGTCCAGGTTATGAACCAGATTTTTGGAGGCAGTGGTTTTACATCTCGGTTGTTTCAAGAGGTTCGTGTACGGAAAGGGCTGGCGTATTCCGTGGGAAGCGCATTCGTTTCCCGGAAATATCCGGGGTCCATGCAGATTACCATGCAGACCAAAAACAGCTCGGCAAAAGAGGCTATGGATATTGCCATGGAAGTGATGAAAGACATGCAGAAAACTCCCCCCTCCGACCAGGAAATGGAGACCGCCCGGCAATATCTGATCGGCAGCTTTCCCATGAGGTTCGATTCCCAGGCGGAACTGGCAAGTTATCTGATTCAGATCGAATATTACGATCTGGAACTCGAGTATTTTGAAAAATATCCCGACTATATCCGGGCGGTATCGGGGGACGATGTATTGCAAGCCGCCAGAATCTACCTGAAACCTGATGACGTGATTTCGAGTATCGTGGCCGATCTGGAGAAAACAGATTTGGAACAATAGGTCTTGCGCTCGCGAAAAATCAGTGCACCGTCTCTCCTTCGCGCCGGAACACCATCATACATCCGCCACTGAATTTCTGACACACCATTCCTAACATAAAATTATCGTATACATGGTTTAATTATTGTTGAACTGGATTTTATGGCGCTATGGTCATGATTACAGCCACTCCTGTACCCGATCCGGGTAGGTGCACATCCAGCGCAGCGCTTTCTCATATGGGTACATGCCGTGGTCAGCCTGATTCCAGATCATTTCTCCTCCAGCTCATCCAATATGAACCGAAACGTTTGGCGATGTGCTTTTTCTTTTCCGCATACAGCCTCTCGCCCTGAAACTGCGCCTGGTGCTGCAGCCCCGTACGGCGTTCGTCGATGAGTTCGAATATCCTTTGCAGATCCTCATCCTCGCCAAAGCGCTGAGATTCCTTCGCCAAAGTTTCCTTCAACACTGCCAGATCGTGGTCGTCACCGAGAAGATCGGCGAGATCGTCAGCGGTTTTACGATGAACCTTGAGCATGTCGGGCCAGATTTCGCGGAGCAACCGGCAGTGATACCAATGGTATTTGACTCGCTTACGCCATTCGTGGAAATTCTCCGCTGATGGATTTTGGTATGCTTTGGAAAAAGCCTTTCTACCGCGCTTATAGGTTTTCATAAAGCCGTCGGCTATGGCGTCGAAACCTTCCTCGGTAATCTTCCAGGTTTTAACACGGCCACGGACCTCAACCATCCGGGCACGAAACTTTTTCAGTCTGTCCTCCAGTTCAACTGTGTTGTCGGCAATTTCTCTGCGTCGGTCGATGAGGTGCCGGTGGACCGGTTCGAAATGGACGGTGTCGGTTCGATTTTTATAATACTCGGCCAGGTTATCGAAGCACTCGTTGATGGACTGCGCGTCACGCACCGAGGAGAGTTTCTCAGCAGCATCACGAAAAAAGTCGTTTTCTTTCTTATAATCCGGGAAGGCCGGACGAATGAGGCGAATGAGACCGCGCAGCTTTTTGCAGCGCTTTCGTACCTGGTGAACGACCTCGTGGCGGTCGAGTTCTTCATCGTCAATCTCTTCTATGGCCTTGTCGATTTGGCTCTTGGCTATGTCAACGATGCCCGCTTTAACAGTTTTTTTTCTCTTGAAATGATATGCCATGTCTTACCAGTCTCCCGTTGTTGTATCGTACCAATGACCTTCAGTATTGTATCAAAACCCTCCTCAACAAACCGTTTCTTTACTAGGTCATTTTGTAATTGC
>JBHEOR010000023.1:0-12187 GCA_046260685.1 Desulfopila sp.
ACGGCTGCAGCTAAGCCCCCAGGGATGGGTTTATGGCGTCCCATGAAAACAACACGGCGGACTCCTGGGTTGATCAGCTAAGTTTCGTTGGTAATCAAAAAAAAATAAAGCAAGTGTTTCCAGTTTGTTAATGAGTTTGTCATTTGAGAGGTATGCGCCATCAATCTCCCAACAGCCGGCTGCATGGCTGCAGGATTCAGGTTACCCTTGGTCATCGCTTTGCCGGGGCAGCCTGCCGGCGAAATATTTTTCCAGTACTGCTTTGGCAATTGGGGCAGCACCGGTGCTGCCATGCAGGCCATGCTCCACCAACACCGTTACTGCTATCTCCGGGTTTTCCGCCGGTGCGTAACAGGTGAACCAGGCATGATCACGGAATTTATAGGGGATTTCTTCATCTTTCAGCCCTTTGTACTGCGCAATTTTGACTACCTGGGCAGTGCCTGTCTTTCCGGCAATGTTGATACCCTCTATCCGTGCCCTCCTGGCCGTCCCCCTCTTTCCCTGGACGACCTCAAAAAGACCGTCCCGCACCAGTTCGATATGCTCATCCATACCTTCAACCTCCATGGTCAACTCAGGCTTGAGTTTGTCCACGGTTGTACCATCCGGGCTGATAACCTTTTCCACCATCTGGGGAAGATATTTTTTTCCGCCATTGGCAAACATGGAGGTCATGACCGCAATCTGAAGAGGAGTGGTAAGGTTGAAACCCTGACCAATGGCCACCGACAATGTCTCCCCCTCCTGCCATTTAACATTCTTTCTCTGCAGCTTCCATTTGCGCGTCGGTATCAAACCCGCCTTTTCATGTTCTATCTCCAGACCTGTTTTTTCTCCCAGGCCGAATTTTTTAGCAACCTCGGCCAATCCGTCAACCCCAACCTGCTGGCCAACCTGATAGAAAAAAACATCACAGGACTGGGCGATGGCTTTTTTCACATTCACCGCGCCATGACCGCCGCGCTTCCAGCATCTATATATTCTATTGCCAAAAGAGTAATAGCCGGGACAATAAAATACCGAATCTTCATCGATGATACCCTTCTCCAGACCGGCCAGCGCGGTTATCATCTTATAGGTCGATGCCGGCGGGTACTGGCCCTGCACTGCCTTGTTGATAAGCGGCTTTTTAATATTGTGCAGGTAGGCATTCCAGTTTTGCAAAGAAATCCCTCCGGTAAAATCCTGAAGATGGATTGTCGGCGTTGATGCCAATGCCAGCACCCTTCCCGAGTTAACATCGAGCGCCACGACAGCCCCAGCTTTATCTGCATCGTTCATCAACGTTTCAGCGGTCTGCTGCAGCTCCGCATCAAGGGTCAGATGTATTTCATTGCCGGACAAGGGGGCCGTTCGTTTGAGCAGCCGCTGTTCAAAGCCCCTGGCATTGACCTCTGAATAGCTGGTCCCCTTTTCACCACGAAGATCCGGTTCGCGCAGCTTTTCCAGCCCTCGTTTACCAATTATATCCCTGCCGCCATATTCACTTTGCGGCAATTCTTGCAGCTCTTTTGTGCTGATCTTGCCGAGATACCCGATCACATGGGCGGCAAGATCACCATAATGAAATACCCTGCGGGGTGTTACCTCGATGCGTATACCGGAGAAGTCATGATTATGATTTTCCAGATAGGCCAGGGTCTTCCAGTCAATATCTTCTTCCAGGAGTATGGGAATATGGTGTGAGATATTCGATGCCTGGCGGATACGATCCCATAATGTCGATATCTCAACATCAAGAACTTCCGCCAATCTTTTGATGAGGAGTTCATCATTTTGGGTGTTTTCCCGGACCAAGAGTACATTAAAAGAAGGCCTGTTCGTCACCAGCGGCCTGCCGTCTCTATCAAGAATATGACCCCGCGGAGCAGCAATTTCGCGAACACGGACGCGGTTGTTATACGCTTTTCCGGCAAATTCCTGCTCGTTGGATATCTGCAGAAACCAGAGCCTGCCGAAAATCAACACCGTAAAGAGCAGGATAATGACCACTACCAGAATAAGCCGCGGCCGCAGAATATCAAGAGCGCTGTCGTCACGCTCATTTATCTCTTCCACAGTGCTGAAAAAGGACTGTTCTTCTTTCATTGGTTACCAGCGTCGTAAAAAGTCCATTTAATCCATTTGCCGCCCCGGCCAGAGGTTGTCATTTCCAGATGGGCACTAGCGAAACTGATTGCCCCCACGTTTGCTTATGACCCAATGGATCCCCCTTCGCTTACGGAAAAAATCATAGCAGAACGTCAGGACAACGAAAAGAGGTATGGCTGCCAGAAGCAGAATCAGCGTCTCCTGTATCACTCTGTTCCAGGACCAGGCCGGCAGCGTTCCGGGCATAATGATTGAATACAAGGAATAGAGTCCCATTTGGACAACGAAGTAGGTTACGCCGACAAGAGGTACCTGGTAGGCATTTTCCTTCAACGGACTATTCTCCGACAGAATCTTCAAAAAGGAAAACACAATGACATTCTGCAGCGGATAAACTCCCAAATGAATACCAGCCACCACATCCATTATCCAGCCAAGCACATAGGCAAAAAACAGACCGGTCCCCCAGCCCAGCCGATAGGCACTGAAAACCACAAGAATGAAAACAAAGTCAGGCTGTCCCAGCCATGCCGGCAACAACTGAAACACCGTCGTCTCGGCCACAATAAAAATGACGCCGATAAATAGAAAAAAAAACAGCATCATGGTGTTTCTCCTGGAGAATCAGTCAGTTCATCCTGCCACAACAATTTTTCGGTAATATTGATAAAAACCGTTTCCAGACGCTGAAAATCAACCGAGGGAGCAACAATTATTTCCTGAAACATGCCGCGCTGCTTTTTTCGCACGGTTTCAACTTTCCCAAGTGGGACCCCCGATGGAAAGACTCCCCCGATTCCTGCCGTAACAATGCGGTCACCAACCGCCACGTCGGCCTTTTTGAGGACATAGTAGAGAGTATAGCCATCCGCTCCGGCGCCTCTGAGAATTCCTCGAACCCGATTCTTCTGAACCATGGCGTCAATAGCACTGCTGGGAGCATTGGCAAGGAGTATCTTTGAATAGTTGGGAGACACCTGGATGACCTGACCGACCACCCCGTTTTCATTACGTGCCACCATACCTTCAATAACACCATCCTTTCCCCCACTGTCAACGATTATCGTCTGGAACCAGTATGAGGGGTCTTTGCCAACCACTCTTGCGGTGATGGACGGAAAAGGATCTTTGTGTTTAAACGCCAGCTTTTCCTTCAGGCCCAGATAGGTGGAGTAGGCCTCGGTGTATTCATTGAGCTTTTCAGTGTACTCATCCAGCCGTGCACGGAGACGTTTGTTTTCATCACGAACAGCCCACAGGTCGATATAGTCCTGCCAGACCTTGCCACTGCTCTTTGTTAACGTTGTAAAAAACGATTGGACCGGCCCCAGGGATTCCAGGGTGATCTGATGGAAAAGGCCGAACCTGCCACCGAAGGAGGCAGCAAAGAGGATAAGGCAGCATACCAGGACCAAAAGGAGCACGACCTTGGTCATTGCCGATCTTTTCGGCCCCTTTCTGGAGGGAGTATTTTTTCTCAAAGCCCAAAAAAATTCAGGTGATTGTCACTTCTTTTAAGATATCCAGGTTATCAAGAGCCTTACCGGAACCCAGAACAACCGATGATAAAGGATCCTCTGCGACAATAATCGGCATACCGGTTTCCTCCTTGAGGGCCTCATCAAGATTTTTCAACAAAGCGCCTCCCCCGGTCAGCACAATTCCCTGATCGACGATATCAGCAGCGAGCTCGGGCGGAGTGATCTCCAAAGCTACTTTAACTGCCTCGATAATCACATCGGCCTGCTCTGCAATGGCGGATTGAATTTCATCGGCGCTTATTGTCAAGGTCTTGGGAACACCCGAGACGAGATCACGCCCTTTGATATCCATGGTTTCGTAGGGCTCGACGGGCAACACATTGCCAATAGTGGTCTTAATAAGCTCAGCGGTTCGCTCCCCAATGGCAAGATTATGCTTACGCTTGATATATTGGAGAATGGCCTCATCCATTTTATCACCGGCGACCCGCACCGACTTTGCATACACAATTCCCGCCAGCGATATGACTGCAACTTCAGTGGTACCGCCGCCGATATCAACAACCATATTGGCAGTCGGCTCGGTGATCGGCAGGTTCGCACCTATAGCGGCTGCCATCGGTTCTTCAATGAGGTAAACCTCCCGTGCCCCGGCCGATTCGGCGGACTCCTTAACTGCGCGCTTTTCCACCTGGGTAATCCCCGAAGGCACCGAAATCATAATGCGCGGATGGACCAACGTTTTGCGGTTATGTACTTTGTTGATAAAGTACCGCAACATGGCCTCGGTCACCTCAAAGTCGGCGATAACCCCATCCTTGATCGGCCGTATGGCAGTTATATTTCCAGGAGTTTTCCCCAGCATTAGCTTGGCTTCCTTGCCCACAGCAAGCACCTTGCTGCCCCTACCGTCCTGGCGCACGGCAACCACGGAGGGTTCTCGTAACACAATGCCCTTGCCTTTGACATATAAAACGGTGTTTGCGGTGCCCAAATCTATTGCCAGGTCATTGGAGAGCCAGCCAAACAAAAAATTAAATGGTGAGTACATGCGACCTTTCCTTTTCGGAAAACACGTTGATTGATGGTAGTAAAATTTCAGTTCTTTTGGAAAAATTCATCCCCACGGATGAAACACTCCCGGTCGAAACGTCGGTTTCGAATCCCTTCTGCCTTCTGAAGTGCTGGAGAAATTCGCGAGATAAGCAACGAATGGCAACTTTCTCAGGATAATTCCCTTTGCTGTAAAAACAATGTTACAAAACGTTGAAAGATACCAGAGCTCCTGCGTATTAGCAAGAAATATACATTTTAAGTAAGGCCATAGCGCAAATTTTATTGACACCGGCCGGAAAGCCTGTTAAATGAAATCCACAGTGAAACAGCGAACATTACGAGGAACTACACGAGAGACTACACGAAAAACTACCCTGGGGCTATAGCTCAGCTGGGAGAGCGCTTGACTGGCAGTCAAGAGGTCTGCGGTTCGATCCCGCATAGCTCCACCAGATACATTAAGCACTTACTGTTTGGCGGTAAGTGCTTTTTTGTTTCTTCGCTTCCATAGGGAGCCCGGGGTGCCCCCCCCCAACTCACTATTGTGTCATCACCAGCGTGTTCGTCAGATATCCTCCCGTGCCAGCTGCAGTAAATACTCGCCATAGCCGTTTTTCTCAAGATCTCTGCCCTGGCGCAGCAGTTGATCGCGGTTGATATAGTGCATGCGATAGGCCACCTCCTCCAGGCAGGCCACCTTCAAGCCCTGGCGCTTTTCCAGTGTTTCTATAAAACCGGAGGCTTCGTAGAGAGAGTCGAAAGTACCGGTATCGAGCCAGGCGAAACCACGGCCCAGCAACTCGACATTGAGATCCCCTCGTTCAAGATAGACCTGATTGACCGAGGTAATTTCCAGCTCCCCTCTGGCAGAGGGTTTGATTGATTTGGCGATAGCAACAACATCGTTATCATAAAAGTAGAGGCCGGTCACTGCGTAGTTGGACCGGGGATTCTCCGGTTTCTCCTCGATGGAGACGACACGCTGCTCGTTATCAAATGCCACCACACCGAAACGCCTGGGGTCGGTGACGCGATAGCCGAATATGGTTGCTCCGCTGCGGCGGGCACCTGCCCCCTGCACCAGTTTACTCAAACCCTGTCCGTAAAAGATGTTATCGCCCAGCACCAGGCAGACAGTATCATCACCGATAAAATCCTCACCGATGATAAAGGCTTGGGCCAAGCCTTCCGGTCTGGCCTGCTCGGCATATTCGAGCTGCACGCCAAATTGACTGCCATCCCCAAGAAGACGCCGGAATCCCGCCTGCTCCTCGGGAGTGGTGATAATCAAAATTTGCCGGATACCCGCCAGCATGAGCACAGACAGGGGATAGTAGATCATCGGCTTGTCATAGACGGGCAGCAGCTGCTTGGAAACCCCAAGAGTTATGGGATGCAGCCGGGTGCCGGCCCCGCCTGCCAATACAATACCTTTACATGTATTCATATATACTCGTTGGCTATCTCATTGATTACACGCGCCACGCCATCCTGCCAGTGCGGCAGGAAAACATCAAAGGCATGGCGCAGTTTACCGGTGTCAAGACGTGAGTTCAAGGGCCGCCCGGCTGGAGTCGGGTATTCACTGGTGGGAATAGAACGAATATCTTCAACCTGAAGAGAAACCCCATTACCGCGTGCCTGCCCCGCGACAAAGACGGCATAGTCATGCCAGCTTGTTTCTCCACCGGGCGCCAGATGATACACCCCTTTCAGCTTTGGTCCGGCAACACACCTGCGCAGGGCATGGGCTGTTACATCGGCCAGCAGTTCCGCCCCGGTTGGCACGCCCATCTGATCACCCACCACCTTGAGTTCATCACGCTTTGTCATCAAGTTGAGCATGGTCCTGATAAAGTTCTCGCCGCGCCCACCGTAGACCCAGCTCGTTCTAAAAATCAGATACTCACAGCCGCTCTCGATGATGGCCTGCTCTCCCCGCGCCTTGGATTTGCCATATTGCCCCAGCGGGCATACCGCATCCGTCTCACGCCACGGGGCAGTACCTGTTCCATTGAAAACATAATCCGTGGAATAATGCACCAGCCAACATCCCAGAGCGGCGGCTTCAGTCGCCATCAAACCAGGGGCTTCACAGTTGACCAGATCGGCTTTTTTCCCTTCGACTTCCGCTCGATCAACAGCGGTATAGGCGGCAGCATTAACAATACAGTCCGGTCGTACCTGCCGCACGGTTGCACGCAAACCATCAAGGTCCGACAGATCACCGCACAGCCCCTCTTCGCCATGCCGATCAAGGGCGATCACCTCACCCAGCGGGGCAAGAGAACGCTGCAGCTCCCATCCGGCCTGGCCATTTTTGCCAAACAGCAGAACCTTCATGCAAAACTCCCAAGCCGCTGGCGCTGGTACGTGCCATCCTGGACCCGTCGACACCACTCAAGGTTATTCAGATACCACTGCACGGTTTTGCGCAGACCGGATTCGAAGGTTTCCCGAGGCCGCCAGCCCAACTCCCGGAGTATCTTGTCGGCATCGATGGCATAGCGCAGATCATGCCCCGGACGATCCTCGACAAAGGTGATCAGTTTTTTAAATCCTTCGGGATTACCCGAAGATACACTATTGGGATTGCCGCCGGCCAGCTCTTCCAGAAGTTCGCAAACGGCATGCACCACCTCGATATTCTGTTTTTCGTTATGGCCGCCGATATTATAGGTTTGCCCCACCCTGCCATTGACAACCACCGTATAGAGGGCCCTGGCATGATCATCCACATATAACCAGTCGCGGACCTGGTTACCCTGACCATACACCGGCAGTGACTTGCCCTCCAAAGCGTTGAGTATTATCAGGGGGATCAGTTTTTCCGGAAAGTGATAGGGGCCGTAATTGTTGGAACAGTTGGTGATCAGTGTCGGCAGACCATAGGTGCGCTGCCAGGCCCGCACCAAGTGATCGGAGCCGGCCTTGCTGGCGGAATATGGCGAGCTTGGGGCATAAGAAGTCTCTTCGGTGAAGAGATCATCAGGGCTGTCCAGATCGCCATATACCTCATCCGTGGAAATATGATGGAAACGAAACCGCTTCCTGTGCTCTTCACCGAGCTTTCGCCAATAGCCCCGGGCAACCTCAAGCAGAGTATACGTCCCCATGATATTGGTCTGCATAAATGCAGCGGGGCCATCGATGGAGCGGTCCACATGACTCTCCGCCGCCAGATGCATCACCGCATCCGGACGATGATTGGCAAAGGCCTCCTCAAGACCTTGACCATCGCAGATATCGAGCCGCTCAAAAGCATACCGCTTGCTCTCCGAAACTTCGGCCAGGGAGTCCAGATTGCCGGCATAGGTCAGTTTATCGACATTGACAACGGAGTGCTCGGTACACCCGAGAATATAACGGATAACCGCCGAACCGATAAAACCGGCCCCGCCGGTGATTAAAAGCTTCATTGATACCTCTGCATGAAAGAAACAATAGAAAAAGCGCTCGTCGGCATCACCCTATAAAAGCACTCTTATAACGCCGGACCAGCAGTGCTGTCAAGTACTTCTCGGCACTGACGAAACCAGGGTAGTAACAAGAACCCGGGATAAATCCTCCAGCTGATACGGTTTGTTGACGACATTGCAAAAGCCGAGTGCGCGGAAATCATCGAGCACCGGATCCTGACTGTAGCCGCTTGAAACTATGACTTTGGCTGCAGGGTCCAGCGCCAGGATTTTTTGCACGGTCTCCTTGCCGCCCATACCACCCGGGATGGTCAAATCCATAATAACGGCGTCGAATTTTGCGGGTGTGCCAAGGTTCGCCTCATACCGCTCAATGGCTTCCTGCCCGTCAGCCACCGATACAGCCTTATAGCCCAGCTGGGTCAGCATGCTGCTGACGACATCCCGGATTATCTCCTCATCATCCATCACCAGAATAGTGCCGCTGCCGCTGTTCAATGCTTCTTCCCGCACCTGGGCCGTCTTGCTTTTTGCTTCGGCGAGGGCGGGAAGATACATGGTGAAAGTACTCCCTTCACCGAGGCGGGAATCGACATGGATACCACCACCGTGTTTGTTGATGATAGAATGGACAATGGCAAGACCAAGCCCACTCCCCCGGTTACTGTCTCGTTGCTTGGTGGAAAAGTAGGGATCAAAAATCTGCGCTACATGCTCCTCCGCGATCCCACCACCATCGTCTTTGATCTCTACCTTGACATATATTCCTTCCTCAAGTCTCGCCACACCGTCCTGCGCCACCTCGACGTTGCTGCACGATATACGTACCTGCCCCCCTTCCGGCATTGCCTGATCGGCGTTAAGGATAAGGTTTTGGACAACCTGGTTGATCTGGCCCTTGTCCATCTTGACGGCCCAGAGTTCTTCGGGAAAATGAAAACCGCACTTCACATTACTGCCGGTCAGTGCAAAGGAGGCCGCCTCCTCAAGGAGTTGGGGCAACGACTCCGCCTCGTATACCGGCTCACCGCCACTTGAAAAAGTCAGCAGTTTGGCGGTCAGATCCTTGGCCCGCTCCGAGGCCTTTTTGGCCGAGTCGAGTAACTCGACAATCCGCGAACTTTGAGGAGCCATACGCTGCGCCAATGAAATATTACCAAGAATGGCCAGCAGAAGATTGTTGAAGTCATGGGCTATCCCTCCGGCCAGAACACCGATGGACTCCATCTTTTTTACCTTGAGCATGTCTTCTTCCAGCTTTAAACGCCTGGAAATATCCTCAAGGCTCCACACCACCCCTTCAAAATGGTTTTCACCGGCGATCACCTTGCCGCGCCAGGAACACATGCGTATTTCACCATCACGTGTTCTGATGGCAACGTTTTTCTGGACAAACCCCTGCCTGCGGAGAATGGGATAGTGCGCTTTGCCATTTGCCACATAGTCTTCTTCAAAGGGATAGAGTTTACGAGTGGTGTACCCGATCAACTCCTCTTGTGTATATCCGGTGATTTGCAGAAATTCAGGATTAACCCGTTGAATAACCCGGTCAAAATTCACAAAAAGGATACCGACCGGTGAGTTATCAAGAAGCGCCTGCAGCTCCGCACCAACCACATTGAGATGATGATTCATCTTTTCCGCTTCGGTCTTGGCAAGATAGAGATCCGCGGTTCGCTCCATCACCTTCTGCTCAAGAGTATCAAAGCTGATCTTGAGCTGTGTCGCCATGGCATTAAAAGCGTGGGCAAGCTGCGCCAACTCATCATCACCGGCGATTTCGATACTGCTCTCGAGATTGCCGGCAGCAACAAGTCGAGCATGGCTCTCCAGTCGCATCAACGGCTTAAAGATATACTGCCGGGTGAACAGAAATGAGGTTAGGATAATCGCACCGCAAAGAATGACGACCAGGCCAAGCAGGACAAAGATGGTGGCCAGCACGCCCTGCTGTATCTTGGAGCGCGAAATGGCAACTTCAAAAAGACCGACCGTTTCACCGAATCGCTTGACGGCAATAGACTTGACGGTAAAGTTTCTTGATTGTTGAAAAAAAGAGAAATCCCGATCTTCATACTCCACCTGTTCCTTTGAAGCAGCGGCCATACCATCTGTGAGGATTCGTACAGAGGCAATGGTATCATTGACCAGGATAGCCTCCAGGATATCGTTCATGGAGCCGTGGTCCATTTGCCATACGGCCGTCGGCAGGCTTGTTTCAGCGAGTTTCAGGGTATCACTGAGCTGTCGTTGCAGTTGGTCTTCCATCCGTAACGAGTTGTAAACGACAATGGCCAGTGAAAAAAACACTAGAATACCAACAACAACCAGGGAGAGCAAAGTGCCGAAGCGGTGGCTGAGGCTTCTCCCCCGAGGGAAATAATCCTTGTCCGGGTCTGTGGCATTCATGGAGTCCATATGTTTTTTTGCCATGACAACGTTATTGCCATTTTTGCATAATCTTTTCCAGGCCACCGCCCCTTTCAAGACGGAGATATCCACGATCAAAATCAGAGACTATCCGTTGTGCTACCGTCGAATGCTTTTGAGCCATAAGGTATTCGACAACCCGTCCAAACTGTCCGATTTTTTTATACTTGTCGCTGATCTCATTGGAGCTCAGAACGTAATCATAGACCTGTTCATAACCGATTACCGCATCCACCCTTGCTTTGTCCATCACCTGAAAACTCTGCAGAATAGTATCCATGAGCACCTTATCCATGCCATTACTGTCTTCCCATTTCTTCCCATAGGCCCAGCCTCGCACCGCACCGACCCGCAGCCCGTTGAGCGAACTGAGATCCCGCCATTGCAGGCTGCTCGGCGCCGGCGTATAGACAACCATTCGTGTGGTATCGACAGGTTTTCGGGAAAAGATAAAAATCTCTTCCCGGGCCGCGGTCCTGTTGGCAGGAAAAATCGCATCGACCTTACCGACTCTGAGGTAATGCATGACCCGGGACCAGGGGACGACTCTGAGCTCAATGGTATAGTCCATGGCGTGAAAAATCTCACGGACAACATCCCAGCTATAACCCTGCAGCTGCAATGAGTTTTTGCCTGGTGGAATGACCTCTCTGGCAATATGCGCACTAGACTCTTTCTTGAAGCAATAGGGCGCAAAATCGGTGAGTGTTGCCAGACGCACAACCTTCTCCGCGGCGCCGGCACTCACAGAAAGACAAAGAGCTATTATGATACTCATGCTACCAAGTAATTGTTTCATTGGTCCTCCATGCTCTTTCCAAAACCGTCTTTTACCATAATCGTACTTGATTACCAACACAACTCAGTTGATCGATCCAGGCGGACAGACCTATGGGCCTGTCAACAAATAACATGGCCCTCTGTGATCCATTCTTTTTCTATGAATACCTACCCGGCACTCGCCAAGGCCAAGGCAGTATCCAGCATCCGGTTGGCGTAGCCCCATTCATTGTCAAACCATCCAATCACCGTCACCAGGCTGTTACCGCTGACCATGGTCTGCGAACCGTCTATCACCGCAGAACTGGGGTTATGATTAAAATCACAGGACACCAGCGGAAGCTCGGTAAAATCCATTATCCCCGCTAGTTGCCCGGAAGCCGCCTCCTTGAGCAGCGCATTGACCGTCTCAGCACGTACCGGGCAGCCGACATCGACACTGAGCTGCATCATGGACACATTCATTGTCGGCACCCGCAGCGATACCGCCTCAAAACGGTCAACCAGATGGGGAAAAAGCCTCTCAATTCCCCGGGCCAGACCGGTACTGACCGGGATGATGGAATGCAGCGAGCTCCTGCTTTTGCGCATATCCGGATTATGATATGCATCAATCACCGGCTGGTCGTTCATGGCGGAGTGTACGATGGTGACAACACCCTGATCAATACCGAAGGCGGTATCGAGCAGATGAATGGCATGCGCCGAGCAGTTGGTCGTGCAGGAGGCATTGGATATTATTTGGTGTTCCTTGCGCAGTGTGTGCTCGTTGAAACCGTAGACGATGGTGGCATCAACCTCGGCCGTGGCCGGAGAGGAGAAAATCACTCTCTCCGCCCCACTGTCGATATGTCGCTGGGCCACGGATCGTTTTGAATAACTTCCGCTGCATTCAAACACAATATCGACATTGAGCCCACTCCAATC
>JBHEOR010000023.1:12233-20316 GCA_046260685.1 Desulfopila sp.
TTTCTATTTCCGGCTCGTTGAACACCGCAATTATGTCGTCATTCACATGCATTGTGTCGCTATTACGGCGCACATTCCCACCAAATGTACCATGAGCGGAATCAAACCTGGTGAGATGGACCAGGGCATCCAGGCTGGACAACTCATTAATACCAACTATTTGAATATCCTTGCGATAATTGTACTCATAGAGCGCTCGCAGAATACAGCGGCCTATTCTGCCATAGCCGTTAATTGCAACTCGTATGGTCATAATAACTCATCGTAGATTTATGCCAACGGGACACGATGCACCGGTTCACTGTTGCTGGTCGGCAATTTTTTTTCCCACATTCTCAAGAGACACCGCATAGGGCTCATGCTTGCGCAAAAGCGGCGGCAGAGACATCTCCGCCCTGCGTGCCGTCTCCCGGTCTGGAAAATCTCCGTAATACAAAAAAACCCTGGTTCCATCTTCACTTTTGACAATATAAAGGTTTTCCGCAACATTTTGATACTGTTGACGGGTGAATCGTCGCCGCAAAGACTCTTCGGCCAACTCGGCACTGAGTGCCATAAGCTGTAAGCTGAAGCGATTGCTCTGTCTAAGGGCAAGCCACCGCTCTCCTGCTGCAAGTCGTTTGGAATAAAGATCGGCGGAATCGGTACCATTCTCGGCAGAATTCGTGCCGGTTTCGTTCTGCCGAGTGGCAGGATACAATTTTACGGGAGCAATCCTGAAAATCGGTTTCGGCGTCGTGATTGAGGAGCGCTGATGTGGCATTTTTTTCTTTCCATCGGCTAAAACAACCTGTTGTTCCTTGGTGCTCTTTTCTTCCACGTCGTTGAGCTGCATGTGTGCGTCCGCTTGTGGCTTGTGGGATTTCGGAAGTTCAGACGAACCACCATTTTCCTGCTGCGCCATCGATGCCACGATTTGCTTCTGCTTTTTATCAAGTATCTGTGTGTTGTTGTTGTACTGTGCAGCCGGCGACGGTTCATTTTCCAGCTGATCAGCGGGCTCTGGAGATACCACTGTTGCCGCAGTCTGCGTCGCCATATCTTGTTTTGGCAAATCGCCACCTTTTTCCATTGGCTTCGAAGTATCGGGCATCGGATCTCTTTCCTGTAATATTTCCAAGGGTTCTACCTTCACCAGCTGTGCAGGGGGCGACTCTTTTTGATTGGCGTCTTTGACCACCTGCAACGACTCCTGCTCTTGTCTCTTGACAGGTTCCTCCATGTTCTCAACCGGCTCTTCCATGACTTTCGGCGCAACCGGCTCTGCAGTTGTCGCAGACATCTGCTCATTGCCGCTGTCGGTTGTATGTTGTGGTGGATGTAAGGATTGCTCGGGCTCGCTCATGGTTTCCTGCTGTGTATCCACTTCCACCCCACCACCAGCGGATTGTTTTTTTGCCGAGGATTGCTGCCCTGCATCCGCCTTTGCAGTAACACGCTTTTCCTGTCCTTCAGCTTTTTTCGGCTTTTTCGAATCCCGGGAGAGTTTCACTGGTTCCGATGTCGCTTCAACCGGGACCCTGGATTCCTTGGGCTTTTCAGACAGCTGTTCTTCTTCACCTGTGAACAGCATTACAGCAACGACAAGAAGTGCTGTTATTGCTGCCCCGGAGAGCCACCAGACCTTGGGCAATTTCGATAGAAGAGCAGCTGTTGTTCTTGAAGCGGAGGTCTCCCCGCTTTTTTCATCATTGACATTATCAAGAAGCACCATAAATGACGCCTGCAAATCTGCAGATTCCAGTGATTTTGCCGCCAGCATATTCACTATCTTCATATTCCCCAGCGCCATATTGTAGATCTTCTTTGCCGCATCGGGTGAAAATACGCTCCTGCCTCGTGATGGACTTGCCATTTGGGCGCAATAGTTGAGATAGGCATAGGTCTCTGAAAGGCCCAGAGGATGAAGTCTGAAGTGTTGCTCGGCGACATCATCAAAACTACACAGTGTCAGCTGCTTCAAGTTTTCCAGCAGGCTTTTTCGGCCGACAAAAACCAGCTGTAACATAATCTTCCCGGCATTGAGACGGTCAAGGAGTTTGCGCAGCCTTTCAATGGTGGCCAGATACATCCTTTCCGCCTGGTCGATAATGACCACCAGGCGCCCATCCCGCAACCCCAGTTCTTTTTCAACTTCGGCCAGCAGGGCCGCCGTTGACTCCGGATGATCAGCACTGGGGGTTTCCAGCTTCAAGGCAATAACTCGAACAACATCATCAAAAGACTCAATATGGTCTGACAGATAGACAGAGCTGTATTCGTCGGGAAGTTCTTTCTCGACCATTTTGGCAATCGTGGTCTTGCCGACCCCCTCCTCTCCGGTGAGAGTAATGACAGCGGTTCCCGCCACAAGCGTTTGTACTATATTCTCCAGGGTTTCGCCGCGATTCCCCCTGGGAAAAAACAGATCCACATTGACACTTTCTTGAAATGGTGTCATATCAACCTGCCCCCTGCGCCAATGTGTATCCATGATGGTATAGGCATGATGGTGTAATATATATCCTATTATGGTGTGTCCGTAAAACTCTTTGACCCGTCAATACGATTGAGCACTACTACACTTGAGCACTACTCAACTCAAAAATCACCCGGAGTGCCATAATAGCACCTGGGTGACGCCGAATCAACCAGTGCCGGGCAGAAACCGGCCTTTCCTGCTAAACCCTCGTTACATTTACCTTTTATCCTTATAATGTCAAACATATTGACAACACCCATACCGAAGAGTACAGTCGATCATGCCGGTATTTCGATTAACAGAAGACATTATTTTCCCCCGCACCACACTTGCCGAGCACAACGGTCTGCTCGCCATTGGCGGGGATCTGACACCAGCCAGGCTGATCGCAGCCTATAGGCTGGGGATTTTCCCCTGGTACTCCGCCGGAGATCCAATTCTCTGGTGGTTCACCTCACCACGGTTTGTTCTCTATCCAGAACAGTTTACACTGCCAAAACGATTAGCCAGATATATGCGCAAACCTCTGTATACCGTTACCATGGACACAGCTTTCGACCGGGTGATCACCTCCTGTGCCTCGGTGAAAAGGGGGGAAAATGAGGGAACCTGGATCACCGAAGAAATGCAGGATGCATATATGGAGATGCACCGACTGGGATATGGTCACTCCGTTGAATGCTGGCATGGCACAACGCTTGCCGGCGGTTTATACGGCATTGCCCTTGACCGTGTTTTTTTTGGAGAATCCATGTTCACCACCCTGTCCAACGGATCTAAAATTGCCCTGGCGACGTTGGTTGCGACCCTGCGAAAAAAAGGATTCAGACTCATCGACTGCCAGATGGCCACCGATCATCTCAGCAGGTACGGCGCCCGGGAAATATCCGGCCAAACATTCAGACACCACCTTACAAAATATATTGAGCATATAGCTCCACAGGGAAAATGGAACGATGAGCCCACAAATGATCAATGACACATGCGACGGATGCGGTGCCACACGACAGCTGCATACCATACACGGCAATGAACTGTGCGACGAATGCCGCCTGCTGGCGTTGTCGCTGACGACCAACCCGCAAAGAATCGCCCGGTTAATGCACTTGACCGGGCTGGATACGGACCACGCATCCATCTGTAAGAAAACCGCTCCTGCTTCAGACGGCATCGCCCTGCCAGACGTCCTCGACGCTGTTCGCTTCCGCACGCGAGACCGCGATCTCAACAAATGGTATGTCTCCGTCAGTGAAATTGAAGGCTGCCCCGTGGAAATATTTGCCTCTACGGCCTTCGACAGAGATCATCACCTGCAATCTCGAATATCAAATCTCACAACAATAACCAGACTCATCTCGCTTATCCTGCGCCACGTTTTCCTGGGCGAGGTTCTCTCTTTGGAAAAAACCATAAAACAGATCCACCGAAGCTCTCGTCAGAAAAATGACCTGCCGGATATGCTTACCACGGTGCTGAGCAAATACTCCACGGCATCCTATAAAGATGATACATCGGATGACACCTGATTGCGTGGCAAGAATTCTCGTTGATTTCTGGTAACTCCTTATGGGGGAAGCGACGTAATGTAACTGCCCCCGGTATTCAATGATCAAACTCAAACTCAAACTCGATGGCGGACTTTTCAAAATGTTCGAGGACATTTTGCAGGCCGACCAGGCTGGCAACGGAGAACACCAGTTGCCATGCCGGAGATTTGGTGGGTTTGGTAGAAAGAACGACAAGCTCTGAAATGGTCATGTCCACAGGAGCCACGGCCGCTATCATCAGCAGACGCTGCCGCTTGGCTGCCAAGACATGAATACTCTGTTTTTTGCGTATAGCGGTCTGCCGGGGCTGCCAGGTCACATTGACTGCATCTTCACGATGAAACTTTATCTCCTGCAGGCGAGGACAGTTCTTGCGGTGAACGGAAAGACGCTCCCGCGTCAGCAGCGCACAATTATTCTTTTCAGTGGGCAGGGGTTTGCAGCAGGAAGACAGTTTTATTGAAACCGGATCCAGGGTTTGCAGCTCTACCGAGTTATAGTCCTCTCCGGCGGCAACCGTATTGAGAGTTTCCAGGCCAAAATCATGCTGCAGCCGATGAATGACCTCGGGCAAACGCAGACGACCATCGCCAATGAGCTCATAGAGCTCGTCGGCATCCTTTATGGAAAAATAGTTGTATACCTGCTGTATCTCAAAGCTCTCAAAAACATCCCAGGCAATCCCGTATCTCTTCATTTCCTGCAAAAGCGTAGCTTGGCCCACCTCTCGAGCAACCCGGAGGCGTCTGCTCCGAAATCCTTTGGACAACTCCGCTCTTGTACGCGGAACCTTACACACGTCGAGGATATCAGGATCAAATTTCAACGGCTTGGGAGATCGAAGAATCCGCACCACATCACCGTCCTTGAGGACATGGCCGGCATCTTTGCGTTTATTGGCCACCATGGCGCCAAGGCAGGAATGACCAATATCCGTATGCACCCGAAAGGCAAAGTCGAGTACGGTTGAATGCAGAGGCAAACAGATCAGATCTCCCTTGGGGGTATAGGTATATATTTCTTTTTTACCACTTGCTGCAATGACATCACGATAGGAAACCGAGGCATCTGAACCAATAACACCAAACAGTTCTTTAATTTCATGTATAAATCTGCGCTGGTTACGATTTTTGGAACTCCAGTTTCTAAACAGCCCTCGCTGGGCCCGCCGTGCCATATCCTCGGTGCGTATCTTGAAAAGAAACTTCTGTCCCTTGATGATGGCACGGGCATGAAGCCCCTGGTAACCGGTTGGTTTCGGGTTGGCAATAAAGTCGCGTATGGTCCTTGGAATTGGCTTAAAGGTCTGGTTGACAACGCCCAGGGCCTGATAACAGGCCTGGGTATCGCCCGCCACAATAATGATCTCGTAGGGGAAATCTATTTCTTGAAGTAGTATATGATTATTGTGATCGTAGTAGGCCCATAACTCCTTCACCCGCAGGTCCACCGCAGCACCGCATTCCAACTCTTCAAATCTGGTACGCAGTGTCTCTATGATCGTACGGGCCTGGGGCGATTTTTTGAGTGTTGCAATATGAGCCGCAAGCTTTACCCACTGCTTTCTAAATTTGTAGGTGAGTGCGAGATTATACATCTCCCGCTTCATATTGAACAGGCCGAATACCGTCGCCAGAGGAGCATAAATATCCAGCGTTTCATCGGCAATGCGCTGCTGCTTTCTCTGCGGCATCGCATGGAGCGTACGCAGATTATGCAACCTGTCGGCAAGCTTCACCAACATAACTTCGGGCCGCAGCGCCGCTCCTGAAAAGATCTTGCGGTGCACCCGCTTGGTATGCAACTGCTTATCTCCCGATGACTGGGTAATTTTGGTACATCCCTCAACAATTGCCTGGACATATTTGCCGAATTTTTGCCCAACCACCTCGCCGGTCACCTCTTCAACATCTTCAACCGTATCATGGAGGAGTGCAGCTGCAAGGATCTCAGGATGGTGAATATCCATCTCCGCGGCAAGTATGTGCGCCACGGAACATGGATGCAGAATATACGCATCCCCCGATTTGCGCCACTGGTCATCATGCGCTTCGGTGGCAAAATTGAGAGCATCCCAGAATATATGTTCGTCGTTTACACCACTGATGTAGCCACGCATACGACCGCGATATATTTCCAGGTCAAAGGGAATGTACTGCATAATAAGAGGTCTTCTCGCTTAATCAGCAAAAGAGCTGGTTGAGATCAATACAATTTTACTAAAAATCATCATTACACTCATTGTCAACACCTTTAAAAATGCCGGTATGACGAATGTCTTTTTTTACGCCGGATGTTGTGCTATTATAATCGGGTAACACAAGTATCTCAAACGTATCTCACACGTATCTCACATGTATCTCACAAGGAGCCACAGGAGACAATACCGCAAAGTTTTCCCGCCATTTACCGGCCGGATGTCCTCATGCAATGACGCTTCACAACTTCTTTGCCCAAAGTCTTTACTACTGCCCGACACATCCAAAAATACAGTCTAACAAAATTCCACAAACAGGGGAAAGAAAAAACCCATATGTCGAAAAAAAGAACAATTTCAAAGGGAAAAAACAAGAATCGGCAGGACAGTAACGTCAAAAAACCGCCCGAGCAGAAGAGCTTAGACACACTTCCCGGTGCTATAGTCGCCTTTCTGTTCCGGCAAAAGGCCCCACTTCCTCTCAACGATATACACCAGGGGCTCGGCGATGCTGAGCACAGCAAGAAAGCAACCCGCGATGCATTGGAGTACCTGATCCGCAAAGGGGATATCGTGGTCACCGGCAAAAAACACTACGCCATGAATGACAACGGCACTATCTTTTCCGGTACAGTAGAGAAGAATCCGCGTGGGTTTGGCTTTGTCACCGACCTGCAGCCTCGGCAGGCGGCCAATTTCAAAAAAGACCCATTCCTCACCGTCAAACGAATTGGTACGGCAAATCAAGGTGATACAGTCTTGATACGCATCAAAAGGGTTCGCTCGGATGGCCGACCGGAAGCTGAACTTATTGCCATTCTTAAGCGCTTTTGCGAACGCCTCACCGGCTTTTTTCAGAGCGGTAAACCACCACGTGTCCATCCCGAAGACCCACGCTACCCCGCAAGCATCCACATCGTTGAAGCAGTGGACCACGACATTGCGAATGGCCATGTCGTTATTGTCGAGGTACTGCCGGATCCTTCAAAACAGGGATATGTACGCGGGAAAATAGTGGAGGTACTCGGCTCTGCCGAAAACATTGATGTACAAATGCGCATGGTGATAGAAAAACACAACCTGCCACACGCTTTTCCCGACAGTGTAACACAGGAAGCCGCCGATCTATCCTTTGATGAGCATGACTACAGCAATAGAGAAGATTTGCGCCACATTCCTCACATCACCATCGACGGCGCCACTGCTAAGGATTTTGATGATGCCATTGCCGTGGAAAAGCGCTCCAGCGGCTTCCGTCTCTATGTTTCCATCGCCGATGTCTCCCATTTCGTCAAGCCTGGCACAGCCTTAGATAAAGAAGCCTATCTCCGCGGCACCTCTATCTATTTTCCAGATCGAGTCATTCCCATGCTGCCGGAAAAACTCTCCAATCACCTCTGCAGCCTCGTTCCCGATGAAGACAGACTGACGTTTTCCGCTATTCTCGATTTCAGCGCAACGGGCAAGCTGAAAAAAAAGAACTTCTGCAAGAGTGTTATTCGCAGCAGACAACGTTTCACCTACACCACCGTCAAAGAAATCATCGTCGACCAGTCCGACGAACAACGCGCCGCCCACAAGAAGCTTGTGCAGCTGCTCGACGAAGCCAAAGAGCTCGCCGTGCAGCTGCATGCACGCCGCATGCAGCGAGGGTCCATCGGATTCAACATCCCTGAACCGGAAATCACCCTTGGTGAAGAGGGCAAAATTCAATCCATCGCCCGCAAAAAACGCAACTTTGCCCATCAGATGATTGAGGAATTCATGCTCGCCGCCAACGAGGCCGTGGCCCGATCCCTTAATCATCGCAATATCCCCTGCATCCACCGGGTTCATGATGATCCCGATCCCGACAAGCTTGATGAATTCTCCGATTAC
>JBHEOR010000023.1:20326-32757 GCA_046260685.1 Desulfopila sp.
CCCCCCCCCGCCTCGACAACAGCCCCATGTGGTTTGCCATCGTTTTGGAAAACGTTCGCAATAGTCCCGCCGAATACGTTGTCAACAATCTTCTCCTCCGAACGATGCAACAGGCCAGATATTCACCGGAAAACCTCGGCCACTTCGGTCTGGCCGCCACCGATTATACCCACTTCACCTCCCCGATACGGCGCTATCCGGACCTCCTCGTCCACCGATTTCTCCAGGATATGCTGGCAAACCAAGAAAAAGACACGGCACCGGCTTTTGAAACATTAGCGCAGCAGTGCAATCACCTCTCCAAACGGGAACGTACAGCTATCACCGCGGAAAGGGACATGGCCGACCGCCTCAAGATTTTCTTCATGGAACAATTTATCGGTGAACGTTTCAAAGCGGTCATCTCAGGTCTTAACGAGCGTGTCATCTTTGTCGAACTTCTCGATCTGTTCATCAGTGGCGCCATGGACGTAGCAACGCTGGAGGATGACTACTACCTCTATGACCCCAAACGGTACTGGTTCATCGGCGAAATCAGCGGTAAAACATACCAGCTCGGTGCAACCATTGATGTGACCGTCATGGATGTGGACCGTCACCGCCAGAGAATTCATTTTGCCCCTGCGCAATAACGTCAGGAGTCGTGCGAAACAGCACTTTCCTTTTTTTTTCTAACTTGGTAGAATAGTCTGCAGTAAAAAAGGTAGAGGAAATTTAAAAGCACACAAATACAAAATGACTACTCTCTGTTATTGATTTAGTAGTGAGAAGTTAAAAAAAATGCTGTAATAAATCCTGGATATTGTATTTTATCCTTTTATTCAATCTGAGAGCAGCACCTCGCGCACCACAAAAAAAGGTGTCAATACTCACTCTGGAGGAAAGCAAACATGGAAGAAACCAACTGGATCATGACCATCATTAGTAATCCTTTTGCCAAAGGCCTGGCTATAGGCATAGTCTTTTGCATAATCATATACCTGCGCGGTTACCTGCGCCGTCGGGAACTCGCCAAGGAAGTGGACAGGCTGCGGACCCATCTGCACACCAAACTTGAAATCGATTCCTCCGAAAACGAACGGCGCAAAGGAGAATTCGACAAGCTCAAGCAGGAGCGTGACAATCTCCAGATTACAGTTCAATCCCTGAATCAGAAACCCGGGCGTAAGGAAATCAGGCAATATTATGTCTACCAGACCGCCCTGGACATAATGTTTGAAAAGGCGCCGGGGTTTGCACCTGCCTGGCAGATAACATTGAAGGAAGCAGAAGATCTCTTCGAGAAATCAGAAAGGGGCGTTGTCCCCCTGCTCAAACGTCTCAAGCCTACCACCCCCGACAAACAGGCCGAGGAATATCAGAAAATAAGCCGCATATCGGTTGAAGATGGTGTAAAAACCGCCTCAGCCCAGTCCTGATAGCCGGTATTTCCCTATCAATCTCCCACCCATTGCCCAGCTCAGTCAAGCGATGGGAATGGGTGGGAGAGGACACCCCTCACGGCGGTTGGAGCACATTGCCGCCCCAGGACCGTCATACAAACACCACAAAGGGTCAAGTGAAGGATCAAGTCAAAGGCCACGTGGATTCAATGTAAAAGATTGCAAACACTCTCCAGGCCTTGCATCAACCTCGAGAAGATATGGAACCAAGGTTCGATTTTTTCGGCGTATCGGAGGTCGTTGCGGATATACCTATGCTGAGTGATACTTCCATTTTAGATAATATTGCCATCGTTCTTGTTCGCCCCAAGTTCCCGGAAAATGTCGGGGCAGCCGCCCGTACGATCTTCAACATGGGCCTGTCACAGCTCATCGTGGTCGGCCACGGGAAACTCGACTCTTCCGCCATGGCCAAAATGGCGACGCATAACGCCGCTCATATCATTGATGCCATGGAAGTCTTCCCCACCTTAGAGCAAGCCGTGGCCCCTTTTTCCTTTATTGTCGGTACCACCGCCAGGCGAGGTCGACAACGAGGGACGGAGCGTAGCCCCCGGCAGATTGTCACTGAACTGGCACCACTTTTAGCCAACAACAGGGTCGCCTTTCTGTTCGGCCCGGAAAACTGCGGTCTGACAAACGAAGAGCTCAAGCACTGCCATGCCGCCTCGGCGATTCCCACCGATGGGTTTTCTTCGCTCAACCTTGCCCAGGCTGTGGCGATCCACTGTTACGAGCTCTACCACGGCCTTATGCACGAACGTAAAAATTTTGAAGCGGTACCGCAACTCGCACCTTCCTTTGAACTCGAAGGCATGTATAAACACGTCGAGGAGGCACTGGTAGAGATAAACTTCCTCGAAGAAAACAACCACAAATACTGGATGAACAATATTCGCAGTTTTCTGGGAAGAATGCGGCTGTCGTCCCGGGAATCCAATATTATTCGAGGAATCTGCCGACAATTCATGCGACATCAGAAACAGCACAGGGAGGAGTAACAGCCCTCCCCCCTCCGGCAAACGAGGTCACGCCATGCAGGCAACAGCGACAGCTTTTCATTCTTCCATCCCTTCGAATAAATTTTATCCCCCCCATATAGCTACCGACCAGTCACTTCTACGTTCTCGCCTTGTTGAAGAGATCCTCCCCGGCAAGCGCCGCCAGAACAGAATTATTGCCATAGAGGCACAAGCCGGCCAGGGCAAGACCACACTCGCCTACCAGTATGTAACCCATCATCGCCACAACCATGCCTGGTATCAAATCGGCAAAGAAGACATCGATCCGGTAATACTGCTCTCTGGACTTCTGCAAAGCTTGAAGGGTGCAATGCAGGACTTTTCCTGCCCGCAGCTCGAAGAGATTCTCGACAAGGGTGAAATCGGGCCAATGGACCTTATGCACTGTGCCAATATCCTGCTTGGCGACATCGACCGCTTTCTGCAAGGTAAGCTCTATATTGTTTTTGACGACCTCCACCTTATAAACGACGCTGAACTGACAAATAGCCTCATTGCCTACCTTCTTGACACCTCTCCGCCACGCCTTCACTTTGTCCTGACCAGTCGACATCCATTCGAGCTCAAATCAAAAGCCATTCGCAACCGTAACGCGGTCGCCTATCTCGATACCCAGGATCTTGCCCTGAGCAGCGACGAAATAGAGTCATTATTCAATGATATCTTTAAGCGAAGCATAAGCGTCTCCGAAGCCCGGCATATTGAGGATGTCACCAGCGGCTGGGTCATGGGGATCGTCCTGGCCGCCCACCCCATGTCCGGTAAGAAAACAATGCCCGCCTCCAATGGTGCCGCCACTCCGCTGCTTGGCTCGCCCAGCCAACACGATATGCTCGAATATTTCCAGGATGAAATATTTTCCAACATACCAGACAGACTCCATACCGCTTTTCTCAAGCTATCGTTCCTCGATGAAATTCACAGCGATCTGGCCAAACGGATAACCGGTAAAGAGGATATCGACATCATTCTCGCAGAGCTTACCCAGGAGAATCTCTTCATCTACAACCTTGACCGAGAGTCATCCACATTTCGCTTTCATCATCTCTTCCAGGAATTTCTTCAGGCCAAAGCCAGAAAAAAACTTGGTGCGGATGAGATCACAACCATTTACGACGAATCCGCTTCCTTTTTTCTTAAAAGAGATATGGTGGACAAAGCCTTGAGCTGTTACCAGCTGGGTGGTCAATACGACAAAATGGATGAGCTGCTCTTTAGCTTTGGCACCAACCTGCTGGCCCAGAACAGAACACTCACAATTCTGCAGATCCTCCAGTCCATCAAGGAAACGACACTGCTCCAGTATGGCTGGCTCACCCTTTTCTCCGGTATTCTGGGCAGCGATTTTCATCCGAAAAAGACCCTTGACCATCTTGAATCAGCCCGCCGACTTTTCCGGGATCGCGGCGAAGAAACAGGTGAGCTCCTTGCCCTGGCGCAGATCCTCTATTACCACTTTGTCGTTTCCGGCCGGTACCATGACGGCGCCGCACTTCTAGCCAGAACCGAGGAACTCCTGCAAAAACAGCTGGAAAAGCTCGGCGATAATGTCATTGTCCTTGTAGCCCGCAATCTTGCCGCCGGTTTCTGCTTTTTTTCGGCCGATATGGAGCGTGCCGGCAAGTATATTACCAAGGCACGCCGCATCGCCATCGAAAACGGTATCCGCAATTTTGTAGCGTCGACTGTTTTCATCAAAGCATATATCGAGTTGCTGAGTGGCAACCGCAAAAAATTCAGACAGGAGGTTGAGATCTCCCATTCATTGCTCAATGATCCACTTGTCAGCATGTCCAACAAGCTGACTCTTCGCGTGATGTACCTCTGCAATCTCAGTATGCATGGTGATCATGCTAATTATTTTCATCAGCAACAGCTGATTCGGGAAAGTATCGACGACAAGGTGGTCAAACAGACGGTGGTGGCCCCCTATCTCGCCATATGGGGATGCAGCTGCTTTACCTCCATGGGTGAAACCGCACAGGGACTCGATCTGGTCAACAAGGGCGTCAACATCTCCAGCTCCGCCCAAACCGATCACATGCTCAGCCAGCTGCTCCAATGGCAGGCCTACATTCTTGCCCGGCACGGTAATTTCAAAAGCGCTGCCGTCAAAATCAGGGAATCGACCAAACTTCGGCACATCGCCGGTGGGCCATTTTATGAAGCATTCAATCTCATAATGGCTGGAGCAGTCTATGCAGCGCTGGTTCAGAAAACCAAGGCAGCAAAATCCTTCGAAAGGGCAATTAAGCTGGCCGAGAAAATTCCTTCGCCCTATCTCGTGGCCGGTGCGCTGTTGCACAGGAGCCACTTCCTTCTCAAGTGTTCCAGTGAAAAAGACTCTCTCGATGATCTAGAGCGCGGCCTTGCCATCATGAAAGAGCAGGATTACGACCACTTCTGGGGATGGGAGCCAACGTTCATGCAGGAACTCTTACAAACTGCAGCCATACACAAGGTGCATGCCTCTTTTGCTGAAAAGTTGGCTAAAAAACGGCTGAAAATCAAAATTACCGAAAGCGGCAAGAGCATTCCACTGCTGCGTTTCACTATCCTTGACGGGTTCTTTTTCAGCATCGCAAACGACGACCGTATCGCGGTAGATCAAATTACGCCCCTGCAGCGGGAAATGCTCAGTCTGCTCCTCTTCGCCAAGGACAAGAAAGTATCCCAGGAAAAAATCCAGCTTACTCTGTGGCCGGACAGCCCTCCGGAGAAATCCAGAAAAAAACTCGACACCCTGCTGGGGAGGCTACGAAACCCCTTATCTGTAAATCTTCCGGTTCCCGCCAAAAATTATATAGTGTTAAATAAAGGAATTGTCAGTCTGGAAAACGTCACCTGCGATGTGGATGATTTCCTTCGAAACTGCGAAGAAGGGTTCCGCCACGCACGAAGAGAAGAATTTTGGCAGGCGGGAAACCGTTTCCATGAAGCGCTGTCCTACTGGAAAAGCAGTCTACCAACGGATACATTTCGCAACGATACAATCTTCGCTTTTGAAGACTCCCTTGTAGCCACCTTTGAAAAAACAGCCATTCAATGGGCCTCCATCCTCGCCAAAGCACACCGGCAGGAAGAAGCCATTCCCGTCCTTCAGAAATTGCTCAAGACCGATCCTCTCTCGGAAGAGGCGACAGTTATGTTATGCCGGCTCTACGCCGCCACATATCAGCCCCTGCTCATCCGTAAAACCCTGCAGAACTACAGACAGGCACTGCAAAACATCGACTATGAGGATGACGAAATTGACTCGATAATCACCGACATCACCAATCAACTTGCAGGATGAAGCTTTTCAATGAATACCGCGGTCCCACTACATCGGCCCCAATGGCGATGTGGATTCCTTTAGACTGCGGTTACCAACGCAGCATTTCAAGGTAATTGCAATTACATTTTTGCAACAGCATCCTGGTGGCGTCTCCATGGGCCCGCCCCCTCAGAGTGACGCACTGGTTCTCCCTCTGCCGGCAACATAGAGAGTAACCAGGCAGTTAACGCCCTGAACCAGCTTGAAAGCTATCACCTTCTTTTTCTGGCATGCTACATGCAAGCGATAAGGTAGAATACAATACAACACTATACTCTCTCGGCAGAAAAACCATGATATCAGCAACCCAATCGGCACTCAGTGCCCTTCAGGCCTATGGCACTAAAATAGAAGCAAATAGCAATAACGTAGCCAACAGTGGTACGCAAGGATACAAACGCACTCGCGTCACTCTCACAGAAGGCGTGCAGGGGGGTGTGGCAACCAACATCCAGAAAACCGACGCTCCGGGCCCGATACTCTATGACCGGACAGCAACCGGTCTTGAGCCCATTGAGCAGTCCAACGTTGATCTTGGCAGGGAATTTCCTGAAATGATGATGAATACGCATTCTTTCAAAGCCAACCTCAAGACTCTGCAGACCGCCGATGAACTCTTCAGCAGCATCCTTGATCTCAAGGCATAACCTCTCCTCCTGCGGGTGATGCTTTTTCCTCTCCTCGGCATCACCCGCCCCTCCTTTTCCCAAAACCTTCCTGATGACCAGCGAAACTCTAATCGAAGTACTACAGACCGATGTCCAGATCGAGGTCTAGATCGAGGTACTACAGATCAAGGTACTACAGGGCGCAGAGTTTTGATGTTACAGGAAATCATGCAAGGGGCACTGGCCGCAGAGCGGAGTGTTTTTTTTGCAATACTCCTTGGCAACCCTGACAATCAGGGCATGATACTCATTAAAAAGAACCGCATCGGCAGCAAGGTTGTCCATGAATCGCTCCTGGACATCACCATACCCGCACTCTTCCTCAACAAGATTATGTCTGGAAAAGACACGATGGGTGTAGGTATCGACCACGAAAATGGCATGCCCGGCACCATACAACAGGATAGAATCGGCCGTTTCTTCTCCAATACCATTGACCGCCAGCAAATTACTGCGCGCGCTCTCAAGCCCATCGTCTAAAAGTTGCTGGAGATCGCCATCATACTCCTCCATGATCATCCGCAACACATTCTTCAAGCGTTTCGTTTTGACATTATAATAGCCCGCCGGCCTGATACGTTCCGCCAGTTCATCGTGCGACACGCTGCAAAGCGCCTCAAAACCCAGCACACCAGCGTGTTTAAGATTTGCTATGGCCTTATCGACGTTTTTCCAATTGGTGTTCTGGGTCAAAACAGCACCGACCACCATCTCCAGGGCGGTCTCTCCGGGCCACCAGTTCTGCGGTCCGTAGTGGGCATAGAGGGCCCCATACATTTCTTCGAAAATTGTGTCCTGCATCAATCCCCAAGACATATGCCGATATTTCTGGCAGTGAGCACCTTATCGCTGCTCAGGTCTACCATTTTGCGCGCTCGAACGGCATCGGCAATGGGCACGGCACCCATTTTGGATGATTCAAGAGCCACCATGTAGCCAAACAACCCCTCTTCCACCATACGAACCGCGGCGGTTCCGAAGCGCAGAGCAAGCAGCCTGTCAAAATTCGTTGGTGAACCGCCCCGCTGCAAATGCCCCAGTACCAGGGACCTGGTATCCTTATTGGTCTTCTGCCTGATCTGCTGCGCTACATACTCGCCGACACCACCGAGAATAGCCTCCTCCCGACCACGCTCCCCCGTTGCTTTCTTAAAAACAGTGCCGCCTTTTTCCACTGCGCCTTCGGCAACAACGACGACGGTATAATTTTTATCGTGAAGTTCATTG
The DNA here is from genome assembly GCA_046260685.1 of Desulfopila sp. GTDB lineage: Bacteria > Desulfobacterota > Desulfobulbia > Desulfobulbales > Desulfocapsaceae > Desulfopila_A. The sequence continues at coordinate 28,002 of JBHEOR010000023.1, forward strand.
TCCGAGATCTTGGCGCAGACGTGTTCCATATCAAAGGGTATTTCCGGTAACAATATCACATCCGCACCGCCGGAAATACCGGAATAAAGCGCAATCCAGCCGGAATCTCTTCCCATGACCTCAACAACCATGGCCCGATTATGCGATTTCGCCGTGGAGTGGAGCTTGTCAAGGGCATTGGTGGCGGTTGATACCGCAGTATCAAAACCAAAGGTCCTGTCCGTTGCTTCCAGGTCGTTATCTATAGTTTTTGGTACGCCGATAACCGGCATACCTTTCTCGGCAAAACGCTGGGCCAGGCGGAGACTGCCGTCCCCACCAATGGCTATATGGCAATAGAAACCTAATCTGTTAAAATTTCGCAGAATCTTATCGGAAACATCGATCACCTGCACCTCTCCTGCCAGGTTTTCCACCGGTCGGGCAAAGGGATTCCCCTTGTTGGTGGAACCAAGAATCGTTCCCCCGGTGGCATATATTCCCTCAACGGAGCGAAGATTGAGCTGCACCATATCCTCCGTGTCCAGAAAACCGCCATACCCGCTTTTACTGCCGTATACTTCCCACCCCCTGCGAATACAGGAGTGCACAACTGCATATATAACGGCATTGAGTCCTGGAGCGTCCCCACCACCTGTTGAAATGACAACCTTTTTCATCAATACTCACCTTCAATAAAATAGTAGCACATTGATTCCCGAAGCCGCTCGTAGAATGTCGCAGCCGTGTGCTGTACTTTGGTCGTTCGACACCGTATTGCAGCGTACAATATCATTCCCTTCCACAAACAGGCAAGAAAAATAATCCCCCCTCCTTTACGGGAATTCCAAAAAAATCCACTATGATAATTTAACCAAACCCTAAAATTTAAGTTTTTCCCTTTGCATTCGATTGACTTCTCTTGCTGTCCACATTAAGGTTTGGGGACAATGGAGGTATATGCATTACAAATAAAATAGCATACTACAACCAAGAAGCCCATGAACAATATTTTCAACAAGGAGAAATGTAATGTCTGAATTCACAGTAACAGACTTGGCTCTTAATAAACTTAAAGAGTACTTATCGCAGAACAATATTGACTCTGCGCTCAGGGTCGCTTTGATGCAAGGTGGCTGATCAGGCCCTTCTCTGGGACTGGCTCTGGATGAGCCAAAAGAAAACGACAAAGTTTACGATAACGACACATTGAAATTTCTGGTGGAAGATAGCCTGCTGGAAAAATGTGGTGAAATCAAGCTTGAATACATTGAAGCCGGCCCACGTTCCGGGTTCGGTATCACCTCAACCAACCCAATCAGTGATGGCGGCGGATGCAGTAGTGGATCCTGCGGCACAGGTGGTTGCAGCTGATCTTCACCACCCTTCGTACTGGCCGGGGGATCTTCCGATGGTCCCTCGGTCTTCCTTGTTCCAGCCCCTGCTTACACAACGCCACCAGATTGAGGTTAAATGAGCGTCAAATGAGCGTCAAGTGAGTGTCAAATTATTGACACACCCTGCAAGCGTCCTTATCTTCTCTTCATGACAACGTAAAGAGTACTTTTCGTAAAACTTCAGATCAGGAGAGAAGAATGCAATTTGATAAATTCACCCTCAAATCACAGGAAGCAATACAGGCCTCTCAACAGCTGGCGCGCGACAATGCGCACCAGCAGATACAACAACCACACCTGCTCAAGGCCATTCTCAGCCAGCCGGATGGGGTGATTTCCCCTGTCCTGCAAAAAATGGGCATTGCCCCCGCGGTTCTCATCCAAGAAACGGAGAAACTGCTCGGCCGGATTCCTCAGGTTTCAGGGACCGGGGCGGATCAGATCTACGCTGCCCCTGAGCTGCAAAAATGTCTCGATGCCGCATTATCCACAGCCTCACAGATGCAGGATGACTACATCTCGCAGGAACACCTTTTCCTCGCCATGCTTAAGGAGAGTTCCTCCACGTGCTCTAAAATGCTCAAACAGCAGGGCGTCACGGAAAAGGACTTTCTCAATGCCCTCAGCACGATCAGAGGCAGCCAGCGAGTTACCGACCAGAGCCCTGAGGACAAATACCAGCCACTGGAAAAGTACGGCAAAAATATCACGGAAATGGCCCGCAAAGCCAAGCTCGATCCGGTCATAGGCCGTGACGAAGAAATTCGCCGGATTATCCAGGTACTGTCCAGAAGAACGAAAAACAATCCCATCCTTATTGGAGAACCTGGTGTCGGAAAAACCGCCATCGTCGAAGGCCTTGCCCAGCGAATTGTCAATGGAGATATTCCAGCGACACTGCAAAACAAACAGGTCATCGCCCTGGATCTTGGAGCCCTGGTTGCCGGCGCCAAATATCGCGGCGAGTTCGAGGACAGACTCAAGGCCGTACTCAAAGAAGTGGAAGAACGGGCAGGCGAAATCATCCTCTTTATTGATGAAATTCATACCCTGGTCGGCGCCGGCGCCGCCGAAGGATCCATGGACGCCTCCAATATGCTCAAACCGGCCCTGGCCCGGGGAGAACTCCATTGTGTCGGGGCCACAACCATCGATGAGTATCGCAAATACATCGAAAAAGACACCGCACTTGAACGGCGTTTCCAACCGTTGCTGGTCCAGGAACCAAGTGAGGAGGACACCATTGCCATTCTTCGCGGCATCAAGGAAAAATATGAAGTGCACCACGGTGTCCGTATCCAGGACTCGGCGACTGTTGCCGCCGTGAGCCTTTCCAGCAGGTATATAAGTGATCGCTTTCTGCCGGATAAGGCCATCGATCTCATTGATGAGGCAGCCTCCTCGTTGCGCATTGAAATTGATTCCATGCCCACCGAGATCGACGAGCTCGACCGTCAGCGGATTAAACTGGAAATTGAACTGGAAGCATTGAAAAAAGAAAAGGATCAGAGCTCACGCAACCGTCTTGAGGAAATCAAGAAAAAGCTTGCCGACCTCAATGATACCCTCAATGGCATGAAGGGGCAGTGGAACCTGGAGCGGGAAACCATTCACAAGATCCGCGACATTAAGGAGAAACTCGACCAGGCCCACAACGAAGAGCAGCAAGCAGAGCGTAAAGGGGACTTCAGTCGTGTTGCCGAACTGCGCTATGACACCAAGGTTCAGCTCAACCGCCAACTCGACGAGGAAAACGGTAATTTGCAAAAACTGCAACGCGACACCCACATGCTCAAAGAGGAGGTCGCAGCGGAGGATGTTGCCTCGGTGGTGGCAAAATGGACTGGAATACCAGTGGCTAAGCTCCTTCAAGGGGAAAGAGAAAAGCTCGTCCAGGCAGAAGGGTTTCTGCGCCAACGCGTCATCGGGCAGGAAGAGGCCATTCTCTCCGTTGCCAATGCAGTGCGCCGCACACGCGCCGGACTTCAGGACCCCAACAGGCCTTTGGGATCTTTCATTTTTCTTGGCCCGACCGGCGTTGGAAAAACCGAGCTTGCAAGATCACTTGCCGAGTTTCTCTTTGACAGCGAACAAGCCATGATTCGAGTCGACATGTCCGAATTCATGGAAAAACACTCCGTTGCCAGGCTGATAGGAGCACCTCCCGGTTATGTCGGCTACGACCAGGGTGGATATCTCACCGAAGCCGTGCGGCGCAGACCGTATTCCGTCATCCTGCTTGATGAGATCGAAAAAGCCCATCAGGATGTCTTCAACGTTCTTCTCCAGGTATTGGATGACGGCAGAATGACAGACGGCAAAGGTCGAACGGTGGATTTTAAAAACACCATCATGATTATGACATCCAACCTCGGCAGCAACCTTATCATGAAAATGGCAGAAGAACATGCCAGCGAAAAAGATGTGAGAGATGCAATTGAGGAAATTCTCCACAACCATTTCAAGCCGGAATTTCTCAACCGCATCGATGAAACCATACTTTTCAAGAGTCTCTCCCGGGAGAACATGGTTCAGATTGTCGACATTCAGCTCAGCTACCTCAAGAATCGACTCAAAAAGAGAGATATCACCCTCCATATCCGGGAAAACGCCAAACAGTTTATCACCGACAAGGGATACAATCCCAGCTACGGCGCGCGTCCACTTAAGCGAGCCATCCAGCGACATGTCGAGGATCCCCTGGCGATGCTTCTTCTGGAGGGGACGTTCGACGACAATGACCATATCGTCGTGGAAGATCAAGGAGACAGGCTCAACTTTAGCAAGGCGGCCAAATAGAGGGCCGCATAAAGAGCTCTCCCCTTTTCCAAAAGGATATCTCTGCTTTACCTTTTCTTATGAATATGGTTCGATACTAAATAATCATGCAGAGGCGGGCTTTGGCCCGCCTCTGCTTTTTTCTGGATACCACCACTCCCACATAACGACACCACTTCAGAGAGAAATTCCTATGAGCACTACGGTCGAAGATATAACCATAAATTATGAAGAAGATGGCCTTGTTCTGGTGAAGGAACTTGATAAGGCAATTCTATCCAAAGGGGCCTGGACCACTATTCTCTTCCGCTACCAGAATTTTAATCGCTCCAAGAACGAATACAGCAAGGACATGTATACTATCCGCCGCTACCAGAAACGCCAGGGAGAGTATATTCCCAAGTCTAAATTCAACATATCCAGCCCGGAACAGGCCAAGAAAATCATAGAGGCACTGCAAGGCTGGATGTAGCCTTTTATCGAGTGCAAACTTTGACTAAAAAAGTCGTTGACAGCAGGACAGTGATCAAGTAGTTTGCCTCGGTCTTTGGGGGGCGTCGAATAGGCTGGAGCGACGGTGTTTGGGGCCAACCGGAGATGTG
>JBHEOR010000230.1:0-415 GCA_046260685.1 Desulfopila sp.
TGGTTGCAGTCATTGCATTCTGGTTTTTCGATCTTGACCGTCATCTTACCCTCGAGGGAATCAAGGAAGCTCAAGCGCAACTTGAAAGCTGGCGCAGCGGCGCTCCTCTGCTCACGGCTTTTTCCTTTCTGGCTATCTATGTCGTGGTTACCGCCCTGTCTTTACCCGGTGCGGCGGTGCTGACCCTGGCGGCGGGAGCGTTTTTTGGTCTGCTCTGGGGCGTGGTCATTGTCTCCTTCGCTTCCACCTTCGGTGCAACCCTTGCCTTTCTGGTGGCCCGCTTTATTCTACGCGACAGTGTCCAGAACCGCTTTGGCGATCGCCTGCAGACCATAAACCGGGGAGTTGAGCGAGAAGGAGCCTTCTACCTTTTCACCCTGCGCCTTGTGCCCGTTTTTCCTTTTTTCCTGATCAA
>JBHEOR010000230.1:425-3699 GCA_046260685.1 Desulfopila sp.
CGCAGGAACACAGCTGGCCCAGATCGACAGCCTTGGCGGCATATTGTCAGCCGAGCTGATGATATCCTTTGCCATTCTGGGACTCTTCCCTCTCATTGGTAAGAAAGTCGTCGACTGGCTGAAAAAACGCCGCGTCTATGCGCAATATACCAAACCCAGGACCTTCGACCGTAACCTCATTGTCATCGGTGCCGGTGCGGCAGGGCTCGTCAGCGCTTACATCGGCGCGACCGTCAACGCCAAGGTAACGTTAATCGAAGCAAAAAAAATGGGTGGTGACTGCCTCAACTCTGGTTGTGTGCCGAGCAAAGCATTAATCAAAAGCGCCAAACAGGCCCATCGAATCCGCCACGGTGACAACTATGGACTGGAGGCGACCACCCCGCGATTCAGCTTTGCCAAAGTTATGGCCAGGGTTTATCAGACCATAGCCGCGGTTGAGCCGCATGACAGCGTTGAGCGATATACCGGGCTCGGTGTCGAAGTCCTGCATGGTCACGCCAGGTTTGTCGATCCCTGGACCGTTGACATTCAGCTCAATGACGGCGAAACCAAACGATTAACCTCCCGCGCCATTGTCATTGCCGCCGGTGCGACACCCTTTGTGCCACCCCTGCCCGGGCTTGACGAAGTCGGCTGTCTTACCAGTGACACCCTCTGGGATTGCTTTAGCGCCCTCGAGAAAGCACCCGCGAGGCTGGTTATCCTGGGCGGCGGCCCCATTGGCTGCGAGTTGTCACAGGCCTTTGCCAGATTAGGTTCCGAGGTGTGGCAGATCGAGATGGGAGACAGAATCCTGATCCGCGAAGATAAGGAAGTCTCCCGCCATGCTGAAGAGTCCCTGAAGCAAGATGGCGTCCATGTCATGACGGGCCACAAGGCACTGCGCTGTGAACGCGAACAAGACCGGAAATTCATCATTGTTGAGCATACAGGTGAGGAACTCCGTTTTGAATTTGACGAGCTTATCTGTGCTGTAGGCAGGGTTGCAAGATTACAGGGGTATGGATTGGAAGATCTCGGCATTGCCACGGATCGCACCGTGATAACGAATGAATATCTCGAAACGCTGTATCCTAATATTTTTGCAGCAGGAGATGTGGCTGGTCCCTACCAGTTTACGCATACCGCAGGCCATCAAGCCTGGTATGCCACTGTAAATGCCCTGTTTGGTCAGTTTAAAAAGTTCCGGGTGGACTACTCCATCATTCCATGGACCACCTTTATTGATCCGGAAATCGCCAGAGTCGGCCTGAATGAACAGGAGGCGGATGAGAAGAACATCGCCGTCGAGGTAACTCGGTATGATCTCGGTGATCTCGATCGAGCCATTGCCGACAGCGCCGCCTACGGTTTTATCAAAGTTCTTACCGTTCCAGGCAAGGACCGCATTGTCGGAGTAACCATTGTCGGCGAACATGCCGGTGACCTGCTGGCGGAGTTCGTGCTGGCAATGAAACACGGCCTTGGCCTCAATAAAATTCTGGGCACCATACACACCTATCCTACCTTGGCGGAAGCCAATAAATATGCGGCAGGAGAATGGAAGCGAGCCCATGCACCAAAGAGGCTGCTGGCCTGGATGAAAAAGTATCATGACTGGAAAAGGGGTTAAGGTATGAAGCTAACAATAAAGCCGGCCGGCCCGTAATTTTCCAGTGGACAGAAAATATCTGGAATATTCAGTCGAGGCCAATCATCCAGTTTTTGTGAGGCAGTTTTCTCTTTGCTCCTCGAAAAGGCGACAGTATTTCTCAATAGACGAAGAGGAAAGACGTGAAAATCATATTCACCAGGAACATACCATTGAATAAACTCTCAGCATACACATATCCTCAGGCGATTCCACACAAAGCGAAATCTTCAGAAAGATCAGCGCCTCCATACTGGAAACTCCACATCCGGGTTTTGCTTGTGCTGCAGTATATCTATGCCTGCATGCGGCACCGGGCTCTTCCCTGGAACTTCTTTCAGCTGAACAGTCGCTATTTTAGTGAATATAAGGGAATTTTCTCCAAACTGGAGATGGATGACCTCGTCCCGTCACAATGGCGCTTGGAACAATACCATTATGACAAAAAAGTGGTACCGCGAACTTTTCCTGTGTTCATCAAACCCGAATGGGGACAGAATTCCGCAGGCATTGTTCGCGTCGATACCGAGAAGCAATACCGAGATGTTCGACGCCAGATATGCAAAAATGGTATTCCCTTCATCGTCCAGCAGGCCGCACCAGGTGAGGAAGAATACGAAATATATTACCTCCGTTCGCCTTCGGTACATGGCGATTTCGCCTCTCTTTTTATCACGCAAGTCAAAAATAGGAGTGGGACAAGGCATCCGATTAATTCGATCCACAATCCAGATACAGGCTATATCGACATAACCGCAACACTGTCCAGTCGGGAACTTGTTAAGATTTGGCAATATTTAGAGGGTATAGGAGATTTTCGCATGGCGCGTGTCTGTGTCAAGGCCGATTCAAAAAACGATCTGATTCAGGGGGAATTTCACATTGTCGAGATGAATGTATTTCTGCCGATGCCGCTTGTTCTACTGGCCCAAAATATCGATTATGATCAAAAACGGCATCTGGTTCGTGAAATGATGACCATTGCTGCTCAGCTCGTAAAAACAGTGCCGGCTGAATATACCGGCAAGTCAATTTTTTTCAGGAAAATGAAGGCCCACTACGGTATGAAACGATGAATACCTTAAAAAAACTCCTGTACGCTTTTATTGAGCGAAAGTATCTCAAAGGGTGTAGCAATTACAACAGTCTGGCAACCAGGAAGAGCTGTCGGTCAAAAAGACAGGCACGGCAAGCCTTCAGCAAAAACGGCATGCCTCATGCCGAAGGGGCTGTTTTTTACGGCATACTCAAACCCTTTCGCTTTGCGGCACGGTATGGCTTTCCGCTGGTGGTCAAACCAAACGTAAGCGGTTTTTCCCGAGGCAGCCATTTCCCCATAACCACCTACGGAGAACTGTTGCGCGCCATCATACTTGCTAAAATATGGTGGCCTGCATCGATTGTCGAACACTATCTTGAAGGCAAAAATTACCGGGTCGTCCTGCTCCAGGATGAAATACTGTCGGTGATACGACGGTACCCTCCCTTTGTCAGAGGAGATGGACAATCAACAATTGCTCAGCTGATAGACCGGGAAAATGAAACCCGGGCAAGCATGGAATTATATCCGGTTATTCATCCACTGACGAAAAACTCCACTACAATCCGCTTTCTCAAAAAAAAGCACCTGGGCCTGTCATC
>JBHEOR010000231.1:0-3683 GCA_046260685.1 Desulfopila sp.
CAATATCATTCCAAAAACCCAGGTAGTCAAATCCAGCGGAAGTATGCCAATACATTTTCTTGATAAACGCCCCGGTTTATTCTCCTCTTTATGCCAGTCGTCATGACTACTTGCTCGACCATTATTTTGTCCTGTCTCATCGGACATTGTCCATCCATATAAGACAAATAACAACCTGTCAAGAAGCATACCTGATGGCGTAAAAAAACTTCATCGACTCCATTGCCACTCACCAGTATTTCTAATCAGGTTCTACAGAACGTGGCACACTCTTTGCTTCAATGAAACAAGATAAAGATATATTTCGCTTTCTGCTTACCAGCCGATTGATCTGGTTTGTAAACACGTTATTCAACTTACTTGCTGAATCTCATTAGGATCGTATGCAATTATCTTTAGAATTCTACGCTCTTATCATATACACTTTAGTGACCGTGCTCCTGATTGGAGTAATGCTTTTAGTATCATGGTGGTTCGGAGCTAAAACCACCAACAGCAATAAAGAAATGCCATATGAATCGGGTGTTATTCCGACCGGATCCGCCCGTGTCCGCCTGTATGTTCCTTTTTATCTGCTTGCCATATTTTTCATCGTCTTTGACGTCGAAACCGCTTTTATCTTCACCTGGGCCATAATCTGGGATCAATTAGGATTGGGAGGGCTCATCCACATAACCTTTTTCATTATTGCTTTGTTGCTGGGACTGATCTGGATCTGGTTGAAAGGTGGGTTGGAATGGGGACCATCAAAGATGCAGAGAGAAAATGATGAAGCATGACATTCCCGACAATATTCTGCTCACCAACCTCGACGACTTGATCAACTGGGGACGAGCCAATTCGCTCTGGCCGCTCTTTTGGGGGTTATCCTGCTGCTTTGTCGAAATGATGGCTGCATTCACTTCCCGTTTCGACATTGCCCGGTTCGGCGCCGAGGTGCTGCGCGGCTCTCCACGAGAAGCAGATTTGATGGTCACTTCGGGAACGATCTTCAAAAAAATGGCTCCATCCATATTGCGTCTTTACGAACAGATGCCTGAACCACGCTGGGTTATATCCATGGGGAGCTGCTCCAACTCGGGCGGCATGTACGATGTGTACAGCGTGGTGCAGGGCATTAACCAAATCCTTCCGGTTGATGTCTATATTCCGGGTTGTCCACCCCGCCCTGAAGCATTTCTCCAGGGATTGATGCTGCTTCAGGAAAAGATCCGCAAAGAAGAGCGCCCTGCCCGCCCCGTATTGCATATGAAGGGGGGCTCACAAGGAAGCACTGGACCGATCCTGATTGATGGTATTTCCAAATCTCGCGACAACCGCGGTCCGGGGATGGCCGGGATTCCAAAACGCGGCACCTCCGTGCAGCCTCCGCATTTACCCTATTCACGCAGTGACGAGATGTGGCGTCCCCCGGCAGCACGTCACCCATATCCTGAATTCGGTCTTGCCGGAGAACTTGAAGCTGCCTTTGCGGGACGCGTGACAGTCGATTTAAGCGCAACAGACATGCTCACCTACCGTGCACCGGTCGAAGAGATACCGGAAGTCCTGGCGTTTCTCAAAAATCGTCAGTCAAATCCCTTCAGGCGACTGGAGGATATCGCTGCCGTTGACGAATCGTGTCGTCGGGATGGTGATACATTCCCTGATTTTACCCTTAATTATCATCTTCTCTGTTTTGACACTCCGGGGCATATCCGTATCAAGGCCGACCTGACCGGCAAGTTTCCGGAACTGCGCAGCATTACCAATGTTTATCCGGCAGCCAACTGGTACGAGCGGGAAGTCTTCGATATGTTTGGGATTCGGTTTACCGGCCATCCAAACCTCACCCGTATTCTTATGCCGTCGGACTGGGAAGGTCATCCTTTACGTAAGGAGTATGCCGGACGCGCGACAGAAATGCCCCCCTATACGATAGACGATGCGCGACGCCATCAAGCCCTCCCCGCTTCGGATTATTTCGAACGTCTCAACGATGAAACCATGCTCATCAACCTGGGGCCTCAACATCCCGGCACCCATGGCATTATCCGCTTTATGCTGAATCTTAACGGTGAAGAAATTGTCGATATGCAAACCGAAATCGGCTTTCACCATCGCGGTGCCGAGAAGATAGGCGAACGGCAGCACTGGAACAAGTTCATCCCTTACACCGATCGGATCGATTACCTGGCCGGTGTACAAAACAACCTGGCCTATGTAACCAGCGTCGAAAAGCTCTGCAGCATCACTGTTCCTGAGCGGGCAACTGTGATTCGGGTCATGCTCGCGGAACTTTTTCGAATTGCCAGTCACCTTGTCTGGTTTGGTTCCTTCGGTGCGGATCTGGGCGCGATGACTCCGGTATTTTACATGTTCACCGACCGGGAAAAAATTTTCGATATTGTCGAAATGATTACCGGTGGAAGGATGCATCCCGCCTGGTTCCGCATAGGCGGCGTTGCCGAGGATCTGCCCGAAGGCTGGGAAAAACCGGTACAACATTTTCTCGACTGGATGCCTGCCCGTATAAAAGAATATGACGATCTTTTGAAAGGTAATCCCATTTTTGTGGCCCGTCTCAAGAAAGTCGGAGCGATTTCCCTTAAAGATGCCATTGAATGGAGTGTTACCGGCCCCAATTTGCGCGCCTGCGGCCTGGATTGGGATCTGCGTAAAAAGATGCCTTATGGCGGATATGATCGCTTCGACTTTGAGGTTCCGACTGCTGAAGGTGGGGACTGCTGGGCTCGTTATGTTGTCCGTGTCGAAGAAATCAGGCAGTCATTGAGGATAATCGACCAGTGTCTTAAAAACATGCCGGGCGGTCGCTGGATAACCGATGATTATCGCTATGTACTGCCGCAAAAACCTGACACCCTGAAGGACATCGAGTCTCTGATCCATCATTTTGTTAATTCCACCCGTGGGATGACGCCTCCACCAGGAGAGAATTACAGCTCAATTGAGGCCCCAAAAGGTGAAAATGGCTACTTCGTCGTCTCCGACGGACTGAATATTCCTTATCGAATGCGTATCAGGACCCCGAGTTTCCCACACATACAGGCTCTGCCTCTTATGTCCAGAGGGTGGCTGGTAGCGGATTTTCTGGCTATCGTCGGATCAATTGATTTTGTACTCGCAGATATTGATAGATAAACAGGTAAAGCATGATTCCCGATCATCTCAAAAAAGCGCTTGAACAACGAGTTACGGCTTCCGTCACCCCCCGTGAAGCGGCAGTGGCCGTGATGAAAGATCTGCAGCGCCATTACGGTTGGCTAACCGACGAAGCAGTCACAGAGGCTGCGCGGCTTCTCGGCCTGACGCCCCTGCAGATCGAGGAATTGGCCACCTTCTACGAGATGATCTACCGCAGACCGGTAGGCAAGAGGGTCATACACGTCTGCGATTCCATCTCCTGCTGGGCCATGGGTGGTGAAAGCCTGCTCGAAAAACTCGCAGGCCATCTCGGCATTCGATTAGGAGAGACCACCAGCGATGGAATGTTCACGCTTCTACCCTGCTGCTGCCTCGGAAATTGCGGAGATTCGCCAACAATGATGATCGGTGACACTCTCTATGGTCGCCTGACACTGGAAAAAACCTTGGAAATATTGCAGCAGGAAATGGAGACAGATCAAAAGACATAATGGAACAACCTCTTTTTCAACATAACAAGACGGGACGTTGCGTCACAT
>JBHEOR010000232.1:0-3659 GCA_046260685.1 Desulfopila sp.
CTGTCAAGGCTGTCGAACTTGGCCTGTTTCTGTAACTCCTTGCATTTTTTGTCGCTCTGTTAATCTCGGGTACCTGTTCGGTGGGCTTGAAAAGATCTCACGCCTTTTTTTCCAGCGGATCTGTGCACTGTCAAACAATACTAAAGGAGTTCTCGTGTATCAGTAGTTGATCGGAAAGGCAAGGTACCTGGCAGGAGCTGCTTTTGCCGATGACTGCCAAAACAGGGGCACCCTTGACGAAATGTACTGTGATGAAAACATGGATCTGGTCGCCGATCCGCCCAAAAACCCGGCCGACTGGAAAGATCCCAACACCCTGGTCTTCACCTATACCCCGGTGGAAGACCCGGCCGTTTATAAAGATGCCTTTGCCGATTTCCAGAAATATCTCGAGGAGGCCACCGGTAAAGAAGTTATCTATTACACCGTGCAGTCGAATGCGGCCGAAGTGGAAGCCATGCGTTCCGGACGGCTTCATATAGCCGGATTTTCCACCGGCCCCACCGGCTTTGCCGTTAACCTGGCGGGCTTTGTTCCCATGGCCGTCAAAGGTACCGAAGACAGTTTTCAAGGATATAATCTGATCGTCGTTACCAAAAAAGACAGTGACATCGAAAAACTTGAAGATATCAAGGGGAAAAGAATCGCGCACACTTCCGCCTCGTCAAACTCCGGCAATCTTGCTCCACGTGCCATTTTCCCGCAGCATGGTATTACCCCCGATGAAGATTACACCGTTGCCTACTCCGGCAAGCATGATCAGTCCATACTCGGCGTGGCCTACGGAGATTATGATGCCGCCCCGGTTGCCTCCGATGTTTTCTATCGCATGGCCGAAGCAGGTAGAATAAATGTCGACGACTTCCGCATTGTTTTCACCTCCCCAAAATTTCCCACCTCGTCATTCGGCTATGCCCATAATCTTCACCCCGATCTCGTCAAAAAGATCGTAGACGCTTTTTACTCCTATCGCTTCACTCCAACCATGCAGGAAACCTTCGGTGGAGCCGACCGCTTTTTCCCGGTGACCTATGAAAAGGACTGGATGGTCATTCGCGACATAGCCGCCTCAACCGGCACATCGTACAACCAGGACGGCTTACGAAAAATGGCGGAAAAAGAAGCCGCCAAAGCTGCAAAAAAATAGCTACGACTTCCTCTCAACAGGCGCCGTACATCGCTTTTACAATTGTGCGAACGGCGTCTTTGTTTATTGTCAACCTTAACCTGTAAAACTCAGCAAGGGTATATGACTAGAAATGCGCTCAACAGCGGCACAGTTCACCCTCAGCGTTCGCTCCGTGTGGAGAACCTCAGAAAGGAATATGTTAAGGGCAACCCCGTTTTAAAGGATATTAGTTTCGAGGTTCAGGGGGAGAGCAGTGTCGCTATCATCGGCCCTTCCGGTACCGGCAAAAGTACCCTGATACGATGTGTCAACAAGTTGATCCCACCCACTTCAGGCAAAGTGTATGTCAGCGGCGAAAACATTACCCGCCTCAAAGGCCGCGATTTACGCCTGGCACGAAGAAAAATCGGTATGGTTTTTCAGGAATTTAATCTGGTCGAAAGGCTGTCGGTCATGGAAAATGTGCTCTGCGGCCGCCTGGGCTACATACCCTCCTGGCAGGCCTGGCTACGGAAATATCCGCAGAGTGATATCGACAGGGCCTTTGCCCTGCTTGAGTCCATCGGCCTGCTGGAGTTTTCCCGACAACGGGCGGACAGCCTGTCCGGAGGGCAGCGCCAGCGAGTCGGCATAGCCCGCGCCATTATGCAGGATCCTCATGTCCTGCTCGCCGATGAGCCGACTTCTTCGCTTGACCCCAAAACCAGTGTCGAGATTATGGAGTTGCTGGTCTCCCTCTCCAAACAGCATAGCATTCCATTGCTGATCAATATCCATGACGTCGAGCTTGCCAAGCGATATACAGCAAGAATTATCGGGCTTTCCGAGGGAGGAATAGTCTTTGACGGCCCCCCGGCAGAACTGACCAATGCCCATTTGAAAGAAATCTATGGTGGAGAGGAATGGCTTCAATGACCCCTGCCGTAAGAAGCGACTATGGACCGGCTTTCAAAACAAATTGGTGGGCCAGGGCCGGTTGGCTGATTGCCATACTCTATGCCGTCTATGCCGCCAACTATCTCGAAGTTTCCTGGGTCCGTTTTGTGCAAGGAATTGATAACGGGACCAGATTTATCAGCGAGATGATTCCGCCGAACTTCTCCCGCTGGGAGCTACTGGTAAGCAATCTCCTGGAAACCTTAGAAATTGCCATTATCGCCTCGGCCTTCGGTGTATTTTTGTCACTGCCCGTGGGACTGCTCGCCGCCAGAAACCTGATGCCTGTCTGGGTTACCTGGCCTTTTCGTGCTTTTATAGCGCTTTGCCGGTCCTTTCATCCGGTGATATTCGCCATCCTCTTTGTCAAAGCCGTGGGTTTCGGGCCGCTGGCTGGAATCCTCACCCTGATTTTTGCCTCAATCGGCTTTATCGGTAAACTGTTCACCGAAGCCATCGAGGAGATATCCTTGAAGCCGCTGGAAGCATTACGGGCCGCCGGTGCTCCCTTTATGAGTGTCATCATCTTTGCGGTTCTTCCACAGGTTCTGAACCGGTTTATCGGCTTCTCTTCCTATCAGCTCGATGCCAACCTGCGTAACTCAACCATGGTGGGCATCGTCGGCGCCGGTGGTATCGGCGGCACACTCTTTGCCGCATTTCAACGTTTTGATTACGATTTTCTTGCGGCAATTCTGATTTCCATCATAGCACTTGTCATGCTCAGTGAATTTATTTCCACTCAGGTAAAAAAGGTCTTCCAATGAGCGTAACCATTACTAGAAAATGGGACCGATTTACCTCATCTGAGCGGCTGGCACGCTTTATCGTTTTTCTTGGCTTTGCCGTGGCCCTGTCTGTCTCCATGCGTACCGTACAGATAATTCCTGAATTTCTCTACGATGCCCCGACCCAGGTCATCGACCTGCTCAGTCGGATGTGGCCCATGGACCTGGCCTACTACCCCGTCGGCATCCACGACGCTATGATGGAAACGCTCCATATTGCCACACTGGGGACCCTGCTTGCCATCGTCATGGGGATTCCCATCGGTATCCTCGGCGCCAATAACATTGTCCACCTGCCTCTGTTGAACTGGCTTTCCAAATTGATTCTTGTTTCGTCAAGATCGGTGAACTCACTGGTTTGGGCACTGCTGTTTGTTGCCATTTTCGGGCCCGGCGCCTTTGCCGGAACGGTCTGCATCGGTTTCCGCTCCATTGGCTTTGTCGGCAAGCTTTTTGCGGAGGCTCTGGAAGAGGCTGATCCAGGTCCCGTAGAAGCACTCACTGCCTCTGGAGCGCCATGGTTCAGCGTTTTTCTCAAAGGATACTGGCCTCAGGTCGCTCCCGCTTTCTGGGGAATATTTTTGTTCCGCTGGGACATCAACGTGCGGGAATCGGCCGTCATCGGGCTTGTCGGTGCAGGCGGTATCGGCATGGTGCTCGACACCGCCCTCAACCTTTTTTTCTGGAACCGTGTCTCTGTTATCCTGTTAAGCATCTTTGTAGTTGTTATTCTGGCAGAACTTCTTGTTACTGCTATCCGAAAACGCATAATCTAATGCGTAGAGACCAAAGTTCTTCATTCCAAG
>JBHEOR010000233.1:0-3197 GCA_046260685.1 Desulfopila sp.
TTGGTGTTCATCCGGAAACTCCGGAAATCGACGTAAGCGTTTCTGAAACGGGTCGTTCCAGGCTGATGATTGCAATGACATCTTTCATCAGCGTGCTAATAAACAAGGCTGCTATCCACTGACTTCACATCCTTGAGGCTGTGTGCTATTTCAACCGCCCGGTTGATACTTGCCTGAGAATCGACAGTGCCGCTCAATCTGACCACGTTGTTAGTGGTGGTTACTTCGACCTGGGACATCTTAAGTAGCGGATCCCTCAGAATCGCGGCCTTGATTCTGCCAGTAATCGCGGTATCACTCATGTATTCCCCGGCTCTTTCGGCACTATCAGCTACCGCTTCCCCCGCCTTTTCAATAGCTTGGCCGGAACTTTCAGCCGCTCTTTCGACTCTCTGAGTTGGGGTTTCGGCCGGCTCCTCCGATTTACAACCGGCCAATCCGACAAGAAAAACCAGACAAAAAACGCTAAATAAACGACTGTATGTCCCTTTCATGTGAAATCTCCTCTGGTGTTTGGGTTTTACCAACACATGATGACGCGCAGACCCCTGGCTGCGCGTGACCCGTTCTTGCTGATTCGGTAATCAGTTCATGTGCGTCAAGACCACCTTTGATGCTTTCGCAAAAAGTATCAATGTGGATGGATAAGCAAAAAGCGCCAAATGCAAGGCGCGCGATTATTGAGCAATGAGGCGTACTATTGTTACGTCGAAGCGGTGAAATAATCGCAGCAACGCAGCAGTTGGTGAGTTTTTGCGACGCCATCACCTTTAGATGCGTCCGGTAACCACCATGATAACCACGATCAGGAGGATCAAGCCGATAACGCCACTGGGCCAGACTCCCCAGCTTCTACTGTGGCCCCAGGTCGGCAGGGCGCCGATAAGCAGTAAGACGAGGATAATCAATACAATCGTTCCTATTCCCATGATGTTTCTCCTTTAGTGTTGTCGTGGGATGCATATCTTTAATGAGCAACAAGCATGCCCACGACGTTCAATCGTAACTAAAGTTTAACGGGCTGAATATAAAGAGGAAAAAGGGGACTCAGAAGGGAGATGACCGGGCTAGCGGCTGGCGCCAGCGCCATATTTAACGTAACCGTCAGATCTGGCGGGAGAGCAAGACAGTTTATGGGTGTTGATCGAAGATCTCCGCGAATACCGGGGCAATCTTCTTGAAGGTATCAAGAATCGCTGGATCAAAATGCTCCGGCTTGGTTCTCCCGTCACCCTCGCTGATAATCGAGCAAGCCTTTTGGTGGTCATGGTCTGTTTTGTAGATTCGCGAACATCTGAGGGCATCATACTGATCGACCAGCATGACAATTCTGCTCTCAAGGGGCGATTCTTCCCCTTTAAGTCCTCTTGGATAGCCGCTGCCGTCCCATCGTTCGTGATGATTCAAGGCAATGGAGCTCGCCATCCGGATGCCGGGATAGTTTGATCCTGCGAGTATTTCTTCGCCAATTTTAGAATGGGTCTTCATAATCTTGAATTCATCCGGGGTCAGGGGGCCGGGCTTTAAGAGTAAGTGGTCCGGAATCCCGATTTTCCCGATGTCATGCAGGGAGCCGGCAAAGGTAATGGTCTCGATAAAATCCATGGGCATCTGCATCGCCTCTGCCATTTTTTTCGCGTACAAACCTACCTTTGCGATATGAGTGCCAGTCTCCGCATCCCGAGATTCCGCGGCCGCCGTCAGTTTCTGTACCAGTGACCAGTGTGCCACCCGCAATTCTTCTTCCGCCTGTTTTTTTTCCGTGATATCGCGAATATTGCACTGAGCTAACCTGGCGCGATCGACCAGATAGATGTCAGTGATGATATCCTTCCCCAGCTTGGTTTTCACCAAGACATTCTGGTAATTAATAATACCGCTACCGCGCAAATCCCGCATCAGCGCGGGAAAATCCGTCATATCAATCGCTACGCCGAGTTCCTGCAGGGTTTTCCCGTGGGATTCTTGTTCTGAATAACCCAGCATTTCAACGGCGGCCGGATTGGAATGGGCAATATGTCCCTCTTTTTTTTCGAGGAGCACGATCCCATCGCCGGCGGTCTCGAACAAGCGCCGGTAACGCTCCTCTGACTCGTTCAGCAGGTCTTCCAGCCGTCGGCGTTCGGTGACGTCTTCGATGGCCAGAAGGATAATCCGCTCCTTGCCCCAGGCTCGTTCAATCTGTCGAGCATTGAGCAGCATGATGCGCTGGCCGATGTCGGAAAAATGATGCTCAACCTCATAGTCATCAAAACTGGTTTTTTCGGGCAGGATGGTTTCCAGCAACTCACGCAGCTTGGGAATGTCCCACTGCTTGTTGCCCAGATCGTAGATGTGCCGGTCAAGGGTCTGTTCCGGTTTTACCCTAAAGACTTCGTAAAATGAGCGGCTGGCCGAGACCACCGTCAAGTTTTTGTCGAGGACGATCAGGGGTTCACGCACAGTGTCGATAATGTTCTCGGCGAATTCTCTGGAACCTGTGACGATTTTTTTTTCGTTCATCTAAACTCCAGAGGGAATCACGCAACAGCTGCCTACAAGCCCGGACCGTAACTGTTCAGCTACAGTCCGGGTAGTTCCTCGCTTCTCAATACTTTCGTTCGAGGATCTTTCCATCCTCATCCGAAATGATCACCTCGACGCGCCGGTTACGCTGGCGACCTGCGGCCGTTTCGTTACCCGCAACGGGAAACGCGACACCATAGCCGCGGGTCTGGAGCCTGCGGGAATCGACCCCCCTGGCCGTAAGGGCATTTCGCACCGCCTCAGCGCGGCGTTCTGATAAACGCTGATTGTATTCCACGGCACCGGTACTGTCGGTAAAGCCTTCGATCAAGACATTACGGGTTGGATATTCGGCCAAAAATGCCGCAAGCTTGTCGATGGTGTACTGCGCTCCAGAGCGCAGTTCGCTTTTGTTGACGTCGAACAGAACATCGCCCAGGGTAATCACCAGACCTCGTTCCGATTTGGTGGCCTCCAGCTCGGCGATTTGCGCTTCCAGTTTTCTCGTCTGCTCTGCGGCTGCCAGTGCTTCGATCCGGGCTCTTTCAGCTTCGGCGGTCATGGCTCCAGCCTGCAGACGGGCAGCGTCGGCCATTCGCCGTGCCTGATCCGCTTCACTGGTTCGAGCCTGCAGCAGAACCGCGTTGCGCTCTGCACTGGCTGCATCCAGCGCCTGCTCAGCCAGTTTGACC
>JBHEOR010000233.1:3207-3636 GCA_046260685.1 Desulfopila sp.
CGATTTGTTCGCCCGATCCAGATCAACTTTGGCTTTTTGCAGTTCGAGGGGCGCACTCTTTTGTACATCGGGGTTGCTCTGGGCCTGGGCATACGCTGACCTGGCCTGTTCAAGCATGGCATTTTCCCGGACGGCCGAGCTGCAACCAGACAGCAACATGCCGGCAACTGACACCCCAAACACAAACATCAAGGGCGATGAAAATAACTTCATGGCGATCTCCTTTATAAAAAATAGGTATGTATTCAGCACTTCTTCAATATTTAAGAAAGAGTCAGCAATTGGTTATGTTTGAATCCAGCGGAAATTGTCTGAGGCGGTAGCTTAAGTTCTTTCCGCAAGAGAAAGCATGCCAATTGATAGACGCTCATTACCCTTAAGCTGACTAATTGAAATTGTTCAGCTCTGGAACTGGATTAACGCTTTATC
>JBHEOR010000234.1:0-3575 GCA_046260685.1 Desulfopila sp.
GGATAAAGCTGCCCAGCTGAAGAAGGGCTAGAGGAGACTGCATATGACTGACAACAATACCATCTACTATCTTGAAGGCATTCCCGTACCGGAAACTCCTCAAAAAGGGAGCCCACCGGCCTTTTGGACTAAAACGGATGTCGTCGGCAAACCGCTGCCGAGAGTCGATGCATACGAAAGGGTGAGCGGGACAGCTCTGTACCCTTCCGATATACTTTTACCCAACATGCTCTACGGAGCCATTGTCCGATGTCCCCATCCACACGCCAGGGTACAGGGCATCGACGTATCCGAAGCCGAAAAATTAGCGGGTGTAAGGGGGATAATCACCGGTGACTCTAAAGAAGTAAAAGACATCACCTGGAATTACCGGAAAGAGCAGGTTCCTTTGATCGATCCGCACTGTCTGTTCGAAGGCGAAGCAGTGGCTGCCGTTGTTGCCGATTCCTGGTATCAGGCATTGGATGCGGTCAAGGCTATCAAGGTCGATTATGACATCCTGCCGTTTGTGGTTGACCATGAAAAAGCACAGGGTAATGCCGAGGTTTCATTAGGCAAACAGGGAAACGTCCTGGACGAAGAAACATACGCGCGTGGCGATGTGGAAAAGGGATTTGCTGAAGCCGATGTAGTCCTTGAAGAGACCTACCGGACATCATGCGAGCTGCAAACGCCTTTGGAACTCCATGGCTGCGTTGCCAACTGGGACCGGGACCGGCTGACAATCTGGGAATCAACCCAGGGAGTCTATGCCATTCAGTCTAAAGTAGCCGAATGCCTCAAGATCCCTCTTTCGAAAGTCAGGGTCGTTGGCCATTACGTAGGAGGAGGATTCGGCAGCAAACTCACTCCGGGGAAATACACTGTTCTCAGCGCCCTGCTCGCCAAGAAAACGGCACGACCAGTGAAATTATTTCTCACCCGGGAAGAAACCTATCTTTGCATGGGAAACCGTCCACCTAATACGATGCACCTCAAAGCCGGTATAAAAAAAGACGGCACCCTGACTGCCCTGCAGTTTGACTGCAGCGGCCCAAGCGGTGCATATCCGGCGGGAGGAGCGCAGCTCGTGGATTGGCTGATTCGCGACTTATATCTGTGCGAAAATGTCGAAACGAAGAGTACGGATCTATTGATTAATGCCGGCCCAGCCAGGCCTTTTAGAGCTCCCGGCCATCCCCAGGGAGCATGGGCACTGGAACAGATGATTGATGCCCTGGCCAAAACAATCGACATGGACCCGATAGAACTCCGACTAAAGAATATCCCTTTAAAGAGTCAGGCCAGAGAAGGTTCCCCGCCTTATACCGCAAGCGGGCTGCGTAGATGTCTGGAGGATGGAGCCAGGGAATTCGATTGGCAGGATTCACTCGACAGGACTCTGGTCTTTAACAGCCAAAACCAACACATCAAGCGGGGAATAGGAATGGGCTCCTGCCTCTGGATCGTCGGAGACGGCGGTCCGCCTTCGACTGTCATTATAAAGCTATATAAAGATGGCTCGGTGAACCTCAACATGGGAGCAAGTGATATCGGTACCGGCACTAAAACGATTATGGCACAGGTCGCAGCCGAAGAGCTTGGAGTCGATCCGCAAATCATCCAGATCGAAAACGCCGATACCGCCACAACCCAATATGCCACCCCGAGTGGAGGCAGTAAAACGGTGCCGACCGAAGCACCGACAGTCCGCAATGCAGCCATAGCCCTTAAACAGGAATTATTGGCCATGGCTGCTGAAGACCTCGGAGTGGATCAGGAGCAGCTGACTTATATCGGCAATGAAATTGTCTCCACCGATGACGCTTCCAAAAAGTTAAAAATCACAGAAGTGAGTAAACTGAAAAAACGAGGCGAGGTTATCGGAGTCGGGTACCGGGGCCCCAATATAGAAGGTAAGGTTGTGAATCCTTTTGCCGCCCAATTCTGCGAGCTGGAAGTCAATATGCTGACCGGAGAAACCCGGATCCTTCGTTTTCTCGGTGCCCATGACAGCGGAAGGGTCATGAACCGGATGACCTATGACAATCAGGTCTATGGCGGCATCGTTATGGGGGTAGGCTTCGGCCTCACCGAATTCCGCCAACTGGACGAAAACCAGACCGGTAAACTCTGTAATAAAAACTGGCACGATTATAAACTTCCGACAGCACTTGATGTGCCTGACGACATGGTAAGTCTCCCCATAGAAATTGATGATCCTGAAAGCAATAATACCGGCGCTAAAGGACTTGGCGAGCCGGTAACCATTCCGACTGCAGCCGCCATCGCCAATGCTCTCTGCATGGCAACCGGTGTGCGCTTTACCAGCGCGCCGGTCCTACCCATGGCAATAATCGATAAGCTCTCCCAGAAGACAGAGGGGTAAATTATGCTACCGCAATTTTCCTATGTACGTCCGGCCACCATTGAACAGGCCATTACCCACCTTAAGTCAGGCGATGCCACAGTACATGCGGGAGGCACCGATCTTTTGGGCTGTCTCCGCGAAAGAATTATCAGCAGCCGGGAAATTGTCAGCATCAGCGGCTTAAAAGACCTTGCAGGCATCAAGGAAACGGCTGACGGCGGTGTAATCATCGGGGCTTTGACGACAATCACTGAAATCAGCAACAACCCGATAATTATCAATAAATACCCAGGCCTTGCCCAAGGCGCAGCCGAAGTTGCCAGTCCTCAACTGCGTAACCAGGGCACACTTGGCGGAAATCTCTGCCAAAAGCCGCGTTGCTGGTATTATCGCGGCGAATTCCATTGCCTGCGCAAAGGAGGCGACATCTGTTTTGCCATGAACGGCGAGAATCAGTTTCATGCCATTTTCGGTCATGACCATATCTGCGCGATTACCCATCCATCTGATACAGCGCCGAACCTGGTGGCTCTTGGTGCCGCTGTTCAAGTGGTTGGTCCGAAGGGTAAAAGATCCATAAAGGTTGAGGAGCTCCATGTGCTGCCGGTTGATGATGTTCAGGCGGATACGGTTCTCAAACAGGATGAGCTCATAACTCATATTTCCGTTCCACCGCCTCCTGTCGGCCTGTACTCCTCCTATCGGAAAGTCCGGGCCCGCAGGTCCTGGGATTTTGCTCTTGCCGGTGTTGCTCTCGCCCTTGTTGTAAAGGACAACAAGGTATCGCAGGCCAATGTCATACTCTCCGGAGCAGCCCCGGTCCCTTGGCGAAGTACCGAGGCGGAAAAGGTTATAGAAGGCAAGAAATTAACCGCCGATATTATCGACCTGGCCGCCCGGGCGGCTGTAGCCACAGCGACGCCGCTTGCCAAGAATGGCTACAAAGTGGATATGTTTCGCGGCGTACTTATGGAAGAACTTGGAAAAGGAAGGTATAAAATTTACACCAAGGCTATTTTGGGTGCTTGTGCACCTCTGGAGCAACTGCTGAACTTTTACAGTGAACGTTTATAGGTCTGGAATTATGCGGAAATTGTCCTGGCAAACAGGATTAGTCCATTCAGATAGGACAATAGAAGAGTTTTACTTTCCGTAATCCATTATCTTCAGGTAGGTGTAGATTCCGGATCAAGCCCGGAATGACATTGCCCGGAATTTTACGACG
>JBHEOR010000235.1:0-3572 GCA_046260685.1 Desulfopila sp.
CGGATCAAGCTGGGAAGCCAACCTGGGGATTGTCTACAAATTACTTAATAATATCTCCTACGAACTGCACTTGGGCTATATGGATACCGGAAACCTGTTTACCAACCGGAACAGTTATAGCGATGTGGAAAGTATTATTATGATATCCAATCAACTGACACTCAGCTTCTAATGGCGTCGTAAAAACTCTTCATCCGAAGTCTACGCTTATCTGATTCGTTGTTACAATTTTTCTATCATTACGACGTACTTTAGTACGCCGAAATAATAGAAAAATTGTACGCCTCCAATATGAAGTTTTTTACTTATCCATCGGAAATCGAAGTTTTTACAAGCTTGTCAGCTTCTAACTCTGGTCACGTTTTTTCCATCTCATCCTCGTAGAAACAGACTTCTACGAGGATTTTTTTTTGCATCCGGCAACTTGACAAGTTTTCCCGGTTGGAATAAGAGAATTCTATCGCAGCACCGAACTCCCTTGACGGAGTAGAATAACGGAGCAGGACAACTCGGAGAACCGGCCCGCCCATGCACACAGAAATCGATCCGCCCGCTTACAATATCCTCATGTACTCACATGACACCTACGGCCTGGGCCATATCCGCAGAACAATGGCCATTGCCAATCATCTGCACGATGCCAACACCAATGTGCTCATCCTTACCGGCTCACCTATCGCCGGACGGTTTCAATTCCCGCAGCAAGTGGACTTTGTGCGCATTCCCGGGATGATCAAAAAGAGTAATGATGATTACCAGTCGTTCTCCATTCGCATTGATCCGGAGAAGGCCCTGTCAATCAGAACAAACATCATCCTGGCCACGGCCATGACATTTCGGCCGAACCTTTTCATTGTCGACAAGGAACCGCTGGGCCTGAAACGGGAGGTGCTGCCGACCCTCGAATGGCTGAAAAGAGAGTCGCCGGCAACCATGACGGTGCTGGGCCTGCGCGACATTCTCGATGATGGGGCAGTCATCCAAAACGATTGGCGCGAAAAGAACGTCTATAGTTATCTGGACCTGTTGTATGATGAGATCTGGGTCTACGGCAACCGCGACATTTATGATCCGGAGGAGATGTATGCAATCCCGGCAAAGCTCCACAACAGAATACAATACACCGGATATATCCCGCGCAAGAAAATATCTCCGAGAATCCGCGCTGCGGTTCGTAAGCGGTATCGGGTAATGGATAACGATAAATTTATTCTGGTGACTACCGGTGGCGGCGGTGACGGCCTGGAAGTTATCGAACATTATCTGGCCATGCATGAGCATTATCCCACCTCGCTGCCTTTTACATCGATCATTATTACCGGGCCGTTTATGCCTAAGAAAATCCGGGAAGCTTTCGCCAAAAGGGCGAAGAAATATGGTATAAAAACCCTGCCTTTCCATCCACGGCTGGAAGAATTGATGTCGGCTGCGGACCTGGTGGTTTGTATGGGGGGGTATAATACCATCTGCGAAATACTCACCCAGCACACCTCCGCTTTGATCATTCCCCGGGAAACGCCGCGAAAAGAGCAATTGATCCGTGCGACACGCCTGAAAGAACAGGGACTGCTCGACTTCATCCCCTGGGCGCAGGTCACGCCCCACCTTCTGCGGGAGAAAATTTCCACCCTCCTGCAGGACGGCGCCCACTACGAAAAAAGAATCAGTTCCTTTACCCTTTCCGGACTCGATACGATGCTCGCCCGGCTGACGCATTTTAAGGAAAAGGATGTTGCCGCCACGCAGGCTTTATAAATTTTACGCTCTTTACTATCACGGCCCTCTCCATCATGACACAATCATCACCGACCGCAACCCTTGGCTACATCCTTAAAGGCTATCCCCGGATCTCCGAGACCTTTATCTCCAACGAAATTCTCCTGCTGGAACAACTGGGCTTTACCATGCGTCTTTTCCCCATGCGCCAGCCGCGTGAATCCTTTAGTCATGCCTCGGTAAAAGAGATTAAAGCGCGAGTTGATTATCTGCCGACGGAACTGTTTGTCGATTTTTTCCGGCTGCTGCGACCAAATATTTTTCTGGCGGCCAAGAAGCCGAAACACTTCCGGGAAACACTGCGGACAGCCGCACAGGGCATCAGCAAAGGCAAGTCACTGGCCACCCTGAAACATCTTCTGCAGGCGGGCTATCTGACCAATACGCATCTTGAAAAAGATCCCTCCATTGCCCAGCTGCATGGTCACTTCGCCCATTCCCCCACCTCGGTGACCATGTTTGCCTCGCTGCTTTCCGGCATCCCATTCAGCTTCACCGCCCATGCCAAAGACATTTACACCTCGGATAAAGAAAAAATCCGCAGAAAAATAGCCCAGGCAAAGTTTGTCGTCACCTGTACGCGGCACAATAAAGAATACCTGGACACTCTTGCCGGGGACTGTCCCACACCGATTTCCACACCAATTTCCACACCTATTTACTGTGTCTATCACGGCATAGACACGACTCTCTTCCAGCAGGCCGGCGCCTCATTGGCAACACACAATCCTTTTAAAATCCTCACTGTCGCCAGAATGACCGCCAAAAAGGGTTTGCCTACCATTTATAGGGCCCTGGCCGGCCTGCAGGCACAAGGCATCCGCTTTCAACATACCCTTATCGGTGATGGCGACGACCGGGAACAGATCCTCGCCTTGATAGCTGAGCTCGGCCTCAAAGAGCATTGCCGATGGATCGGCACCCGGACCCACGAGGAGGTCCTGCTCCACTTCAAGGCCAGTGATCTTTTTGTTCTCGGCTGCGAAATAGCCGCAAATGGCGACCGGGACGGTATTCCCAATGTTCTGGTGGAGAGTCTGGCCATGGGAGTCCCCGCTTTATCCAGCAATGTCTCGGCCATCCCGGAGATTTTGATCGATGGCAAGACCGGCATGACCGTGCCGCCCTCCCAGCCGGAGCAGCTTGGCAAGGCCATGCTGCGCATATTGACCGATGAACAGCTTCGCCGACAATTGATCGTCGGCGGGCAGGAGCTTGTCAAGGATACCTTTGACAACCGTCGATGGATAGAAAAACTGGCGGAAATTTTTCGCCGGCACAACGCTCTTTTTCGATAACTCATGGTCCACATCATGGAACAGACAGCCAGTGATACTCTTCCCCCCACGACATTTGGTCTGTTACGCCATGGCCAGACCGAATGGAACACGCTGAAAAAAATACAGGGCTCGGCAGACTCGCCATTGACCGCCCGGGGCAAACGCGAAACAAGCAGCTGGGTGCAAACCCTGCAGCCTTACCGATGGGATCGGATTATTGCCAGCGACCTGGGCCGGGTACGGCAGACGGTCGACATTCTCAACCGGGAACTTGGCCTGCCGGTGTCCTTTGATGCACGATTACGCGAACAACACTGGGGCGACTGGGAAGGGCTGACCACCCCTTTTATTCAGGAAAATCTCACCGAAGAACTTGCCCGCCGGGTGGCAAGGGGCTGGCAATTTTCCGCCCCGGGAGGGGAAACCCGACTGGCCGTGAAAGATCGGGTGCTGGCAACTCTTCTGGAAAGCGCGGCAATATGGCCCGGCCAGAAAATCCTCGTTGTCTGTCATCAG
>JBHEOR010000236.1:0-3542 GCA_046260685.1 Desulfopila sp.
TTGTAACGGAACGCATTGGCGGCAGGATGCAACAGGTTGATTTTGAACAAACCAGACCGATACGAGGCTTGTGGGGTATGATGTCGGCCATGAAGCGTCCTGAGGTGCAGGAAGGGCTGGGCATCCTGGTTGAACTCTCCACCGTAATGACCGCCTTGAAGCAGGAAAGGGTTTCTCAGTAAAACCGTCGAGTTTCTGGACGGACACCAACTACCATGTTGAACCAGCCGAAAACACGGCCATGGCAACAGGCTTCATCGTTGGCCAGACAAAGGGAAACTCTCCTATGCCTGGTTTCTGCATCCGTTTTTGTCCGTGTCCGTCCAGAAACAAGAGCAGGAAAAGTCAATAGCATAACGTACAAAAACAGTGAAAAACTCATAAGGACGCTCGCATAATCAAAACAGGAAAAGAGCGTTGATATTTTTCCGTTACTGACTACACTGATAGTAATAATCATTATTGTACACCATTTACAATTCACGATTCCATCAGTGCAGGTAAACAGAGAGTGGTTGATGCCATGCGATTGAGAAGAAAAAAAATTGTAACAGATTTACTCGGCATGCTGGTCTGTGTTGCCGTAGTCACCATGGTTCCCGTGCATCTTGCCTTATCTTTTTCCTTTTCCGAGTATGAGGCCGGAGAAAAGAGCAGCGAGACCCGGCCCGCTCCTCAATTGAGCGATTTGCATTGCCCGGAATCGCTCACCAGCAGCAGAATAGTATCCATGATCGGGGAGATGCACCGCGGCAAGCGGTATGTCTACAGAGGACATTGGAGAGGATTGTTCATCAGTGAAGAATCGGTGTATGGCCGTCTCATCGAGAAACTCAACCATGGATTTGAGCAACTGGGGCTGACGACCTACACCAACGATGAGATTAATGAGCAGATTGCTCGAGAAGAACAGGAGGCATTTCTCAATAACGATCTTGAAGCGGCAATGACCGCTGCCGATCGTCTGCAGGCGGACTATATGCTCAAGGGAATCATCTCCACCCACACGCAGACCAACAGGATGGTCAAGGTTGATGAGGTCTTTGTTGTCATTGACCTGACCCTGTATGCCGGCGACGGCACCCAACTGTCAACCGCCCGTGTCAGGGAGGTGACTTTCTCCGATGCCGATATTGCCGCAACCGTCCAGGATATCGTCAACAAACAGGCGAGTCGGATCACCTACGAACTCTTCGCCCAATACTGTAAGGGGGCAATGTAAGGCCATGACCACCATACCCGCACCCATCCGCCATCCGTTTTCGGGAGTGCTGCTCATCATGATTTTGTTTTTTGTTGTGTCGCCGGTCACAGCCGGCGCAAAAAATGAGCCGGCCCCGACCATCATCGTTACAGCGGAAGGCCTGGCGGACCCTAATGCCAGGGTGTATACCAAAGATAAAGCTATGATGATCGATGATCTGCGCCGGGATGCACAACGGCAGGCCATTGAGAAAGCAGTGGGGGTGTATGTGGAAAGCTCGACTCTGGTGGAAAACTACCTGCTCATCGAAGACCGGGTGCTTACCAAGTCTCAGGGGCTGATAAAGCGAATTCTGGAGCAATCAGCCCCGCAACTCGGCCAAGACGGTCTCATGCACATGGAAATCACCGCCGAAGTTTTCATATCCGATGTCAAGGAAGCCCTGGATAGCCTGAGCAGGGAGAGCCGAATGAGCCTGATCAGGGAGCGGGGCAACCCGACAATCTCCGTTGCTGTTGTGGTCCGGGATGCCATCCGTACCTCAGATCTCGAGGTTGAAAACTCCCCCATTGCCGAGAATATTCTCAAGCAGCATTTCGTCGATTTTGGCTATAGGGTCTGGTCGGAGGAGTATACCAGATTATTGCGGCGGGAGGCCGGTGCCCAAAAAACGAGCCGGCGTATGGCGGATTTCAGCGTCATCGGTGAAGCAAAATTCAAACAGGCGGCGGTTACCCTCAAGGCCTCCGGCATCGAGCTGACCAAGCATGTTCTTACTTCATGGACGGTCAAATGCATCAATAATACCACCGGGGAAGAGGTCTATTTCAACAACAAAGTGCCACGCAAAAGAGCCTGGGCCGATCAAGATCAGGCCCTGGAAGATATAGGAGGGTTGATAGGTAAGGAATTCAGCAAGGAGTTTTTCGAGACACAGCTTGTGTCACCGGCACAACGCTATCAGATCCAGCTCAGCGGACTGCCGGATTATGACTCAGCCCTGCTCTTCCGCAAGGAGTTTGTCGGCCTGCGCAATATCTTGAGCGTGGAGTTACTAAATTTTGAAAGTGGAGGTTTGAGCTTGTTCGAAGTTGAGTGCACCAGCGGCGGCAGCAACTTTATGCAGGTTCTCAACAACGCCATTCTTAAACCGCTCAATGCCAAACTGGAAGGGGCGCGTCTCAAATTGACGTCATTTCGCGGCAATGTCATAGGAGTGAGTGTTGATCTGGGAGCGCAGCCGAAAAGCCTTCAACGATCATTGCAAAGTTTGCCCCCCGCTTCACTTGCCACGGCAAGCCCGGAGCGAATCGCCAAAATCATTCAGGATAGTGGTATCCTGGAAAGAATCAAAAAGATGAACCCGGAGATGGCCACATCGTTGGAAACCGAGTAAAAATAAAAGTCAGGAGCAGGTCTTTCCGTATTGGCCGGCCTGTAAAAACAGAGAAAAAGATAAAGGAGGTAGCATGAAAAACATAATTTTCCGCGGCGTGATGTTTTCTTGTTTAGGGCTGCTGATGGCCTTCACTTCGGGCTGTGTTCCCTCGAGCACCGGTACCGGTGGAGCCGCGTCGATGCGCGCCAACGAGGAGGCGGACAACGCGATGTACCAACCCGTTAATTACAGCAACTCCGGCCAAAGGGGACCAACCCTCATTGTTTTGCCGGGGCAGATAAAGGCCAGCAGCGCTACCTTCCGGCAGAGAGTGCGGCCCAATAATATCGCTGATTTTGCCGAAATTGAGCTTTCTAATGCAAATTTTCGGGTATTGGAGCGCACCGATCTTGGATCGTTGCTCAAGGAGGTCAATCTCGCTGTCAGCATGGGGGATCCCACCGCTTTGCAAAAATTCAAACGAGGGAAGTTCAAGTCAACCAAATGGTTTGTAAAGCTCGATGTATTGAAGGCCCAGGAAACGGCTAAAGCCGGTTCCGGCTTCAGAGGCAACGCCCTTGGCTCAATCTTTGGCAAGGTGGTCGGCGGGGTTACCGGCTCGGTCGGCAATACTGCAATATCGTCGGCCAAAACGAAGGAGGCTGCCGCCGTATGGATCGTCGGTATGCGGTATAAAATAATCGACGCCGCGACCACGGAACAGGTTTCGAGCGGTTACGTGGAAAAGAAAATGGAAACCGGCGGGAAGGCTCAAGGACTGCTCGGTATGTCGGGATCGGCCTCACAGCTTGTGACCCTGGATTCCGTTGTTCAGCGTATCGTGCAGGAACTCGTTTTCAAGATCGATCAGCAAAAATAGACGAAATAGACGAAACAGACGAAACAGCAAACTGTAGGGGTGATCTGCCTTCTCTTCGGATCACCCCTGCAGGGTAGTAT
>JBHEOR010000237.1:0-3517 GCA_046260685.1 Desulfopila sp.
CTCATGGCCCTGCTCGGATCGGGTTTTGATCCGGGTGTAACCAATGTGTTCTGTGCCTGGGCTCAAAAACATCACTTTGACGAAATCCATGAGCTGGATATTATCGACTGCAATGCCGGTGATCATGGGCAGGCGTTTGCCACCAATTTCAATCCGGAAATAAATATTCGCGAGATTACCCAGCGCGGCCGCTATTGGGAGCACGGTGAATGGGTGGAAACCGATCCGCTTTCCTGGTCGATGAACTATGATTTCCCGGATGGTATCGGTCCGAAAAAATGTTTCCTGATGTACCATGAAGAACTGGAATCTTTGGTCATGCACCTGCGGGGATTGAAGCGGGCACGATTTTGGATGACCTTTGGCGAGCAGTACCTGACGCATTTGCGGGTGCTTGAAAATGTCGGTATGACCCGAATTGATCCCATAGAGTTTGACGGCCGGCAGATTGTCCCCATTCAGTTTTTGAAAAAAGTGCTGCCCGAGCCTTCATCCCTTGGCCCGCTGACCAAAGGAAAAACCTGCATCGGCTGCGTTTTGAAAGGCATCAAAAACGGCAAAGAGAAAAAACTCTACGTCTATAATATCTGCAGCCACGAAGAGGCCTACCGGGAAGTGGGTTCTCAGGCAATTAGTTATACGACAGGGGTTCCCGCCATGATCGGTGCTAAATTAATGCTGGAAAAAACCTGGCATCGGCCCGGCGTCTGGCATATGGAACAGTTCGATCCCGATCCTTTTATGGACGCCCTTAATCGCTACGGACTGCCGTGGACGGCTGTTGAGCTGTAATGAACGGTCACTCTGAATATCGATTTGATCCAGCGGGATTGAACACTCCCTGCTATCTGGTGGATGCGGGGCTGCTGCGGCAGAACCTGAAAATTCTGGCCGATGTGAAGGCCCGAACCGGCTGCAAGATTCTGCTGGCGCTGAAATGTTTTTCCATGTTCAGGCTGTTTCCGCTCATCGCCGAAACCCTGGACGGGGTCTGTGCCAGCTCTCCCCATGAGGCGCGGCTGGGGTTTGAGGAGTTTGGCAAGGAGGTGCATACTTTCGGTGCTGCTTATTCTCAAGCGGATATGGAAGACCTCTGCCTGACTTCAGACCATATTCTCTTTAACTCCTGTTCCCAGCTTGAGCGATTCAAGCCGATGATCACGGAATATATTGACCGGTCCGGTAAAGAGATCGAGCTCGGGATTCGCATCAACCCGGAGCACAGCGAGGGAGCAGTGGAAATGTATGACCCTTGTGCGCCGGGATCAAGGCTGGGGATTCGTCGGGATCAACTGCGGGAAGAGCTGCTGGAAGGCGTGACCGGGCTGCACTGGCACAACCTGTGCGAGCAGGATGCCGATTGCCTGGAGCGTACGGTTGCCGCGGTGGAGGAGCGGTTTGGCGAACTGATTCCACGAATGCGCTACGTAAATTTTGGCGGAGGCCATCATATAACCCGGCCCGGCTATGACCTTGAACGGCTGATTCGGGTCATAAATACTTTCAAGGCAAAATGGCGAGTCGAGGTGTACCTCGAACCGGGGGAAGCGGTGGCACTTAACTGCGGTTATCTGGTCAGTACGGTTCTTGATGTAACGCGGGCGGATATGGATATTGCCATCATGGACTCTTCGGTACCGGCTCATATGCCGGATGTCCTTGAGATGCCGTATCGGCCGCATATAATCGGCTCGGGTGAAGCTGGAGAAAAAGCATATAATTACCGGATCGGAGGGCTTTCCTGTCTGGCCGGGGATGTTGCCGGAATCTATTCTTTCGATCAACCGCTTGCAGTCGGGGACAGGTTGACTTTTAGCGATATGGCCATTTATACCATGGTAAAAAACAACACTTTTAACGGGGTTGGCTTACCGTCCATTTATATTTATGAACCGAAGAACGATAGCTACCAATGTATTCAATCTTTCGGTTATGAAGATTTTAAAAACAGGTTGTCGTAGGAGAGTATGATAGTGCAGATGGATTATCCAGGTTTTCTCGAGTCGGAATTGGAGTCGGAAGCAGGGGCGCAGAACCCTGAAGCACTCTTTCATGTAATCCCTGTGCCGCTGGAGCAGACCGTATCTTTTGGCGGCGGCACGTCCCGGGGGCCAGCTGCCATCCTTAATGCATCGCAACAGCTTGAGCGCTGGGATGGTTTTTCAGAGCCGCTTGCGGCCGGGATCAATACTACTCCTTTTATTGACTGCTCGGGCGATATTGCAGCTATTCTCAAAAACATTGAAGAAACTGTGCTGTCCGTTGCGACCCGTGGTAAAATCCCCGTAGTGCTCGGCGGTGAACATACCGTCAGCCTGGCACCAATCAGGGCTCTTGCCGGGAAAAGCTCCAAACCCATCGGGATTATCCAGATAGATGCCCATGCTGACCTGCGCGACAGCTACGAAGGTTCGCCATATAGCCATGCCTGTGTCATGCGGCGGGCCCTGGAGGAATTCGGTTGTCGGTTGTTCCAGTTCGGCGTGAGGGCTCTTTGCCGAGAGGAGGTTGATTATCGAATGAAGCATCAGGTAAATCACCTTGACGGCAGAGCGATATTTACAACAGACCTTACCGACTTTGAGTTGCCCGCTGATTTTCCGGAAGATATTTATCTGACCCTTGACGTGGATGGCCTCGACCCGTCTGTTATCGGAGCAACCGGAACACCTGTTCCCGGCGGGCCAAACTGGTACCAGACACTGACTTTTCTGGAACGTGCTCTAGCCGGCAGAAAAATTCTTGGTTTCGACGTGGTCGAGCTTGCTCCAGTGCAAGGTGACAATGCATCCGATTTCGCCACTGCCCAGCTGGTCTATTCGGTTATGGGGATAATTAGCCGCAATCTGGGCATACGCTGAGGAAGGAAGGCGTGGCACCTCGTCTAAGCGCAATTATCCTGGCGGCAGGACTCTCCTCCCGCATGGGTGATCTCAAAGCTACAATGCCTTTGGGTACGAGTACTGTGTTGGAACAGAGCCTGGGATTATTCAGGGATTGCGGTATCGAGGATCTGGTGGTCGTTACCGGCCATCGAAGCGAAGAGACTGGAGCGATTGCCGATAGGGCAGGAGCAAGGGTTGTCCACAATCCTAAGTTTGGCTCAGGAATGTATAGCTCTATTAAGATTGGTGTCCGTCACATTGGCAAACGGAGCAACGGCTTTTTTCTGCTGCCGGCCGATATTCCTCTCGTGCGGCCGGGTACGCTCAGATTGCTTATCCGATCATTTAAAGCTTCGACCCGAATAGCTTATCCCACCTTTGATGGAAAACGCGGCCATCCTCCCCTCATTGCGCGCGATCTGATTCCAACCATTCTGAAAAATAATAGTCAAAAAGGCGGATTGCGATCTTTGTTGTCAAAGGTTGAGCATAAAAGACCGAAACAGATAGTCGAAATTAATGTACCTGACGCCAATATCCTCTTTGATATGGACACTCCGGAGGACTATACTACCGGTCTCCACCGCTTTACCCGTCTTGGCTATCCCACTATGCAGGAGTGTGCAATTATC
>JBHEOR010000238.1:0-612 GCA_046260685.1 Desulfopila sp.
AATCTCGTGGAGCAGGGTGGCTACGGTTCTCAGATGATTGACGATTACGATGGCAACGCCCATATCGACCGGCAGATGCTTTAATAAACGAGTATAGGCATCGAGGCCGCCGGCTGAACCGCCTACGCAAACGACAGGAAAATCTTTTCCACCAGTATTATTTTTCATTGGCTATGACTCAATTTTGTTTTTTTCGATTCCAATCGAAGCTTAAGTTCAGAAATACAGATTGCTCCAGTTGGTTCGGACGTAGCAGCATGGCTTATGCATGGATTTCTCTTTTTGTCCTTCTCGCAATTATTGCGCCAAAAGCCAAAGTCGCGTCATCTATCATCCGGCAACAAACCATCAACGTTTACTTGTTAAGACATAATTCGAATCGATGCTCGCCGACATTGTATCCGATGGTCAGCAGGAGGCTAAGAGGTGTCGAGAGAAAACCTTATTCCATTTGGGCGAGCCGATTTGCAAAGCGGGCCAGATAATCGATGTTCGCAAGGCGGGTCTTGGCCTTCGTGATTGCGGTCGTGACAGGGTATTGCACCTCAGTTTTCATTTCTGCCACTTGGCGGAGAGTGGGGATCGTATCGAGATGACCAGAGTGGCCAGGGG
>JBHEOR010000238.1:659-3503 GCA_046260685.1 Desulfopila sp.
AAATTTTCTCTCCGCGGGGCAAGAAGGGTTATTTCATCCAGAGCGTCGCGGCACTGTTCGGCAAAGACCTTGGTCCACCAGCGCAACTGAGCGGCGGGTTCGGTTTCGATTGTTTCCACTTCGGTAATCATCATGGCGGCAGACCTGGACAGCTGTAGCAGACATACACGCACTGCGTTGAGGCTCATCGGTGGAACGGCTATCGCCTGATCAAGATCATTCTGCAGTTCGGTTCGTCGGTCGGACAGAGCACGCTCGGCAATTTCGCCTATGATCCCCAAGGTGTCGTTCAGTCCGTGAAACAAAAGCCTGCCGACAATCGGCAGATCGGCAAGTCCCTGCAGTCCTGGCCCTACAGTCAGAAGATGGCCGGCCAGATTGCCGCTTTCTACCGACGAAATACAGAGAGGGACGAGTGGCCCGAGAGATTGGGTGTCGTACCTGTTGTAAAAATGGCCACGATGCCGTTCCATGGTGTCCATGGTGTGCAGGGTACCGGCCGTTCGCTCGATGAGGCTGCCGGCGGAAATGTAGCCTAAATCATAGGCCGACAGATTGGCCAGCAGGGCAAGTCCCATGTTGGTGGGCGTGGTTCGGTGGGTAACCACGCCCACCGGACCCTCCTGATAGTTGTCGGGTGGCAGCCAATGATTCCGGGGGCCGACGAAGGTCTCAAAAAATGCCCAGGTTTTGCGGGAGAGGCGGCGAAGAAAAAGATCTTGCCTGGCGATCAGCAGTCGGCCGACATCTATCAGCACCCTCTCATTTTGGGCAAGCCCCGGCAGCAACTGGTCCGGCAGGTGATCGGGATGCAACGCATGGTCGCTTGCTAAAATCAGGCCATGCTGACTCATCCGGTCGCTGCCGAACAGCTTCGAGCGGAGTGGTAGCTTTTCCACGGCAATACTTTCCGATAAGCCTCTCTTAGGGTAAAATTCGATAAAATATAAAAGATTTCGCTGAGATATTATGGGGCTAAACTTCATCGTCGATATTTCCTCCCGGTGTCATGCCTTCTCGTGTATGAAAAAGCGTTGGTCGGTTATATTATTGTACTGGACCACCTCATAACGCGACAGAGAATGGCTGAGACGGCTGAACAGGTACTCTCGCCTTGGTCGACAGTAGGACGTTCAAGCTGGTTATGATGTTTCCTGGTTAATGGTTTTCTAGTTTTTTATATTCGACAATACCATAGCAAACAGACAAGCCTAGGCCGGTTCTGATTCCAGGTTTCGTAGTGTAGAAAGGCTGTAAGTCATCGACTTAAAGCACTGTGCCTTCTCAGGTAATTTCCTGTGCCTCAATCACCCTGTCGCCTGCAGGGATAAACCCCCTCCCACTGACCGGTAAAAAGATACTGAAAAGACTGCCTCTGTCAACTTTACTCGTCACCATAAAGAATCCGCTGTGTGCTCTCACAATTCCCAGAACTATAGGAAGACCTAAGCCCCGCCCGAAAAATTTGCTGGTGTAAAAGGGATCGAAGAGATTCTCGATATCCGGCTCGGCGATACCGCACCCGGCATCCTGTACTGTAAGGCAAGTATAAAGATTGTGCTGAAATTGAAAATCCCGTGGAAAGCGGTGTATTGCCGGGATATCCTCAATCCTGAGGGTTTTCATACTCAGGTGGATGGCACCCCTGCGCTGGTTTTGACTTTCCCAAGCATTAGTCATCAGGTTTTTCAGGACCTGATGAACCTGATAAACATTGGTATCGACAGTCGGCCCGTCGGCAGGAACATCTACCACCAGTTCAACTTCTTTGGGCACAACCACCTGCCGTCCTGCAAGACAGGTGCGGAAGGTTGCCGCAAAATCCAGCTGTTCTTGTTGCGCAGAGGATTGGCCGAGATAAGTCAGCATCGAACTGCTTATTTCCGCGGCCCGTTGAGCCCCGTGCATGGCCGTAGTAAGGTTATTGCTCGATTCCGTCTCTTGAGCTATACCGTACTGAGTAAGTTCTTGATTGCCCATCACTGCACCCAACATGTTATTGAAATGGTGGGCAATGGCCCCGGCCATCCGGCCGAGGCTTTCAGCCTTCTCGAGGCTCCGACATTTGGATTCCAGTCGTTTTTTCTCTTCAGCCAGCCGTATGCCGTCATTTATGTCAGTGATTTTAATAGAGCCGGTTGGAGCGAAGTCGCAGAGGTCTTTAAAGCGCGTTTTTGACGCTTCCAGTTCCTGCTGGAGGCTTCGCAGCCCCTCGTTTTGTATTTCCACCTCAATCTGATGCACCCGGAGATCATAGACAACTCGACGAACTGTCATCGGATTGGGCAAGTCCGGCTGCAGGTCCTCCATCATCCGGTTATTCTTTTCAGCTTGCAGGTTCCGGGGTATCTCCTGGCTCGAATCAAGTCGCGCAGTAGGGCTATCAATCGGGCTATTGTCGTATTTGACGATTTTCATTTTAATAACCATTGTTAATGATGACATTATAAAAGGATGAGGCAGCATTTTCGATTTTATCTTTTATCGCATCGCCGGTTGTTTCGATTTTTTTTGCCCACTTCCAGAAAAGTATGATCAACGTTTTTCCCTGCTTTTTCTGCAGGTCCATCATGTTGACTACTGGTGAACAATAAAACGGGAGTGTACATCTCTGCGGTAATAAAAAGACATGCTTTATTATTCATTGTTCGACTCCTTCGGTGGACTGTTTTTAACGGAGACAACTCTTTTCTACGATGATGCAAGGCTGTCCGCCCTGGCGACGGCAGATTCTGTGTCTCTCTAGCCCGCATTTCTCATGAACATTGTGTTGATTTCCAGAATAATATTGTTTTTTCAAGAGCTTTGATATTGTTTCACTTTTTCTCTTGACCAACACAATGT